>JANJSZ010000186.1 GCA_024711405.1 Acidovorax sp.
AACTTGCGCACCGGTTGCGCATAGGCAAGACGCAGCGGACCCAGGGGGGAAATCCAGCTCAGGCCCACACCTGCGGATACGCGCATGTCATTAAAACTGACTTTGTCATCTTCGCCATACACATTACCCACGTCCACGAAAGTGAAAATGCGCAGCGTGCGGTCATTGCCGGCCCCTGGGAAAGGTGCCATCAACTCGGCATTGAGCGTGACTTTCTTGGGCCCGCCCAAGGAAGCGCCCGTGACATCGCGCGGCCCCAGTGTGCCCTGATCGAAACCACGTACGGAACCCAGGCCACCGGAGTAAAAATTCTTGAACACCGGAAACGGCCGACCGTTCATGCCCTTGCCATAGCCCAGTTCGCCATTGAAGGCCACCGTGAAACGCTTGTTCAGCGGGATGTACTGCTGGTACTGGTAGTTCGCCCGCAGATAGCGCGCATCACCTGCCACAGACCATTCGGAATTGAGCCGCTGATAACGCCCCGAATTGGGTGCCAGCGCACTGTCGCGGTCATCGCGCGACCAGCCAATGGTCAGGGGAGCGGCGATGCTGCTGCTTCCATAGGTGTCCGCGTAGGCCAAGTAGGCGGCCGGCATGAGGGTGCCTGCCTTGATCTTGATCTGCTCCACTCCGCCACCGAAGAACACGGTGTCGGTCTCGCTGAAGGGCACCCCGAAACGAATGGATGCACCCGTGGTGACCAGCTGGTAATTTCCACCCTGCTCTTCATAGGGCTTGTCGGTACGGTAGTAAAGATCCATCGTACGGGAAATGCCATTCTGGGTGAAATACGGATTGGTGGTGCTGAACACCAAGGTGCGGCGGTACTTGCTGGTGTTGACATCCACCCCCAGATAGTTGCCGGAACCGAAAACGTTTTCCTGCTTGATGGAAAAGGACAAGGCCACCTTTTCAGCACTGGAAAAACCGGCGCCCAGTTGCAGTGACCCTGTGGGCTTCTCCGCCACATTGATCACGAGGTCGACCTGGTCTGGCGATCCAGGCACTTCCTGGGTTTCGATGCCCACTTCGGTAAAGTAGCCAAGCCGGTCCACACGGTCGCGCGACAGGCGGATCTTCTCGCCGTCATACCAGGAGGCCTCGTACTGTCGGAATTCACGGCGCACGACTTCATCACGGGTGCGGTTGTTGCCGCTCACATTGATGCGCCGCACATACGCCCGGCGGGCCGGTTCGGCCTGCAGCACCAAGGTCACGCGGTTGTTTTCGCGATCGATGTCGGGCACCGCCTCGACGCGCGCGAAGGCAAAACCGAAACGCCCAAAATATTCGGAAAAAGCCTTGGTCGTTTCAGTGACCTGATCGGCGTTGTAGGGCTCGCCCGGGCGAATGGTGACCAGCGACTTGAACTCGTCGTCGCGATCGAGGTAATTGCCTTCGAGCTTCACCCCCGACACCACGAAACGCTCGCCTTCGGTGACATTGACCACAATGGAGATGTCCTGCTTGTCGGGCGAGATGGCCACCTGGGTGGAATCCACGCGAAACTCCAGGTAGCCGCGCTGCAGATAGTACGAGCGCAGGGTCTCCAGATCGGCGTTGAGCTTTGCACGGGCATAGCGGTCCGACTTGGTGTACCAGCTCAGCCAGCCGCCGGTGTCCTGGTCAAAGAGCCCCTTGAGCGTGGACTCGCTGAATGCCTTGTTGCCCACAATGCGCACTTCCTTGATGCGTGCAGGCTCGCCTACCACCACCGTGAAGGTGAGGTTGACACGGTTGCGCTCAATGGGCGTCACAGTGGTCACCACTTCGGCGCCGTACAGGCTCTTGTTGATGTACTGGCGCTTGAGCTCCTGCTCTGCCCGGTCGGCCAGCGCCTTGTCGTAGGGACGCCCTTCGGTGAGCCCCACGTCGCGCATGCTCTTCTTGAGAGCCTCCTTGTCGAACTCCTTGGTGCCTGCAAAATCGACATCGGCAATGGTCGGGCGCTCTTCCACCACCACCACCAGCACATTGCCGGTGGCTTCCAGCCTCACATCCTTGAACAATCCCAGACCGAACAGCGCCCGGATGGCGGCCGCGCCCTTTTCATCGTTGTAGTCATCGCCCACCCGCAGCGGCATGGAAGCAAAAATGGTCCCAGGCTCCACGCGCTGCAACCCCTCCACCCGGATGTCCTGCACCTTGAAGGGCTCCAGAGCCCAGGCCGCATTGGCGACAAAAACCATGGCGGCAACGGCCGCTGCAGTACGCACGCCCAAGCGATTGATGTGTTTTTTCATGAGTGAAGCGGAAGCCGCATGACGCAGGGGACAGCGGCAAAAAGGTTAGCCAAATAGCCGGGTGATATCGTTGAACAGGGCAATGGACATCATGAGAAGAAGCACTGCCACGCCACCGCGCTGCAACTGCTCCATCCACGCATCCGACACCTTCCTGCCGGTCACACCCTCCCAAAGATAATACATCAGGTGCCCACCATCAAGGACTGGCAAGGGCAGCAGGTTCAGCACGCCCAGACTCACGCTGATGAGTGCCAGAAACACCAGGTACTGCGTGAAACCCATGCTGGCCGAGCGGCCGGCATAGTCGGCAATCGTCAAGGGTCCACTGAGATTTTTCAGGGACGCCTGGCCAAGCACCATGCGGCCCATCATGCGAAGCGTCAGGGCGGACACGTCCCAGGTCCGTACAACGCCATTCCACAAGCCCTCAACGGGCCCATGCTGAACGATCACCAGCTCGGGCGGCGCGCCCACATAGGCACCGATGCGACCCACAATGCCGTCTTGCTCTTTAAAGATTTCGGGCATCACGTCCACGGTCAGCTGCTGACCTCCACGCTCGATGCGCCAGGGCTGCACCACGGCCGCCTCGGCGCGCACGGACTGGCGAATCAGTTCGCGCAGCTGCTGGCCATCCACCACTTCTGTCACGCCTATTTTCAGGACCACATCGCCCTGGCGAAGCCCCGCGCGCTGCGCAGCGCCACCGGCCATGATTTCGCCCAACACCGGACGCGTCCAGGGCCCCAGAAGCCCCACCTTGCGAAACAGTTGCGCATCGGCCTCGCGCGTGTCGAGCTGCGCCATATCCAGCAACACCTCCCGGTGCACGGCACCAGGTGTTGGCTCGACCTCCAGCCGCACCCTTTCGCCCTCCAGGGCGCCGCGGGTCAACAACCAGCGCAAGTCCTCGAAAGAACGCACGGGCTCCAGTTCGTTCGCACCCAAGGCCGCGCTGTGCACCAGCTCACCGCCGCGCAAACCCGCAGCCTGCGCTACCGAACCCGCCACGGGGCTGGCCAGCAGCGCCCTGGGTTCCTGGACACCGATCCAGTTGACCACCGAATACAGCAACACGGCCAGCAGCAGATTGGCCAGTGGACCCGCTGCCACGATGGCCGCGCGCGCGCGCAGGGGCTGGGCATTGAACGCAAGATGGCGCTCGGCCTCGGACACGGGCGCCTCGCGCTCATCGAGCATGCGCACATAGCCCCCCAACGGGAACGCACTCAGCACAAATTCGGTGGCGGAACCCTTGGGCTGCCAGCGCAGGAGCGGTTTGCCAAAACCCACCGAAAACCGCAGCACCTTGACACCACAGGCCACCGCCACCCGGTAATGTCCATACTCGTGCACTGCGATTAGCACGCCCAGAGCAACAACGAAAGCGACAAGCGTCAACAACATGCAATGGCTCCGTGAATCAACCGCATTCAGCCGGCCATGCGGCCGACAGCCTGCTCGGCCACACTGCGCGCCTGGGCATCCAGGGCCAGCAAGGCCTTGAGCGAATCGGGGTTGGAGGGGGAAACCGCTTCCAAAGTTGCAAGATTGAGATGGTGTATCTGATCGAAACGGATGCGACGCTCCAGAAACGCCGCCACCGCCACCTCGTTGGCCGCATTCAGGACCGCCGTCGTGCCCTGCGGGGCCGCCAGGGCGTCCCACGCCAGCTGCAGTCCGGGAAAGCGGTCGCGATGCCCATGGTCGTCGATGGACTCGAAGGTCATGGCGGAAAGCGCATGGAAATTCAGCGCCGAAGCCCCCGACTCGACCCGCTCGGGCCAGGCCAGGCCGTACGCGATGGGAACACGCATGTCCGGGGTGCCCAGTTGCGCCACCACCGAAGTGTCCCGGTACTGCACCATGGAGTGGATGATGCTTTGGGGGTGGATCACCACATCCAGTTGCGACGGAGCCAGGCCAAACAGATAGCGCGCCTCGATGACTTCGAGTGCCTTGTTCATCATGGTGGCCGAATCCACCGAAATCTTGCGCCCCATGCTCCAGTTGGGATGGGCGCAGGCCTGCTCCGGCGTGACATCGCGCAGCGTGTCGGGCGATCGGGTGCGAAATGGCCCCCCGGAGGCGGTCAGAATGATTTTCTCGACCCGCTGGCTCCAGGTGGCGGCATCTTCGGGCAAGGACTGGAAGATGGCTGAATGCTCGCTGTCGATCGGCAGCAACGTGGCCGCCCCTTCGCGCACCGCATCCAGAAACACGTCGCCCCCGACGACCAGCGCCTCCTTGTTGGCCAGCAGCAGGCGCTTTCCGGCCCAGGCCGCCGCGAGACAAGGCGCCAGCCCCGCCGACCCGACAATGGCCGCCATGACCGTATCCACCTCCTCGTTGGAAGCTATTATTTCAAGAGCATCTGGGGATTGAAGGACATGCGTTTTGAGCCCATTTACCTTGATTTTCTCCGCCAGCAAACGGGCATGCGGTGCGCTGGCCATCACGGCAAAGCAAGGCTTGAATTGCGCGCACTGCGCCAGCATCAGGTCCACCTGGGTGGCTGCACTGAGGGCAAACACATCGAATCGATCCGGATGGCGTGCCACCACGTCGAGCGTGTTGGTACCAATAGAGCCAGTAGAGCCCAGAACAGTGAGTCGTTGTTTCATAGGGGTGTCGTCAGGCGCGTCAGCATCAGGGCCAGGGGAAGTGTGGGCAACAAGGCATCCACGCGGTCCAGGACCCCGCCATGCCCCGGCAGCAGGCCACTGCTGTCTTTCACGCCCGCACTGCGCTTGATCAGCGACTCCACCAGATCACCGGCCACGCTCATGGCCACCATGAACAGGACCGAAATCACCAGCAGCCAACCACCCTGCTGCGCCAGGCGGCTGTAGAAACTGGGCACTGCGGCCTGCCAGTAGGTATCTGCGGCAACCCAGGCAAATGCCAGCACGATCACGCCCGCCAGCCCGCCCCACACCCCTTCCCAGCTCTTGCCGGGACTGATGGAAGGCGCCAGTTTGCTCTTGGTGAAACGCAAACCAAAGGCGCGGCCGGCAAAGTAGGCAAAGATATCGGCCACCCACACCAGAACCAGCACCGACAGCAGAAAATTGACGCCCAGATGGCGGGCCTGCACCACGGCCAGCCAGGCGAGCCAAAGTGCCAGCACCCCGGCCACCAGGCGCACGGCCGCAGGAATGCGGGGCCAGCCCGGCACACCGGCGCGCAGCAGCCAGGCCGCACACAGCACCCACAGGCCGCCTCCAACGATCCACAGGGCGGTCAGGGGCCGATCAATCCAGCCCAGCGCCCAAGACGCACCGCACAGGGCAACGCAGGCAGCGCCCACGGCCAGCGAACCTGCCTGGCCAAAGCCGCTCAGGCGCCCCCACTCCCATGCGCCGGCAGCCATGAGCACCAGCACGACCAGCGTGAATGGCACCGCGGAGGGATAAAAAAGCGCGGGCAGCAGAATGGCCAGCAGGACAAGAGCGGTGATGACACGCTGTAGAAGCATGGGGCCTATTCAGCCGAGCACCGGGACGGGATGCGCGGTCAGGATTTGTTCGGAGGTTTTGCCAAAACGGCGCTCGCGTGCACTGAAGGCGGCAATCGCCTCGTCCAGTGCCGATTCGTCGAAATCCGGCCAGAGCCGGTCGCTGAAAAACAACTCGGAGTATGCGGCCTGCCACAACAAAAAGTTGCTGATCCGCATCTCGCCCCCGGTGCGGATCACCAGGTCCGGGTCGGGCACATGGGCCAGGCCCATCGCGCCATTCAGACTGGCCTCGGTGATGGGTTCGCCGCGCGCTGCCAGCGACGCAGCGGCCCGGGCGATGTCCCAGCGGCCGCCGTAGTTGAAGCACACGTTGAGCACGAGGCGGGTGTTTTCCGCTGTGGCGGCCTCCGCCCGTGCCAGGCCGTCACACACCTTGGGTGACAGGCCCGCGCGCTCGCCCACAAAGTACAGGCGAACGCCATCTTTTTTGAGCTGCGGCACCTCGCGCGCCAGCGCCATCGCCAACAGTTCCATGAGGCCAGAGACCTCATCGACCGGACGGTTCCAGTTTTCGGATGAGAACGCAAAGACGGTCAGCACGGCCACGCCCCGCTGCACGCAAGCGCGTGCGCAACGGCGCAGCGAATCAACCCCTTGCTTGTGGCCCGCCAGGCGCGGCAGGAAGCGGCGCGTAGCCCAACGGCCGTTGCCATCCATGACGATGGCAATGTGGTGTGGCACCACCTTGGGTTCAGACATGTAGAACGATCAGGCCCGTCAATGGACGGCTCAGACCGCCATGATTTCCTGTTCTTTGCCCGCCACCAGAGAGTCGATCTCCGCGATGTGCCTGTCGGTGAACTTCTGCACTTCGGCTTCGGCGCGCTTTTGGTCGTCTTCCGATGCCAGCTTGTCCTTGACCAGCTTCTTGACGGATTCGTTGGCATCACGGCGCAGGTTGCGCACGGCGATCTTGGCGCTCTCGCCTTCATTGCGCGCCAGCTTGGTCATTTCCTTGCGACGCTCTTCGCTCATGGGCGGCATGGGCACGCGGATCAGATCACCCATGGACGCAGGGTTCAGCCCCAGATCGCTTTCGCGGATGGCTTTCTCGATCTTGGCGCCCATGCCCTTTTCCCAGGGCTGCACGCTGATGGTGCGCGAGTCGATCAGGGCCACATTGGCGACCTGGCTCAACGGCACAAACGATCCGTAGTACTCCACCTGCACGGTGTCCAGCAGCGCAGGGTTGGCACGGCCGGTGCGAATCTTCTGCAGGTTGTTCTTGAATGCGGTGATGGACTGGTCCATCTTGGTTTCGGCAGTCTTCTTGATGTCGGCAATCGTCATGTTTTCTCCTGGGGCCGGCCTGCATCCGGTGCAGGCCCATCCATCGTGATCAAGCGTAAACCAACGTACCTTCGTCTTCACCCATCACCACGCGCTTCAAGGCGCCGTGCTTGATGATGGAGAACACCTTCACCGGCAGCTTCTGGTCGCGGCACAAGGCGAAGGCAGTCGCATCCATGATGCCCAGATTGCGGGACATGGCCTCGTCAAAGCTGAGCTTCGTGTAGCGCGTGGCCGTGGGATCCTTCTGGGGGTCGGCAGTATAAACGCCGTCCACCTTGGTGGCCTTGAGCACCAGCTCGGCGCCAATTTCGGCACCGCGCAGGGCAGCGGCCGTGTCGGTGGTGAAGAAAGGATTGCCCGTGCCAGCCGCAAACACGACGACCTTGCCCTCTTCGAGGTACTGCAAGGCCTTGGGGCGCACATAGGGCTCGACCACCTGCTCGATGGCAATGGCAGACATCACGCGCGCCACCAGGCCCTGCTTGTTCATCGCATCGGCCAGGGCCAACGCGTTCATCACGGTGGCCAGCATGCCCATGTAGTCGGCGGTGGCACGGTCCATGCCGACCGAGCCGCCCGCGACGCCACGGAAAATATTGCCCCCACCGATCACCACCGCCACCTGGACGCCCAGGCGGGTGACCTCGGCGATCTCCTCCACCATGCGAACGATGGTGGTGCGGTTGATGCCGAAGGCATCATCCCCCATCAGCGCCTCACCAGACAGCTTGAGCAGGATGCGCTTGTGGGCTGGTGCAGCGTGGGACATGGGGACTTTCTCCGGTGATAGGAACGGGGCTTGTGGGATAACGGAAACGATCAGGCAGCAGCCTTGGCAGCAGCCACTTGCGCAGCCACTTCGGCGGCGAAGTCGTCCACCTTCTTCTCGATGCCTTCACCCACGACATACAGCGTGAAGCCCTTCACGTTGGTGTTGGCAGCCTTGAGCATCTGGGCCACGGTCTGCTTGCCGTCGGCAGCCTTCACGAAGACCTGGTCGGCCAGCGAGACTTCCTTGAGGTATTTCTGCACAGCGCCGTCGATGCGCTTGGCGGTGATTTCCGCGCTTTGCGCAGGCTTGCCGGCAGCCACCAGTTCCTTGTTGGCTTCGTCGGCCTTGCCTTCGGCGACAGAACGCTCCTTGGCGATCAGTTCGGCAGGCACGTCGGCGCTGGTCAGCGCCACGGGCTTCATGGCGGCCACATGCATGGCCACATCCTTGGCGGCAGCTGCATCACCGTCGAACTCGACGACCACGCCGATGCGCGAGCCGTGCAGGTAGGCCGCCAGGCTGGAGCCGCTGAAGCGCTTGAAGCGGCGGAACGACATGTTCTCGCCGATCTTGCCGATCAGACCCTTGCGCACGTCTTCCAGCGTGGGGCCGAAGCTGTCTTGCTCGTAGGGCAGCGCGCCCAGGGCTTCAATGCTGGCGGGGTTGTGCTCGGCCACCAGCTTGGCGGCAGCGTTGGCCATGGCGATGAAGCTGTCGTTCTTGGAGACGAAGTCGGTTTCGCTGTTGACTTCGATCAACGCACCCAGGTTGCCGTTGATGAAGCTGGCGACCACGCCTTCAGCAGTGATGCGCGAAGCGGCCTTGCCAGCCTTGGTGCCGAGCTTGACACGCAGCAACTCTTCGGCCTTGGCCATGTCGCCGTCGGCTTCGGTCAGGGCCTTCTTGCATTCCATCATGGGAGCGTCGGTCTTGCCACGCAGTTCAGCCACCATGCTTGCGGTAATTGCAGCCATCTTTATTCCTTCAGTATTCAGTTCAGTCAGTTCAGATTCGGGCTAAAAAAAAGGGGGCTCACCAGGGGCCCCGCTTTTATCCGCGATACATCGCGCAGTCGGGACTTCAGGCAGCGGACTCTTGCACTTCCACGAATTCGTCGCCGCCTTCGGAGGCAACCGCCTTGACCACTTCGTTCACGGCGTTGGCACGGCCTTCGATGATCGCATCAGCGATGCCGCGTGCATACAGCGTCACAGCCTTGGCAGAGTCGTCGTTGCCGG
>JANJSZ010000004.1 GCA_024711405.1 Acidovorax sp.
CGGCCTCCAAAGCCTGGCGGATGTGGTGCGCACCGGCGCCCGCTTCATCAACCGGCCACTGGGCAGCGGCACGCGCGTGCTGCTCGATGACCTGCTGGCCCAGGCGGGTGTGGACGCCCAGGCCATTCCGGGCTACACACGCAACGAACCCTCGCACACCGCCATTGCCCAGGCGGTGGCGGCCGGTGCGGCCGATGTGGGAATGGGCATCGAGGTGGTGGCGTGGACCCGGGGACTGGATTTCGTGCCGCTGGTGCAGGAGCGCTACCACCTGGCCTGCCTGAAAGCCAGCCTGGACCAACCCGCCACGCTGGCCTTGCGCCGCTTGCTGCAAACACCCGAGTGGCGGGCGCACATGCAGGCACTGCCGGGCTACACCCCCCTGCACTGCGGCGAGGTGCTGGCCATGAGCACGGTGCTTCCATGGTGGCAGTTTGCAAGCAAGAAACGCGCTTCACAGCCCCGGAAGCAGCCCTGATTGCTATACATATAAGAGCACAAGAGCCAGGTAGGAGCAAAGGGATTACACCGTCACACTCCCGTCAGGCTCCCACTATAGTGCTACGTAAAATCGCGCCTTTGTAAAAATGTGTCCCGCCATCCCGCCTACCCGCGGGGCGGAAGGGATGTCGCACGCACAGCCTTTCCATTGGAGACACCATGCAGGCTCTTCTCAAATTTTCACGCGCCATCGACGGGCTCAATGCCTTTGTCGGCAAGTACGTCATCTGGCTGATCTTTGCCGCCACCGCTGTCAGCGCCGTCAACGCGCTGGTGCGCAAGGTTTTCGGGGTCAGCTCCAATGCGTTCCTGGAAGCGCAGTGGTACCTGTTCGCCTGGTCTTTCCTGGTGGCTGCCGGGTTCACGCTATTGCACCGTGAGCATGTGCGCATCGACGTGGTCAACAGCCGCCTGCCCAAGCGCGTACAGGTGTGGATCGACATCGTGGGCTTTGCACTCTTTCTCACGCCTTTGTGCATCGTGGTGCTGTACCTGAGCTGGCCCTTGGTCGTGCAGATGTACCAGACCGGCGAAATGTCGGGCAACCCCGGTGGACTGATCCGCTGGCCCGTATGGGTGGCCCTGCCCGTTGGCTTCGCGCTGCTGATGCTGCAGGGCTGGTCTGAACTCATCAAGCGCATCGCCTTCCTGCGCGGCCAGGGCCCCGACCCCATGGGCCGCCTCGTTGACAAGTCTTCCGAGGAAGAACTGGTCGAAATCCTGCGCCAGCAACAAGAAGCCGCTGCCGCCGCCAGTGCCGCGGGCACCCCCCCACCCGCCACGCCCGCACGCTGAGCCCACGGAGCATCTTCATCATGGAATTCTTCGCTGCCAATTTCGCCCCCTTCATGTTTGCGGGGCTGATCATGTTCCTGCTGCTGGGTTTCCCCGTGGCCTTCAGCCTCGGCGCCTGCGGCCTGTTCTTCGGCTTTGTGGGCATCGAGATGGGCATTTTCCCCAGCTCGGTGCTGGCCTGGCTCCCCCAGCGCCTGATTGGCATCATGGCCAACGACACCTTGCTGGCGGTCCCATTTTTCACGCTCATGGGTTTGATTCTTGAGCGCAGCGGCATGGCAGAGGACCTGCTCGATACCGTGGGCCAGGTGTTTGGCCCCATGCGCGGTGGCCTGGCCCTGGCTGTGATTTTTGTCGGCGCGCTGCTGGCTGCAACGACAGGGGTGGTTGCCGCATCGGTGATCTCGATGGGCCTGATCTCGCTGCCCATCATGCTGCGCTACGGCTACGACCGCCGGCTGACCAGCGGTGTGATTGCGGCGTCCGGCACGCTGGCCCAGATCATTCCACCATCGCTGGTGCTGATCCTGATGGCCGACCAGCTGGGCAAGAGCGTGGGCGACATGTACAAGGGCGCCTTCTTCCCCGGTTTCATACTCATGGGCATGTACGTGGCCTACGTACTGTTTCTGGCGATTTTCAAGCCCCACCAGGTACCGGCCCTGCCGCCGGAAGCCCGCACCTACCGCGAACCCGATGGCGGTGGTGGCTACACCTCGCTGACCGTTCTGGCCACGCTGTCGGCCACCGTGTCGATCTTCCTGGCACGCCACATGGCCGACGTGCACACCTGGTGGCAGGGCGAACTGGTCACGTCCGTGGCCACCGACGAAAAGATCGTGGTGGCCATGTGCGGCGGCACGGCGGTGGCACTGGTCATTGCACTGATCAACAAGGGCTTCAAGCTGGGCCTGCTCTCGCGCCTGGCGGAACGCGTGACCTTTGTGCTGATTCCACCGCTGCTGCTGATCTTCCTGGTGCTGGGCACCATCTTCCTGGGCATTGCCACCCCCACCGAAGGGGGCGCCATGGGGGCCATGGGCGCGTTGATCATGGGCTGGTCGCGCAAGCGCCTGGACATGAAGCTGCTCAATCAGGCCCTCGCCTCCACCACCAAGCTGTCAAGCTTCGTGATGTTCATCCTGATCGGCGCCACCACCTTCAGCCTGGTGTTCCAGGCCGCCGACGGCCCGGTGTGGGTGGAGCATCTGCTCACCAACCTGCCCGGCGGCCAGGTCGGCTTCCTGATCGTCGTGAACATCATGGTGTTCTTCCTGGCGTTCTTCCTCGATTACTTCGAGCTGTCGTTCATCGTGGTGCCCCTGCTGGCACCCGTGGCAGACAAGCTGGGCATCGACCTGATCTGGTTCGGCGTGCTGCTGGCCGTGAACATGCAAACCTCGTTCATGCACCCGCCGTTTGGCTTTGCCCTGTTCTTCCTGCGCTCGGTGGCACCCGACAAGCCCTACATCGACCGCGTGACACGCAAGACCATGGAACCCGTCACGACGATGCAGATCTACCGTGGCGCCATCCCGTTCCTGCTGATCCAGCTGACCATGGTGGGCGTGTTGATCGCCTTCCCGCAGATCGTCACGGGCTCCCTGGATGCGAAGGTGAAATACAACATGGAAAGCATTGGCGACCAGATGCGTGACGCACTGGGCCAACCGGAAGGCAGCAGCGAAAGCTACGGCGAAGAGCCGTTTGGCGCCAGCGAGGAACCGGCGCCAGATGCATCGACCCCGGCCGCACCCGACGCGGCGCAGGACGCCCCCGCGGAGGACCCCATGAAGGCCATGGAAGACGCGCTAAAGAAGCCGGCAAACTGACCACGCTGCGCGGGGAATGGCGCCATCTCCCTCAAAGGCCCTTCGGGGCCTTTTTCTTTGGCTGCAGCCATCCCCCGATGGATCCAAAGGGAATCACCATGGCAGCCCTTTTGACGTCTGGATGCACCGATGCGCACACGCGCAAAAAAGCCGCGACATGCGCGGCTTGAATACATGTGGAGGCCCTTGCGGGCCACCCGCAGCAACGGCTCTTAGATTTTGACGCCGTTCATGTACTGGTTGTACGGGTACTCAGAGAAGCGGTTCCACAGGAT
>JANJSZ010000030.1 GCA_024711405.1 Acidovorax sp.
TGCTTGTCGACGCCGCGCAATGCATGGTTGTGTGTGTGTGTGCCTTGGCTGACGTTGGTACTGGCGGGGGCGTGCGCGGTGATATTAAACTCTGGCTGTATGGCCCATCATTCTGGGCTGACGTAAACGGCCCTGTCGAAGCAACACAAGGGGGTGCCGCATGAGTGCGTCTGAACCTGTAATCGGGGCCTTCGGCTTTCTGGCCAGCAATTGGGCTGAGTTCAACAACACCCCCGCCATCATCGTCAACCCTTCTGCAGCGCCCGCTGATCTGCTGGCCTGGTGCTGGGGCGAAGTGCAAAGCCTGCAAAGCGCTGCAGAGGAAATATCCGGGCTAAGGGATGGATGCAGTGCAGAGGCATTCAATGCCGTCTTCGTGCATCGCCTTGAGCCGCTGGCGCGGGTTATGGAGGCTGCCATGAATGCGCTGGCGCAGCAGGCGAACAGGATCGGAGGGGACTGACATGGCGGACAGCACCAGCAAGCCACCTAAAATTGATCCTTTGGAGGGGTGGGAGCCCAATTGCAGGTACGGGCTGCAGCGAGCAAATGAAACGAATGCCGGGCGGCTGGTGCGCCTTGAAACTGTGGCTACCTGGCTGGCGCAGGAGTTGCCCCGTGATCGTGTTGTGCAAGAGCTTTTCGGCAGGTTGATAACCGAGGGAGAGGCGGAATGCCTCTATGTCCTGAGCGCTCGCACGTTCGCAGTGCCGCTTACCGTGAGTGGCAGGGCAAACGTAAAGGCCGCAGGCTTTTGGCAGCACCTGGACTTTGTGGATTCCAACACGCTTGCAGAGTTTGTTGTTCGTGAGATTGGCAACGCATGGGACGACTGTTGGCCTGGCCTGGCTGACCTCAATACCGACCAAGATTGGTACATGCAACGGGTGATCGCGGCCAATCGTGAGCGCAACCGGTTTGTGAAACTGATGCCACCTGGCGACGTACCAAAGCCCAGGCCCGCATCGTTTGATATTGAAGATCGCCAAACGCAGTTGGAGCGCCTTCGCAAATTAGCGCTGCCAATCGAAAAGGCTTATGCGCTGTGGGGCTGGGGCTCTGTGGCTGCGCCTGCTGCAGTGGTGCTGCAATTGGTGCCCGAGCCCATTGCAAAAACTGCAATCAATGCGGTGCCTCCGAAGCCAAAAACCATGAAAGACATGCACCCAGAGTTGACCGGGCAAGTCTTGGAAGAGATGCGGAAAAAGCATGAGCGGACGCACGCTCCCACTCAAACGCTGGCTGCTGAAACAGGGTTGTCTGACCGCGAAATCAGACGCCGTATAAAAGCCTGGTCGGACAGCAAAAGTAATCCTATTGGTGCCAATGCCTTCACGGTTAAACCAACGGGAACAGGTGGGCAACGCAATAAGCGCTAGCCCACTTTGCCGGGCATTTGCCGGGCAACACCAGCATTCATGCGGGTTTCCCGCCCGGCAAGCAAGCGATTTTGCCCGGCAAGTTTTGCCGACTTCCAATCCATACACACCCGCCGTGCCGTCCTGGCCATGCGGGGACTTCAATGGAAGAAAGCCACCGCAATGCAAGTAGTTCACCAGTCCCGCCCTGTCGTTCCACGCGACCGACTGATACGCCGCCCAGATGTGGAAAACATCACCGGATGCCAAAAATCAACCATCTACCAAATGATTGCAGACGGCAGTTTCCCCAAGCCTATCCGCCTGTCTGCGCGCCATGTGGCGTGGTCAGAAACGGCCGTATTGCAGTGGGTGCAAGACCGTATTGCAGCCGCAAGCGCCACGGTTGCAGAGGTGCAGCAATGAGCGCCCGCACCCTGGAGGGCCGCGCCATGGATGCGGCGAACGCCTCACTATGCGCCAGCGTGGAAATGGCGATGTTGGAGCACCTTCGCAATGCGCCTGACTTTCAAACCGGCCGCATTCATGAAAACGCACTCCTCAAGGCCGCCTACATCCAATCGGCCGCAGTTATCCATGCGGCGGGACTGCAAGCCATTGCCCGCGTAGAGGCCGCGCAAATCACGGCGGCCGCGATGGATCGCCGCACTGCTGCCACTCAGCGACGGATCTACACACGATCTGAATAACGTCAATGACAACCCACATCACCCCCGACCTGATCCGCGCAGCCCTGGCGCACATCCCCGCCAGCCTGGCCCGTGAGGACTGGGCGCGGGTGGGCATGGCCATCAAAAGCGAGTTTCCAGACGCCACCGGCCAAGACCTTTTCGAGGCATGGAGCGCCACCGCAGAGCCCCACGATCCACGCGCCACGCGCAGCACCTGGCGCAGCATCAAGGCAGGCGGCGGGGTGGGCATTGGCACCCTGTTGCACCTGGCCAAAGAGCACGTATATGGACGCCCCGAATAAGCCAAGCCCTCACTCACTGAAGTCAAGACGGTAGAGATTGCACCCGTATATCCGGACTTGCTGTGGCCGGGGCCACGGTCCCTGATGGGATTCGCTGGTGAATGTCCTATCGGTTTAGCGCACTCGAAGTGCCACGCTCTTATCGGATTGCATCCACCACGGTCTGACCTGTCTT
>JANJSZ010000035.1 GCA_024711405.1 Acidovorax sp.
TGCGAAAGCTCACCAGGTACTGCAGCAGCCCTTCCTGGTGGATCTGCGGGCCGCTGTAGGCAATCTGCACGCTGCCCCAGTCGGGCTGGCCGGTCACGAGGCAGTTGCTCTTGAGCAGGTTGCTGGTGAGCACCTCGGACACCGGGGCTTCGCCCAGCGCTGCGGTCAGCAGCTCGGGGGCGGGCTGGTAGCGCGTGCATTCCACATCCAGGCGGTCCAGGCTCAGGCCATCGAGTTCGTGCACGGGCTCGCGGTCGAACAGCTCGGGCAGCAGCAGCTTGACCCCCACGGTGGCCGGGTGCTCGGCGCCGCGCCACACGGCTTCGCTGATGTCGGCGCGGATGCGCGCCTGCACCTCGGCTGCGTCGGCAAAGCGCGTGTTGTTGAAGCTGTTGAGGTAGAGCTTGAACGACTTGCTTTCGACGATGTTGGGCGTTTCGCAGGGCACGGTGATGTGTGCCAGCGCCACCTGCGGTTTGCCGCGCGCATTCAGCCACGACAGCTCGAATGCCGTCCACAGGTCGGCCCCGAAGAAGGGCGCTGCGCCCGCAATGCCGATCTCGGCACGCTTGCCCGCGCGCGGTATGGGAAACAGCAACGAGGTGTCGTACTGGTCGGCGTACGCCGATGCCTTGCCCAGCTGGGATTGTTCCGGTGTGGTCATGGTGAATCCTTGTGCTATTTATTGAATCAATAGCTGTTAGCGCTTTATCTATAAGCACTGCAACCTGTTCTTACTTGAATTCCCGTTCGCGCAGCCACTTGGTGGCGATCCACTTGTCGCCCGCGATCACCGGCGCGCCGCCATGCAGCGTGCGGGTGGACGGGTCGGGGCGCGCGTAGCTGAAGAACACGGCGTTGCCGCGCTGCGGCGCCACCTCGATCTGCGCTTGCGGAAAGATGGTGGCGCCGCCTTTTTCGGGCGTGTTCAGGTACATCACCAGCGTGCCCACGCGCTGCCCGCCACGCCGCACGATGGTGGAGGTGCCGGGCTCGCGGGGGTCGAAATAGTCGTAATGCGGCTTGTATTCGGCCCCGGGGCGGTAGTGCAGCACCTGCAGGCCCTCGCCATTCTCGACGGGCCAGTGCAGCAGGCGGGCAATGCGTGCTTCGATGCGCGCTATCAGCGGGCTCTCGCCACGCTGGAAGAACATGCCATCACTGGTGCGGTCGTCGTTGACTTCCTCGCCGCCCGTCTGCGTGGCCACCGTGAGCGAGCGGGCCATGCGCGGCGCGGCGCCAGCGATCAGGGCGTCGCACTCTTCGGGCGAGAGCAGGTGGCCAAACACCACGATGCGCGGCTGGGCCATGGTCAGCAGCACATGCGCGGTGCGGTCGCCGCAATCCACCAGGACAGGGGAGTCATGCAGCCAGGGTTCGGGTACCCGTGGCGCGGCCGGCGGGCCCTTGGGGGTGGCCATGGCGTCGAGGTGTTCCTGCAGCGTGATCTCCAGCACATCGGCGGCCAATGCCTCGTTCCAGCCCGCATCGCGCAGGGACTGCAGCATCGCGGGTGCCGCGTGGCCGGCCTGGGCCTGGGCCCTGATCCAGCGGCGCAGCTCGGGTGTGATGGCCTGCCGTGCGGCGCTGCGGCGCTGGGGGCTTGCAGCGGTGGTGTGCGGGTGCTGGTCAGAACGCGATGCCATGGCGGTCGTTCAACAGGGGCAGGGTTTCGTGCGGATTTACGCGGTGGACGCGGTCTTGCGCCGGAACACCAGGCGCTCGGGTTCGGAAGAGGCCGCAGCGAATGCGTAGCCTTCCAGATCGAATGCCTGCAGCTGGTGCGGGGTGGCCATGCGCTGCGTGATGGCATGGCGCGCCATCAGTCCGCGCGCGCGCTTGGCATAAAAGCTGATGATCTTGTAGGCACCGCCTTTCCAGTCCTCGAACACGCATTCGATGACGCGCGCCTTGAGCGCCTTGCGGTCCACGGCCTTGAAATACTCCTGCGAGGCCAGGTTGACCAGCACGGGCGTGGTGTCGGATTGCAGGCGGTGGTTGAGGTGCTCGGCAATCTGGCGGCCCCAGAACTGGTAGAGGTTGCTGCCCGCATCGGTGACCAGGCGCGTGCCCATCTCCAGCCGGTAGGGCTGCATCCAGTCGAGCGGTCGCAACACGCCATACAGGCCACTGAGGATGGCCAGGTGGCGCTGCGCCCAGTCCAGGTCGGGCGCAGTGAGTGTGCGGGCCTGCAGGCCTTCGTACACGTCGCCGTTGAAGGCCAGCAGCGCCTGGCGCGCGTTGGTGGCGGTGAATTTCGGTTGCCAGACTTCGTAGCGCGCCACGTTCAGGGCGGCAAGCGTGTCGCTCAGGCCCATCAGCGACGCGATGTCCTGGGGCGATTTCTGGCGCAGCACCTCGATCAGCTGCGCAGACTGCGGCACGAACTGCGGCAGGGTGTGCGGCAGATCCGCGGGCAGAGGCGTTGCGTAGTCGAGCGATTTGGCGGGGGACAGCAGGAACAGCATGGTGGGGCGTGGTGGTCCGGGGATCTCGGAAAGGAAGGCGGTCAATAAAAAAGAGCAAATAGAGGCACAAGGGACCCCAATGAAAGAAGGCGGCCTGGGCCGCCTTCCTTCTTGGTTACTGCATCAGGCAGCCGGGGGCTGCTCAAAAGGCAGCGTCATGGCCGACAGGTCGCGGCGGGTTTCCACCAGCACCAGCGGGCCTTCGTCCAGCACCACGGCGGGCGGACGCTCGCGTGGCACACGGATGGGCTGTGGCTCGGCTGCAATTGCTGCCTGCACGGCGGCGATCTTTTCTGCATCCGAGTTCACCCACTGCAATCCGGATGCGGCAGCCACCTGCTGCAGGGCATCGAGCGGCAGCGTGAAGCCCTGGACGCGTGGCATGCCTTGGGTGGCAGGCGCTGCAGCAGGGACCGGTGCCGCCACCGGTGCGGGTACGGCCACCGGTGCAGGCGCGGGCGCGGCGGCCATGGGTGCTGGCGCTGCGGGGACTGGCGCAGGCGTCAGCGTCGGTGCGGGGACGGGTGCGGGTTCCTGTGCCGGTGCCTGGACTGCCGGGGCAGTGTCAAAGTAGCTGCGGCGTGCGGGCTCTGGCTGGGCTTCGGCGGCCGGGGCAGCCACTGCGGCCGACGAATCCGACTCCATCCGTGCGGGGGCCGTCGGCTCCACGGTGTCGCGGGGAGCGCGCTCCCCGCGCTCACGCCGGTCGCGGCCATAACGGTCGCGCGAGCGGCGCTCGCGGCGCTCGTCGCTGGCCGGGGCGGTGTCGTTGCCGGTCAGGTCCAGATCGGGCAGCGATGCCAGCGGGGTGGTATCCACAAAGTCGGCGGCGGGGACGCCGGTGTCTCGCGGGGCTTCGGCCGCGCGGGGGGTACGCTCGCCACGTTCCCGGCGACCCTGGCCTTCGCCGCGCTCACGGCGGGGGCCGCGCTCGCCACGGGGCGGGTTGCCGGCCGCTTCGGCGCCATTGCCGTCCGGACCGGTCACCTGCGCCTGGATGGCGGTCTGGGCGGCGGTGTTGTCGGTGTCGGCAGCGGTGGCGTTGTTGCGGGGCTCGGCATCGCGGCGGCCTCGGCCGCCCTCACGGCTTTCACGGCCTTCGCGTCCATTGCGGCCTTCTCCTTCGCCACGGGGCGGACGGCCTTCGCCATCGCGCGGTGCCCGGCCTTCGGCCGAGCGCTCACTGCGGCGGCCACGGCCTTCGCCGGTGCCTTCGCGGTTGCCGTCACGGGGTGCTCCGTCGCGCTGGCCGTCCCGGTTGCCATCGCGGCCACCACGGCGGCCGCGGCCTTCGCCGTTGCGACCTTCGCGGCGGGGTTCATCGCGCGTGCCGGCTTCAGCGGGTGCAGCGGCAGAAGCGGGGGCCACCACCGGCGCGGGTGCCGGGCTGTCACCCATGCCAAACAGGCTCTTGAGCCAGCCGAAGAAGCCCTGTTCCTGAGGCTTCGCAGCAGCGGGGGCGGCGGCTTGTGCCGGGGCGGCAGTGGCAGGGCGCTGGCCGGCGCGCGGTGGGCGCGCGGCGACTTCGGGGCGGGGCTCGCGCGGTTCGGCCACGGGGGCTGGCGCGTCAGGCAGCACACCCTTGATCACAGGGGTTTGCTTGTTGGTCGGCTCTTGCGAGCGGCGCGTCACGGCCATGGGGTCTTCCACTTCTTCGGCGAGCTTGTAGCTGGCTTCGATGTGGTCCAGGCGTGGGTCGTCGTGCTTGAGGCGTTCCAGGCGGTAGTTGGGGGTTTCCAGCGTCTTGTTGGGCACCATCAGCACGGCCACGCGCTGCTTGAGTTCGATCTTGGCGATCTCGGTGCGCTTTTCGTTCAGCAGGAACGAGGCCACTTCCACCGGCACCTGGCAGTGCACGGCGGCCGTGTTGTCCTTCATGGACTCTTCCTGGATGATACGCAGGATCTGCAGGGCCGAGGATTCGGTGTCGCGGATGTGACCCGAGCCGCCGCAACGGGGGCAGGGGATGGACGAGCCTTCGGAGAGGGCTGGCTTCAGGCGCTGGCGGCTCATTTCCATCAGGCCGAACTTGCTGATGGTGCCGAACTGCACGCGGGCGCGGTCCTGGCGCAGTGCGTCGCGCAGGCGGTTTTCCACTTCGCGGCGGTTCTTCGACTCTTCCATGTCGATGAAGTCGATCACGATCAGGCCGCCCAGGTCGCGCAGGCGCATCTGGCGGGCCACTTCGTCGGCGGCTTCCAGGTTGGTGCGGGTGGCGGTTTCCTCGATGTCGCCGCCCTTGATGGCGCGGGCGGAGTTCACGTCCACGCTGACCAGCGCTTCGGTGTGGTCGATCACGATGGCGCCGCCCGAGGGCAGTTGCACGGTGCGGGCGTAGGCCGATTCGATCTGGTGCTCGATCTGGAAGCGGCTGAACAGGGCGGCGTCGTCGCGGTAGCGCTTCACGCGGGCGGCATGTTCGGGCATGACATGCGCCATGAACTGCTGCGCCTGCTCGTAGATGTCGTCGGTATCGATGAGGATGTCACCGATGTCGTTGTTGAAGTAGTCGCGGATCGCGCGGATGACGAGGCTCGATTCCTGGTAGATCAGGAAGGCGCCCTTGCCGCCCTTGGCGGCGCCGTCGATGGCATTCCACAATTTCAGCAGGTAGTTCAGGTCCCACTGCAGTTCGGGCGCGCTGCGGCCGATGCCGGCGGTGCGGGCAATGATGCTCATCCCGTTCGGGTATTCGAGCTGGTCCATCGCCTCCTTGAGCTCGGCGCGGTCCTCGCCCTCGATGCGGCGCGAAACGCCACCACCGCGGGGGTTGTTGGGCATCAGCACCACATAACGGCCGGCCAGCGAGACGAAGGTGGTCAGGGCCGCGCCCTTGTTGCCACGCTCTTCCTTCTCGACCTGGACCAGCAGTTCCTGGCCTTCCTTGATCACTTCATTGATGCGCGCCTGGCTGGGCGAGACACCCGCGGCGAAGTAGCTGCGCGAGATTTCCTTGAACGGCAGAAAGCCATGGCGGTCTTCGCCGTAGTCGACAAAGCAGGCTTCCAGCGAAGGCTCGACGCGCGTGACGACGGCCTTGTAGATGTTTCCCTTGCGCTGCTCGCGCCCTTCGATTTCGATTTCGTAGTCGAGGAGCTTTTGTCCGTCGACGATGGCCAGGCGCCGTTCTTCGGGCTGCGTGGCGTTGATGAGCATCCGCTTCATGATGCGATTCCTTTGCGTGTTTTACGGAGGGCAGCGGCGCAGCCAACAGGGCTGCGCGGGCTGCCACCCGCAGTTCCAAACCAAAAACAAGCTCTATCGGAGCTGTAAATGCCTGGACTGACGCATTGAAACGAAGGGAATTGCCGGGGATGACGCAGTGCCGTCGAGCGCTAGCTCAACGGGGGCGGCAAGGGCGGGTGGATGGGGGCGAGTGGGATTGTGCGCAGTTTTGCTATTGAAATAATAGATTTGTGCGCAGGCAGGCTGCGCGCTATAGGCAATATGACGCCCAAAAGCGGGGGCAAGCGCCACCGCCAGAGAGTCAATATCCATGCCATCAGCAACCACATGCTCGCTTCGATCCGCTGGCAGATTGCGCCCTGGTGGGGCGAATCTGCCAGCTTGGGGGATTCCGTATCAGTGTTTCAATTTGTCAGCCCGCCGCACGGTGTACAGGCCACTGCAGGCATCTGGCCTGCAATCTGCCGGTACAACGCCCGCTGGCATCGACCTGCCTGCGCAAATGCAAGGGCTGTGTGGACTAAACTCCAGACAAATCAACCACTTACATATTGACGCGCAGGTGAAACACATTATAGGGGGCAAACCACCATCCGACCGTACTCCCGGCGCTCCCGCTCCTGCGGCACGCCTGGTGGAGGTCGACGAAGACTCCGCTGGCCAGCGCCTCGACAATTTCCTGCTGCGCCAGCTCAAAGGCGTGCCCAAAACCCATGTCTATCGCATCATCCGCAGTGGGGAAGTGCGCATCAACAAGGGCCGTGTCAACGCCGACACCCGCGTGGAGGTGGGCGATGTGGTGCGCCTGCCGCCCGTGCGCATTTCCGACAAGGTCGCCGAAAAAGCCGAGCGGCCCGCGCCGGCGCGCGAATTTCCCATCCTGCTCGAAGACGAGCACCTGATCGCCCTGGACAAGCCCGCCGGCGTGGCCGTGCATGGCGGCAGCGGGGTGAGCTTTGGCGTGATCGAGCAACTGCGCCAGGCACGGCCGCAGGCCCGATTTCTGGAATTGGTGCACCGGCTCGACCGCGAGACCTCGGGCATTTTGCTGGTGGCCAAGAAGCGGTCAGCGCTCACTCACCTGCAAGACCAGTTCCGCGAACGTGAAACTGGCAAGACCTATCTGGCGCTGGTGACGGGGGCCTGGACACACAACAAGAAGGTGATCGACCAGCCGTTGCACAAATACCTGCAGGCCGACGGCGAGCGCCGGGTGCGTGTGACCACGGCCGATGACCCCGACGGCATGCGCTCCATCACGCTGGTCAAGGTGCGGCAGACGCTGCCCGCCCGCGCGGCGCAGGGCCTGCCCGCCATGAGCCTGCTGGAGGTGACCATCAAGACCGGTCGCACCCACCAGATCCGCGTGCACCTGGCAGCCCAAGGCCATCCCATCGTGGGGGACGACAAATATGGCGACTTTGACCTGAACAAGCGCCTGCAGAAACTGGGTATGCGGCGCATGTTCCTTCATGCCTGGCGGTTACAGTTCACGCACCCGGCCACCGGCGAACGCGTGCTGCTGAACGCTGAACTGCCGCCGGAACTGGCCGAATTTGTTCCCTCCGCCTGATTGCCCCATGCGTCCCACCACCCGCCCGCGCCGCTTTGACCTGATCGCTTTTGACTGGGATGGCACCCTGTTTGATTCCACCGCCATCATCGTGCGCAGCATCCAGGAGGCGGTGCGCGACGTGGGCGGCACCGTGCCCACCGACCAGGCTGCCGCCTATGTGATCGGGATGGCGCTCACGCAGGCGCTGGCCCATGCGGCACCCGATGTTCCGCCCGAAAAATACCCCGAGCTGGGCAGCCGCTACCGTTTCCACTACCTGCAGCACCAGGACGACCTGAACCTTTTTGCCGGCGTACTGCCGCTGCTGGCCGATTTGCGGGCGCAGGGCCACCTGCTGGCCGTGGCCACCGGCAAAAGCCGCCGGGGCCTGGACGAGGCGCTGCACTCCGTGCAGCTCAAGGGCGTGTTCGACAGCTCCCGCACCGCCGATGAAACCGCTGGCAAACCCCATCCCCTGATGCTGCAGGAGCTGATGGCCGAGCTGGATGTGGCACCCGAGCGCCTGCTCATGGTTGGCGACACCA
>JANJSZ010000173.1 GCA_024711405.1 Acidovorax sp.
GGGCGGTTGCGGGGTGGCATGCGCGCCAGTGCGCGCATGCTTCGTCCACTGGCTCGCCGTGGCTGTCCGAGCGGCGCGCGCAGCGCAAAGCGAGTTCCACGGCGCACCCCGCAACCGCACCGACGCAGGTTTGCCCCGAAGGGGTCGCAGACTGTGGGTCGCCTTTCTTTGGCTTACTTTTCTTTGGCGAAGCAAAGAAAAGTGAGTCGGCCGCCGGGCCGAGACCCGGCCTCCGCCCTTAACCAAGGCACACCACAAACCATCAAACCAATAGCTACCAGCGTCTGACAAATAAGCGCCAGAGCCTGAAAACACCTCAAGGAAGCTCCTTGTTCGCCTCCGGCTCCGCACTCTCCCGCGGTCCCACCGTGCCCAGCCGGCTCTTGAGCGACTGCGGCTGGCCCGTGAGCAGCGCCGCATAGTTGGTGGTGTTGGCCAGCACCTTCTTGACGTAGTCGCGCGTCTCGGCAAAGGGCACGTTTTCGGCCCAGATGGCGGCATCGAGCACCGGGCCGTTGCGCCAGCTGCGCGGGCGGCCGGGGCCGGCGTTGTAGGCGGCCGCAGCCATGGGCATGGAACCCGCGAAATCGTCGAGCGCCAGCTTGAGGTAGGCCGTGCCGATGGTGATGTTGGTGTCGCGGTCGGTGATCTGGTCGGGCGTGAAACCGGCCAGCCCGATCTTGCGGGCCGTCCAGCGCGCGGTGGCGGGCATCACCTGCATCAGGCCCGAGGCGCCCACGCCCGAGCGGGCATCCATCACAAAGCGGCTTTCCTGGCGGATCAGGCCGTAGACATAGGCCGGATCGAGCCCGATGCCCTGCGCGCGCTCCACCACGGTGTTGCGAAACGGCGTGGGAAAGCGCTGTGCCGCATCGGTCACGGCCTTGGTGCGCTCGCTGGTGTTGATGCAGCGGTCCCACACCTCGCGCTGGCAGGCAAAGTCGGCTGCGGCCAGCAGCTCGCGGTCGGCCATGCCGCCGGGGGTGTGCAGGTTGGTGGTGTAGTTCCACTCGCGCACGCCTTCGCTGCGCAGGCCCAGCAAGATGGCGTAAAGGCCCCGGTTGAGCCCCGGGTTGGCGCGCGCAGCCGCTTTTTCCTCGGCGGTGAGCGGTGCCGGGGCGGGCGGCGTGGCAATGCGCTGGCCCAGCTCTTCCAGAGCCAGCTGCTCATAAAAACCGCGGGTGCCGGCAATGCCCTCCAGCAATTGCCGCGCTTCGGCGCGCTCGCCTTCGCTGGGCCTGGCGGCCAGCAAGGCGCGGGCTTTCCAGTACACCCAGGTACTTTCCTGGCGGGTGTCGTCGCCCATGGCGTCGATGGTCTTGCGCACCACCTTCCATTGGCCGGCACGCAAGGCGGCGCGCGCCTTCCAGCCCAGGGTGTCGTCGTTCAGGTCGCTGTCGCGGGCCACGTTGGCGAAATACCCCATGGCATCAGGCGAGAGCTTTTGCGCGGCCTGCTTGCCGATCACGCCCCAGACCCAGTTGCGCTCTTCGGCCGACAGCTGCACACCCCATTTGGCGTCCAGCAGGTTGGCGGCGGCCTGCGGGTCGCCGGTGGCCAGCTTGACCAGGGCCAGCACCACCAGTTCCTGGTGCATCTTGCCGCGCACGGTGGCGCGGCCGAGCAGATATTTGGTGGGTGAATCGAATACATCGCGCAGCTGGGGCAGGGCATCGGGCGCGACAATTTCCACAGCATTGCGCACCACGCGCATGCGGTTGGCCTCTATGCCCAGGCGCGCCTTGCGCCACACATCCAGCGCACTGAGCTTCTTGTCGCTGTAAAACTCGCTGGCCGCGTGGGTGCAGCCGTCGTCCGCATCGCGCAGCGCATACCAGGTGCGGCGCACATCGTCGGCAGCACTGGTGGGTGCCGTGCCCTTGATCTGGTCGATCAGCAGGGCGTAGCAGCGCACCTCGCGGTCGTCCGACATGCGGTACTGCGGATGGTGCTCGGCAAACTGCGACCAGTCGCGCCGCTGGCCCAGCAGCAACAGCCAGTCATTGCGCAGGCGGTCTTCCTGGTAGCTGCCGGCATAGCGCTGCAAAAAGGCCTGCACCTCCTGCGGCGCGGCCTCTTCCAGACGCGCCTTCAGCGTCCAATAAGCGGCCCAGGGTTCCAGCGCATGGCCGCGCGCGGCGGGCAGCAGCTGTTCGAGCTTTTTGCGGTCGCCCTTGCGGAAGGCCTGCTGCATCTCCAGCAGGGTCTCGTCGCCACGGTTTTGCGCCTGGACCAGGGGCGCAGCAGTGGCCAGCACGGCAGCGGCCACAAGGGGTGTCAGAATGGCTCTGAGTAAATGCATGGGGGAATTATCTGATGGACAAAGCAGCCCTTCGGCGCGCATTGATACAAGAACGCCTCAATTTGCCCGACCGCCTCCAGCGATCCGACCTGTTGCAGCAAGTCATGCGCATATGGCTGGTGAACCGGCCCGACACCGTGATCGGTGCCTACTGGCCCATCAAGGGCGAGTTTGACCCCCTGCCCGCCCTGCACCGCTGGAAAGAAGACGGTGAATTACTGGACGAACCCCTGCGCCGGCGCATCGGCCTGCCGGTGGTGAACAAGCAGCACAAAACGCTGACCTTCCACGCCTGGCA
>JANJSZ010000195.1 GCA_024711405.1 Acidovorax sp.
GCCAACGTGGCGCCCCGCCTGATGCACGAGCTGTGCGTTGCAGCACTGGCCGGCAATGCACGGCGCGCCATGGAAATCCAGTTCCAGCTGATGCCGGTGCACAAAAACCTGTTCATCGAGGCCAACCCCATCCCCGTGAAATGGGCCATGGCCCGCATGGGTCTGTGCGCAGGCACCATGCGCCTGCCCATGACCCCCCTGAGCCAGGGCTGCGAATCCACGGTCGAAGCAGCCCTGCGCGCCAGCGGCCTTCTGTAAGCCGCCCGTCCCCCGACACTTGAGACACTCTGAGGATTTCCGCGTGAATCACACCGCACGATTGGGCCTGCTGGGCCTTGCCATGGCCCTGTCCGCCTGCTCCGTCCTGGAAAGCGACAAGATCGACTACAAAAGCGCCACCCAGGGGGCCACGCTGGAAGTGCCGCCCGATCTGACGCAACTGTCGCGAGACAACCGCTACGCGGTGCCCGGCACGACCGTTTCTGCAGCAGCATTCCAGGCAGGCCAGAGCGCGAAAACATCGAACACATCCACCGCAGCGGCCAGCAAAATTGGCGATGTGCGCATCGAACGCAATGGCAGCCAGCGCTGGCTGGTGATCGACCGACCGGCCGACCAACTGTGGGAACCCGTGCGTGAATACTGGCTGGAGAATGGTTTCAACCTGGTTGTCGATCAGGCCGACCTGGGCATCCTGGAAACCGACTGGGCAGAAAACCGCGCCAAGCTGCCGCAGGACGTGATCCGCGCCACCCTCGGCAAGGTTTTTGATTCGCTGTATTCCACCGGCGAACGTGACAAGTTCCGCACGCGTCTGGAGCGCAATGCCGCAGGCGGCACCGAAATCTATGTCACCCACCGCGGCATGGTGGAGGTGTACACCAGCACCGCCAAGGACAGCACCGTCTGGCAGCCCCGCGCCGCCGATCCCGAGCTCGAAACCGAATTCCTGCGCCGTCTCATGGTCAAGCTCGGTGTGAGCCAGGAGCAATCCCAGGCGGTGGCGGCAGCGCCCGCACTGAAGGCCGCCACGGTGCGCATGGCCTCGGTGAACAACGTTCCCGTGGTGCAGATGGACGAGGGTTTTGATCGCGCATGGCGCCGGGTGGGCCTGGCCCTGGATCGCACTGGTTTCACCGTGGAAGACCGCAACCGCAATGACGGCCTGTACTTTGTGCGTTATGTCGCACCAGGAACCGACAAAAAAGAGCCCGGCTTCTTCAGCAAGCTGCTGGGCGGTGGCTCTGCCGCAACGCCACCGCTCAAGTACCAGGTGGTGGTGCGCAGCCAGGGTGACGCCACCACGGTTTCCGTGCTGAACGAGGCCGGCGCTCCCGAATCGTCTGCCAACGCCGAGCGCATCCTGCGCGTGCTGGCAGACGATCTGAAATAAGCCGGACTGCCAATGCTGCGCTTTCGCAGCTTGGGTAGCGGCAGCTCAGGCAACGCCACCGTGGTGGAGGCCGGCGACGGATCGCAGATTCGCCGCCTGCTGGTGGATTGCGGCTTCGGCATCCGGCAGCTGGCCACGCGGCTTGGCGCTGCAGGCCTGGGCATCGACCAGATCGATGCCATTTTCATCACGCACGAACATGCCGACCATGTGGGTTGCGCCAAAGCCCTGGCGTTGCGACACCGTGTTCCCGTATGGATGAGCGCCGGCACCCACGCGGCACTGGGTTTTCCCGATCTGGATGGGCTGCTGCGGGTGGCCCACGACATGGCGCCGATCGACCTCGGTACCCTGTGCGCATTGCCCTTCACCGTGCCACACGATGCACGGGAACCGCTGCAATTGCGCTGTACCGATGGTGCCTCTCACCTGGGTCTGCTCACCGACCTGGGCCACGCCAGCAGCCATGTGCTGCAGCAACTGCAGGGTTGCCACGCACTTTTGCTGGAAACCAACCATGATCCGGACATGCTCGCGGCGTCCGGCTACCCCGCCTTTCTCAAGCGGCGCATCGGCGGCGAGCACGGACATCTGGCCAACCATGCGGCCGCCAGTATCCTGACGGCCGTTCAGCACGCAGGCCTGAATCGGGTGGTGGCGGCCCACCTCAGCGCTCAGAACAACCAGCCCTGGCTGGCACAACAGGCGCTGGCGCAGGCGCTGGACTGGCCTGCTCAGGGTGTGGACATTGCCTCGGCCGTCGCAGGCACTGAATGGATCGACGTAACGCTGTCCCGCTAAGCGATGGATGCACACCCAGCAGGCGGTTGGCGGGCAATACACACACCACTGTCACGGGAATAGTCCCCCTGAACACGAAGGCCACCCACAAAAAAGCCCCGCACCTGCAGAGGTCGGGGCTTTCGGCTTCAGACACTCCAGCCAAGCTGGAAGCCTCTGAAATCGTTTCTGGCTTTACTTGGCAGCAGAAGCGGCGTTGGTGGCGGCAGTCGCAGCAGCATCCACAGCGGCCTTGGCATCGGATGCGGCAGTGGCGGCTGCGTCCACAGCGGTCTGGGCGCCAGTGGCGGCCGTGGCGGCGGCGTCAGCAGCAGCCTTGGCAGCGTCTACCGGAGCAGATGCGTCAGTGGCGGGAGCCGGCGCTTCCACGGGAGCTGGGGCAGGAGCAGCAGCGGGCTCTTCTTTCTTGCCACAAGCGGCCAGAGCAGCAGCAGCGATCAGGGTAGCCAGAACGAGGGATTTCTTCATTTCAATTTTCCTAAATAGACAGACAAAGAACTGGAATTGCCACCACGATCAGCTTCGACAGCCGTTGACGCGTTGGCGGAATGCATTTGCATGCGTTTCAGCGCAGTCAGAAATTATATTGGGGATTCGTCAATACTGACTAACACTGACTGAGCGCAAGCAGTGCATTCCATCTTTCAGATACACATTTGTATTAACGCTACAAACCCAAAGTGGTTGACGGGAAGCCGGGAGAACTTTTACTCCGCAGCCACTCATGGAGCGATTCACGCAGCAAAACGCGCCGATCCGGCTCGAACCCGCTGACCCCCACACAGTGCAAGGGATCAACCCGGTGCAGCACCCAGGCGGGAGACCACAAAGCACTGGGAAGGTCCAGCGGATCTGCCGACGGACTGCGCCGGCAGGTAATGATGTGATCCCAGGTGCCGCGCCAGCGCACAAAGCGCGCATGCCGCCGAATCACCTCATCAAACGTGCAGGCCAGCATGGTGAATCGCCGGCCACTGCGCGCCCACTGCTGCAATGACTCGATCACGGCGAGTTCACCCAACGGCCAGTCGTGAAAATTGGCATCACTCACCACGATCTCTGCCCAGCCGTCGCGGGCAGCGGTAGCCAGGCCATTGCGCACCAGCTGCATGAAGGCGTCCCGACCGCTGAACCGCCCCGAAGGCAAGTCCGGCAGCGGAGGGGCTGAGGGCACCGCATTGGTCATGGGGTTTCCTGGGCCTCTTGACAGGCATGGGCCCAGCCGGCGTCGCACCAGGCAGACAACAGCTGCAGGGCAGCGTCGCTCGCACGCGCCAGATCGCGGCTTTGCAGCCGGCGCTGATCCGCCAGGCGCCGCATCAATGTGGCATCGCGGCCTGCCGCACGATAGCTTTCGCCATTGATGAACACGTGGTGCGCGTCATACATCATGCGGGTGCGCCGGTCCAGCGCAACGCCCTCCAGCATCACCCCCGCGTCATTCGCCTCGAACCACACGCTGGGCTTGGGCTCGGTCAGGTATTCCCCCAGCGCGCGCTCCAGCACCAGGGGCTCGCTCAACGCGCGTTGCAGGGCCTCGCGGGCAAATGCGTGCAGCCGATCCGGGATCGCTGCCGGCTGCTCCACCGCTTCCTGGCCCGCATCGCGGTACAGCACGGGTGCATCCTCTTCGCCCGCATCCTCTGCCACCCGCGTCAAGAGCTCCTGGGCCAGTTCCGCCCGTGCTGGAACCCTGAAACCGATCGAGTAGGTCATGCACTCCCCTTCGGCGATACCGTCATGGGCATACCGGGGCGGAAGGTACAGCATGTCCCCGGGCTCCAGCACGAACTCCTGTTCGGGCTCGAACTGCGCCAGCACTTTCAGCGGAATATCGTCTCGCAAGCTCAAGTCTTTCTGGCGCCCAATGCGCCAGCGGCGGCGGCCATGGGCTTGCAGGAGAAATACATCGTAGCTGTCGAAATGCGGGCCCACGCCCCCGCCATCGCTGGCATAGCTGATCATGAGGTCATCCAGGCGCGCATCGGGCACAAAACGGAATTGCTGCATGAGGGCATGCACCTGGTCGTTGTGCAGATCGACACCCTGCACCAGCAAGGTCCAGTCAGGCTGCTGGAGGGCAGGCAATGCCCGGCGCGAAAACGGTCCGTGGCGCAGCTTCCAGACATCCTTGGCCTTTTGCACCAGCCGGGATTCCACCCCCTCCTGTGCAGCCAGTGCAAAGAGACCGGCGCGCAACACCGGCGGTTCGAACCCGGGGATGGCCTGGCGTACCAGCAAGGGTTTTTTCTGCCAGTGCCGGTGCATGAATTGCGCAGGGGTCAGGCCGCCAAGGAGGGGGAGGGGTTGCTGGATATCCATGAATACCTGTCCGCCCCATGACAGGGCCATTGATCAAACTGCGACAATTCTCCTATGGAAATTACCCAACAATGCGTGGTCGCACTGACCTGGACCCTGAAAGACACCCTCGGCGAAGAACTCGATGTGCTCGATGACCCGGTCGAATTCCTGGTGGGCGGCGAGGACCTGCTGCACCGGATAGAGGAAGCCCTGCAAGGCCACGGCCCTGGCGCCACACTTGCGCTCCACCTCGAACCCGAGGATGCCTTTGGCGACTTCAACGATCAATTGCTGTTTCTGGAACCCCGCAACCTCTTCCCCCCCGAAATCGAAGAAGGCATGACGTTCGACGGAAGCGCGCTGCCGGAGGGCGTCCACCCTTCCGCGCCCCGCAGCGGGCTCTACACCGTGACGGAAATCTATCCAGACCATGTGGTACTGGACGGAAACCACCCGCTTGCCGGCATTGCACTGCGGCTGCAACTCACGGTGCAGGGGGTGCGCGAAGCCACCGAAGACGAGATTGGCAAAGGCACTGCAGGCACGGGCTTCTTTCGCATTCAGCCCCAAGCGCCTGGCAACTCGCTGCTGCATTGAATGCCATGGCGGCCGGCTGCGGCCGCCATGGTGTGCCTGCCATTTACAGCCGGGAGATCTGGCCGTTGTACAGACGTACCCGGTCGCCAGGGCGCAGGTCGCCCGGATGGCTCACGTCGTAGGAACGATACCCCCCCTGGTCGAGCTGAATCGAGATGCGGTAGCCCCGTACCTCACCGCCACCGGCATCGCGGTTGCGCCCTTCGATGGCATTTCCTGCCAATGCGCCACCGACCGCGCCCACCGCTGTGGCGGCAGTGCGGCCCGAGCCCCCACCCACTTGGTTGCCCAGCACCCCGCCCACCACGGCGCCCAGCACGGCACCGACACCGGTGGTCTGCCCCTGGCTGCGCGTTTGCAGCACCTCAATGTTGGCCACACGTCCATATTCAGTGCCCATGGGCTGGTTCGAATAGACCGGCGCATTGCTCTGGTACCCCCCGGAGGAATATCCGCCCGAAGGGTATTGGGCTGGATATTGCGACGGATAAGGCTGCTGCGGCGCACAGGCGGCCAGTGCTCCCAGCAAAAGGGCAGAGCTTGCCAGCGTGGCGAAACGTGTGATCTTGCGCATAGGGGTTCTCCTTGAAATATTCCAGTGGTGGCAGGCCGTGGCGAAGCCATTACCCTTGACCACCCGGTGAATCGATTGAAGCATGGACCCGAGGTTCCCCGGGACGGTGAAGTACGAACGCAAAGGTCGGCCTGGGGCGCTGCGCCGCGTAGGAATGCGCCGACACACCGATGGCACAAAAACCGCCCCAGGGCCACCCGTTGCCGCTCACCCCTTGCCGGTGGAGCCGTAGCCGCCCTCGCCACGCGTGGTGGCCTCGAACTCGGTCACCACATTGAACTGCGCCTGCACCACAGGAACCATCACCAGCTGGGCCAACCGCTCCATGGGCTCCAGCGTGAAGGGCACCGTGCTGCGGTTCCAGGCACTGACCATGAGCTGCCCCTGGTAATCGCTGTCGATCAGCCCCACCAGATTGCCCAGGACGATGCCGTGCTTGTGTCCCAGCCCCGAGCGGGGCAGGATCAGCGCAGCGTAACCAGGATCTCGGATGAACACGGCGATGCCCGTGGGCACCAGATGCCAGGCATTGGGGGCCAGCACCAGGGGCGCATCCAGGCAGGCCCGCAGGTCCAGGCCCGCACTGCCCGGCGTGGCATAGGCCGGCAACTGTTCGGCCATGCGCGAATCGAGAATCTTGACGTCAATCTTCACTTCTTGCTTTCTGATGCGTAGTGGTGGAGTGCGGGAACATTCGGCGCCCGCCCGTGAGCGCTCGCACCGCATGAGAGTCGCAATGCCGGCGGTGCGCGCCACTGCCGTGCACCGGATGGACACCCACGGCATGCGCTTGCGCATTCACGGGGAAGGCAGGCGCCGGGCGATCTCGGCAATCAGCTGTTGGGCCAGTACACGCTTGGAAGCCCGTGGCATTTCGCAATGCCCCTGTGCATCCACCAGCAGCAGGGCGTTGTCGTCCTGCCCGAAGGTGGCGGGGCCGATATTGCCCACCAGCAGCGGCACGCCCTTGCGCTGGCGCTTGGCCGTGGCGTGCTGCAGCAGATCGTGGCTTTCGGCCGCGAACCCGACGCAATACAGGTCGCCCACCAGCGCATGCTGCGACTGGGCCACGGTCGCCAGGATGTCGGCGTTTTCGACAAAACCCAGCACCGGCATCTGGCCTGAACCATCCTTCTTGATCTTCTGGGTGGAGGGCATGGCAGGCCGCCAGTCGGCCACTGCCGCCGTTGCGATGAAAACAGAAGCTGTCTGCGCTCGCTGCTCAACCGCTGCAAGCATTTCCTGTGCCGATTGCACATCCACGCGGTGCACGCCGCGGGGCGTTGGCAGATGCACGGGCCCCGCGATCAAAACGACCTCGGCGCCCGCCTCCCGGGCGGCACGCGCAATGGCAAAGCCCATCTTGCCGCTCGACAGATTGGTGATGCCGCGCACCGGGTCGATCGCCTCAAAGGTCGGGCCCGCCGTGATCAGCACCTTGCGGCCCGACAGCAGCTTGGGCGAAAAAAAGGCCACCAGCTCGTCCAGCAGCTCCAGGGGTTCGAGCATGCGCCCGTCGCCCGTCTCGCCACAGGCCTGGTCGCCATTGCCCACGCCCAGCACCACGGCGCCATCCTGCGCCACCTGGGCCAGGTTGCGCTGGGTGGCCGGGTGGGCCCACATCTCGCGGTTCATGGCGGGCGCCAGCAGCAGCGGCACGCGCCCCGTGGGCCGCGCCAGGCACAGCAGGCTCAGCAATTCATCGGCCCGCCCCTGTGCCAGGCGCGCCACGAAGTCGGCGCTGCACGGCGCAATCACAATGGCATCGGCCTCGCGGCTCAGGTTGATGTGGGGCATGTTGTTGGCCTCGCGCGTGTCCCACTGCGATCCATAGACCGGCCGCCCCGACAAGGCCTGCATGGTCACCGGCGTGATGAATTGTTCCGCCGCCTCGGTCATCACCACCTGCACGGTGGCACCCTCCTTGATGAGCTGGCGGCACAAGTCAGCCGCCTTGTAGCAAGCCACGCCCCCGCTCAGACCCAGAACAATGTGTTTGCCAGCAAGCTCATTCATGGACGCGAATTTAGCAGACGGCAGAAGGCCCCGCCGCCGCCGCTTGCCGGGGGCCCATCTATAATCCCGATTTCCCACCACCAAAAAAGACATGACCAAATTTGTCTTCGTCACCGGCGGTGTGGTGTCTTCCCTCGGTAAGGGAATCGCCTCAGCCTCCCTTGCCGCGATCCTCGAATCGCGGGGACTCAAAGTCACCCTCATCAAGCTTGACCCCTACATCAACGTAGATCCGGGCACCATGTCGCCGTTCCAGCACGGCGAGGTTTTCGTGACCGACGACGGCGCGGAAACCGATCTCGACCTGGGCCACTACGAGCGTTTCATTGAAACGCGCATGAAGAAGTCCAACAACTTCACCACCGGCAAGATTTACCAGTCGGTGCTCGAAAAAGAACGCCGTGGCGACTACCTGGGCAAGACCGTGCAGGTCATTCCGCATGTCACCAACGAAATTCAGGAATACATCAAGCGGGGTGCGGGCATTGGCACCGACGATGCGGTGGATGTGGCCATTTGCGAAGTGGGCGGCACCGTGGGCGATATCGAATCGCTGCCGTTCCTTGAGGCCGTGCGCCAGCTCAGCCTCAAGCTGGGCCCCAACAACTCGGCTTTTGTGCACCTCACCTACCTGCCCTGGATTGCCACGGCCGGCGAACTCAAGACCAAGCCTAAGATC
>JANJSZ010000240.1 GCA_024711405.1 Acidovorax sp.
GCCCGCCATTGCTGGCGGGCGAATCCGCGGGCGGTCAACGCTTGCGCCGCCCCTTTGCTGTTTCAATCCGCGCCCGCCATTGCTGGCGGGCGAATCCGTAGCAGACGGCGTGACGGCGCGAGCTAGTGGCGTTTCAATCCGCGCCCGCCATTGCTGGCGGGCGAATCACCTACGCGGGCACCGAGCTGCAGCGCAACACTGGTTTCAATCCGCGCCCGCCATTGCTGGCGGGCGAATCAAGCCAGACAGGCCAGCACGCTGGCGATACTTGCGTTTCAATCCGCGCCCGCCATTGCTGGCGGGCGAATCCAGTTCCTTGCCCTCATACCGCCCGCCTACCGTTGTTTCAATCCGCGCCCGCCATTGCTGGCGGGCGAATCCCCATCCGCCAGAGCGAGGCGGTTTGTTCAGTCCGTTTCAATCCGCGCCCGCCATTGCTGGCGGGCGAATCAGGCGTGCCAGATCGGTGGACTTCGCGAACAACTGTTTCAATCCGCGCCCGCCATTGCTGGCGGGCGAATCGTCTACGTGCTTTGCTGAAGACCAGCGCATCGAAGTTTCAATCCGCGCCCGCCATTGCTGGCGGGCGAATCGATCGGCGGTGGCGAAGGTGAAGGCGTCCTTGTGGTTTCAATCCGCGCCCGCCATTGCTGGCGGGCGAATCCTGTAAGGGCGGCGACCTGCGTACTGGTCGTACGGTTTCAATCCGCGCCCGCCATTGCTGGCGGGCGAATCCACTGACAGCGCAGGGCGACACCTTGATAAAGGGGTTTCAATCCGCGCCCGCCATTGCTGGCGGGCGAATCTGTTCACATGCAAACCTATACCAATCACCGATTTTTCCTTGCATTTCCGCGAACGTGGCGATGGAATGATGAATTTGCATCAATGAACACGGTAAACAAATGAAAAACCGAACAAAAACAAGGCTCTGTGAAGCGCGCGAACCTCTATATATATTGGCCGTCACTTTGGGTTCGCGCTGACAACAATAGCATGACATGGTCATGCTATCTTGGCGCACAAATAGCTTTTAAAGCACTAATGGCCCATCAAAATCGATGGCTCTGAACGTGCCGTGCTCTATCACCTCAAACCCGCGCGTGCCAGGAATGCGGTAAAGCCGCAGGCAGTCGGTGCTGGGGTCGATTTCTGCCAACAGCTGGCGTTCCAGGGTTTCTAACCTCGCCAGGTCCAGCTGGCATTCAAACACCGATTTCTGCACGCGCTGCCCAGTGCTCTCGCACAGCTTGGCAACACGGCGCAGGCGGCGGCGCCCGGATTTGGTTTCGGTGTTCACGTCGTAGCAAACCAGCACCAGCATAAAGACTCCACCACCCTTGGTCGAACTACTTGCCGATAAATGGTACATAGGGCGCGGCGTCATCCCGCAGCGCGCGCGCAAGCAGCCGGGCTTGGACCAGGGGCACCAACCCCAGGGGAATGGATTGGGCCAGCAGCGGGTAATTGATTTCGTCCTTTTTGCGCTCCTGGTAGACCATCACCACGGCCTTGCGTGCATCGGGCTGCAGCGACACGCCGCCGCCTTCGCGCAGCGCAAAGTCATCTGCCGCCAACTGCCCGCGGTTGATGAGGGTCAGCGCCAGCCGGTCGGCCCAGGGACGGAACTCTTCCATCAGGTCCAGCGCCAGTGCAGCGCGGCCGGGGCGTAGGGCGTGCAGAAAACCCACTTGCGGATCAAGCCCCGCGGCCTCCAGCGCGCTGCGGCAATCGTTCATCCACATGGCGTACAGGAATGACAGCAGGGCATTGAAGCGGTCGCGCGGCGGGCGGCGCGAGCGCCCGTCCATGGCAAAGGCTGGACGCTGGTCGGGGCGCACCAGCAGGTTCAAACCGCTGAAATACTGGCGGGCGGCTTCGCCCTCCAGCCCGCGCAGGGTGTCCAGGTTGCCCGCTGCGGGCAGTGCACGCAGGCTGGCGGCCAGGTCGTCCGCCACGCGGGCCAGGGCTTTGGCTTCGTCCTCCGACTTGACTTCGCGCGCGCCGCGCTGTGCCACCTGCCGTGCGTTCTTGATCTTGCCCGCCACGCAGGCACGCGCCATGTCCAGCGTGAAAGTGGGATCGGCAATCCGCTGGAACTGCGTCTGCCTTAGCAGCACATTGCCCCCCACGGCGCCTTCCAGCCGCGCCTTGAAGCGCCCGTTGTCATCCAGCAGCACCAGCGCAATACCGCCATCGGCCAAGCGGTGCATGAGAGGTGCCGAGAGATTGACGTGACCAAAGCACACCACCGCGCTCAGGTGGTGCAAGGGCACGCGCAAGCGGGTTTCGCGCTCCAACTCCACACGCAAGGTGTCGTTGTCCAGGCGCAGGTACGTCTCTGGCGTAGTGAGGTACAGAGTGTTGAGCAGTTGCATGGCGGGGTGCGGCAGTTGTGCAAGGCAGGGGGACGGCGACGTTGGGCTTGCTGGCGCTACGCGTCGGGGTCAAACAGCGCAGCGCGCGCCGCAGCCACATCGGCATGCGTGGCATGCGGCTGGCAGCGGTCGATCAATGAGCACGCCTTGCAGCGCCGCACCGCCTGCTCGCCCACCAGGGGCGGCGGCAGTTGTCCACTGGCCAGCATTTGGCGCACGGCATCGGCCGTGCGCGCCACGTCGGCACGCAGCTGCGGTGTGATGGGCACCACCCGGCGTCGCTTGGAGCTGGCGTAGTACAGGGCGCCTTCCTGCACGGGCTTGCCCAGCATTGACTCCAGGCACAGGGCCTGCGCGGCCAGTTGCAGGTCGTCGCACGCAGCGATGTCGGCCGCCTTGTGGCGGCTGCCGTGCTTGTATTCCACGGGGTAAGGCGCGCCACCCGCCAAGAACTCGACCACGTCGGCCTTGCCGATGAGGCCCAGCGCGTCGTGCCACAGCGGCAGGGCGCGCTCCACCCGCACGCCCTTGGCCGTTTCCACGCCGGGCTGATCGGCCCGCGCATGCACGGCCTGGCCGCGCAGGGTGTGCACGTTGTCGTCAAACACCTGCTCCAGGTGGATCAGGCCGCACTGGCGTGGGCAGTATTGCCAATGCTGCAGGGCCGACAGGGGGATGGGGTCGGGGGCATCTTCCATGGGCGGCTCCTGCGGAGGGTGGTGCGCGCTATGCCTTCTTGGCTCTGGCGGACTTCGCCTTCGCTAAAGTTGCTGCAAATGGTGCAGATGCCTTCGCGCTTGGAGCGAGTTTCGGCACCTTGGGCGGCGGCGGTGGCAGGTAGTTGGCGCCCGTCACGACCGACTGGCCCGTCTGGCGCTCCAGCTGGTGGCGTGCCTGGCGCGCAATGCGGCCACCGCTTTGGGCGGCCGCCTGGTTCTCTGGCATTCCGGTTGCCTGCACGCTCTCGGCAATCTGGCGGGTGGAGAGCTCCGCCAATGCGGTGAAGATCAGCTCGGCCTCGCTCATGTGGTCGCGCAGGTTGTGGCTTTTCAGGCCCTTCTTGGCCTTGTGCTGCGCCACGCTCAAGCCCGACCACTCCTGGTGAATGATGTTGGTGAGGATGGCGAACTCGCTGCCCACCTTGATGTCGTGCTCGCTCCAGTAGTCGGTGAGCTTGTTGCGGGTTTCCTGCCCCGTCATGCGCTGCTGGATCCACTTGTCGCTGCGGCCATGCTGCTGCCAGGTCTGGCGGGCACGGTCCAGCGACAAGGCGGGGTCGGCCATTTCTTGCATGCGCTCGTAGCCCACCTTGGCCAGCCAGCGCTTGATGGGCTCGGCCTTGGGGCTGGGGATGGACTGCACCAAGCGCAGCAGCGTTTGGGCCGTGGCGCAATCGGTTTCGCGTTGCTTGCCGTCGGGGGCAGTCAATCTGAACCGTACGATTTCTTCGTAAGGTTGCTCAGAGCCCGCCTCCTGCGCGAGCTTGCGCTTGAGATCAGACCAATACCGGTTGGCGTTGGAGCTGTCGGTCAGCACCTGCACGACATCGATCACCGAGAACCACCAGGTTTCGGTGTCTTCGTCGTAGACGCGGCGGATGGCCTGGCCGTCGAATGCGGTGGGCAGGATTTTCATTCCCGCCCCTTCAGCAGCGCCGGGTCAGGGTGACGCCTGGCGCGGGCTGCAACGATTGCCCCACGTCCAGGCCCTGGCCATCAAAGGTGACCGAATACGCATCAAAGCTGCGCGCCACCGCGCCGTCTTCCTTGGGCTTGACTTGCAGCCGGTCAAACAGCGCATGCGCGGGCGCGTTGCCCAGCTCGCTGTCGTGCTTGAACACGTACAGGCCACGCGTGGACATTTCGCCGCGCGCAGCCGAGCGGTCGTGCTCAAACATCTGTGACAGGGCCTGGAACACGAGTTCCAGGTCGTCTTCGCCAAAGCCGGTCTGCTTGGCCAGGAAGGACGAGACAAAGCCGTGGGCCACGTACACGCCGTAGGGCACGGTATGTTTGCGGCCCATGGTGCGGTTATCGCCTTGCTGCTTTTCAGCCTCGCCCTCGGTGGCAACGGCCATGCGGGTGATGGAATGCTCCAGCGCCACAATGGGCTCCACGGAGCGCGCAAAGGTCAGCTGCACAGGGCCGCGCACCTGGCCGCAGTTCACGCCCGTGGACATGACGGCGCCGAAGGTGCGCACGTCAAAGAAGTTCTGGCACATCCACTTGCGCGCTTGGCTCACGTCGTCGGCGCTGCCCTTGCGCTTTTCTTTGCCCGGCTTTTTCTTCTTGGCGTCATTTGCTACGTTTTCTGCAGCTTCTTCCACTTGTTCTTCGCGCGCTGCATCCAGATTCAATGCTGAATAGGCGCGCTGGTGCTGGTGGTTGAGGATGGCCTTTTCGCGCACATAGATTTCAAAGCGCTTCTCGCCAGGGGCGAGTTTCTGCGCAAACCGCTGATCGTCCTGCTCGATCTCGGCGTTGTCATCACTCTTGACCAGCCCCACAAAGTTGCGCACCTTGCGCTTGAGCGATACGTCCGTCACCAAGCCGTGGCCGGATTCGGCATCTAGGCGCGGCATGTTGCCGGCATCGGGGTCGCCGTTGGGGTTGCCGTCCCTCACGTCAAAAACCAGGACAAAGTCGTAACGGTGGGCGAGGTTCTTATCGGTGCTCATGCTGAGGGTCCTTCCGAGGTGGGATTGTTCGAAGCGCTGTCGTCGGTCTTCTTGGTGAAAAAGTCTTGCCGCTGGTGGTAGTAGCCCAGGGCGAAGCGGCCTTGGTCGGGTAGCGGCAAATGCTTGGGAAAGTCCACCACCGGCCCGAGCACCTCGCCCAGCAGCTTTTCAAACGCCGCTGTGCGGCCCGGCGAGAGCTTCTTGAGGTGCGCGTTCTTCAACCGCAGCAGGGTGGTGAACACCGCCACGGGGGTGCTCGATGCGGCGCCGTAGTAGCGGTCGCGGATAGTGGCGTTGAGGCCGGGGCTGGCCTCTTCCTGGATTTTTTCCAGCACCGCAAAAAGCCGCCCCAGGCGATACGCCGGGTTCGTGTTGCTGAGGTCAAGCATGGGCAAAAACTCCTTTTCGGGGGCGAGGGATGGCGATGGCAAAGCGGCAAAGCGCTGTTGGCGGTTCAGGTACGCCTTGATGGCAGCCGCGCGCAGGTAGTTGACGGTTTGCTCGGCCCGGCAGCGCGCCACCGCCGCGTTGAGCCACAGACTGGGATAGGGCACATGCGGCCCGGCCAAGATGGCGTCCACCACCGCCCCACCCAGGTTGGGCGGAATGTTGTCGACCTTGTTCTGCAGGGCCACGGCGGTGAGCAGGCGAAACAGCGAGGGGTACAACGCATCGTGGGGCCCGCGCACCAGCGAGAGGTCTTCAAAGTGCTGTGCGATGCGCTGGCCCAGCTCCTGCAGCGTGACGCAGTGATAGAACCGGATGCTGATGCGCGCCGCATTGGGTGCCAGGCCCAGCACGTGGTAGCGCAGGTCTTTGTCCATGGGGCCCCAGTGGCCGCTGTGCACGGCGTTGAGCAACGCCTCCACCTTGTCGGTGCTGGCGTCCGGGTTGTCCTGGAAGACGTCGCCAAAGACGGTCTCAAACGGGTCTTGGCGCTCGGCCCAGAACACCGTGGAAGCATCACCCACTTGCATGCGCTGGGGCGAATCTTTGCCCAGCAGGTGGTTCAGCGCGGTGGTGTAAGCAAAGGCGGCAGCGCGGCTGATGGGGGCGTTTTCGCCCTGGCGCTCGGTCTTGCCATAGGACTCGAAAGCACGGGCGTTGAACGAAACAATGTTGGCCCCAGAAGTCTGCGCACCCCACACCCCTTTGATGGATGCGTGCAGTCGCTCCACCGGGGCTTGCTCGCCAGTGACCAGACACATGGCTTGCGGCGCATCGTCATCGGTCGTGGTGTTCAACGCAGCCTGCACCACGGCGGGCCGCTGGCATACCAGATCCATGTCGCCCTGGAGGCGAAAGCTCATCACGGCATTGCTCTCCAGCGCGTCGGCCCAGGCGGGTTGGCGCTCGAGTTGGGCCACATCCCGGCGGTCCAGGAACCGCGTCACGGCTTGAATGCCTGCGTCTTGCCGGGTGGCTTCGGGCAATGCGGCGATGCGGGCACGGAAAGCTGCGTGCTGCTCGGCCACGCGCTCGGGCTTGCCTTTGGTGTCCACGCCCAGCACGTATTCCAGCGTGTCCCACAGCAGGTTGGCGGCCACGCCCGAAGTCTTCTTGATGCCCATGGGAACGCGGTAGATGCGCGCCACTTTTTTCTTGCCCTGCAGCTCGCGGGTGTCGCGCAATTGCAGCAGCTCGCCTTCAGCGCTGATGTCCAGGATGAAGGGGATTTCCTTTTGCTCCAATCCAAAAGCCGGTAGCCGCTGGGCCGGATCGGGGTCGTCGCACTTGCGGCGGTAATAGTCGGTCAGAGCTTGCAGGATCATCCCCGAGCCTCCTCAAACGGTGGCACTTCGATCACACCCTGCGCCATGCGCGCGTTGAAGAAGCGCGGCTGCGGATCGGAAGGGCGAGTGAAGTCCAGGTCGTGCAGCATCCAGCCCAGCTCGCGGGTGTCGGGGATGGGGGTGACGGGCGGGGAGTCCGCAGTGACCAGCCGAAAGTCTGCTGCAAACTCGCGGCAGCCCAGATACGGCTGGTTCACGCACTGGCCTTTGCTGGCGCGGCGGGCGAACATTTCGATGTACTTGACCAGGGGCTCGGTGCTGCCGGGGGCCAGCGAAAGGTCGGCATGCAGGCGATAGGCCACGTCGCGCAGAAAGTAACCTGCGCGCTGCTGGCGCTCGTCTTCAATGTAGAGGCCCAGGGTGCCGCTGCCCGCTGCCATGGCCTGCTGCACATTGCGCGTGGAGACCACAGCGCTCACCTCATTGCGCCGCAGGTTGATGAAGCGGATGGGCCGCAGCACCTCAATGCGCTGCACCCGCCATCGAATGGCGGGCTTCCACAAGATGGACTCAAACACGGCCCGCGTGGCTGAGGGGGTGATCACGTCGTAGGAGACGCGCTCGACCTTCATTTCGGGGCGGGTGAAGCACGCAAAGGGACCTGCGACTTCAAGGCAAAAGCGAAAGGACATGAAGCTCCTTTAGAAAGCAAAACCACTGGGGTTGTAGAGGTCGGCGTCGCTCACCAGGCCGAGAATATTACTGTATAAATTATCAGTATTAACCATCACGTACAGCCCCGGCATGGGCAGCGTGAGGTCGCCTCGGCCCAGCATCTGCGCAGCCAGGCGCTGCGGGATGGTGACGGTGTAGCGCTGCAGCTTGCGCATCAACCAGCGCTGCGGGCCTTCGGCGGCCAAGGTGCCCAGCAGGCTTTCAATCTGCGCGTGGTGCGCGGCATAGCGCACCACCACGGTGGCCGCATCGGCCTCGTCGATCAGCCGAAATGCCTCGGCGGCGCTTCGGAACTTCACGGCCAGATCGCATGGCTGCACCGTCAGCAATCGCACAATGCCGTGCTGGTCCAGGTCCACCGAGTGATAGAACTCGGTGAAGTAGCGTGCAAACAGCCCGCGCGCCAGCGGGTCGTGGGCCTGCCCATGCAGGGTGCTGATGCAGGCTTCAGCCCCTTTGCGCAGATGGCCTTGCGGCGGCTTTTCTGGCGGGACGAACACCACAACCAGCCCCAAAATTTCCAGGCGCCCTTCGCGGTTGCAGCGCCCTGCGGCCTGGGCGATGGAATCGAGCCCGGCCAGGGCGCGGTACACCACGGGGAAGTCGATGTCCACTCCCGCCTCCACCAGCTGGGTGCTGACCACGCGCAGCGGGCGCATGTCGCGACCTTCGCGCCTGGCCTGCAGACGCTCTTTGATGTGCAAAATGACGTCCCTGCGATGGGCGCCGCACATCAGGGCCGAGAGGTGTAAAGTGCCTTCGGGCATGAGGCGCTGCAACTCGCGCGCAGCCTTGCGGGTGTTGACGATGGCCAGCACGCAGTCTTCGGCACTGAGCTGAACGGCCAGATCGGCCCAGGGGGTGGGTGCTGTCCAGTCGGGCGGCAGTTCCACCTGCACACGTTTCAAGGCACCAAACAGTGCGTCCGGGTCGTCAATGATTTCGCGCACGTCTTCGAGCCCACGCAGGTTCTTGCTGGCATCAAAGTATGTGGTGCTGTTCAGCGCAGGCTGCGTGGCGGTACACAGGACCACGGTGACGCCATAGTGCTTCACCAGCAGCTTCAGCACGTCCAAGACAGGCTGCAGGAAAGCGGGCGGAAGCTGCTGTGCTTCGTCCAGCACGATGACACTGCCCACCAAGTTGTGCAGCTTGCGGCAGCGCGAGGTTTTGGCGGCAAAGAGGGACTCGAACAGCTGCACGTTGGTGGTGACGACCAGCGGCGCATCCCAGTTCTCGCAGGCCAGGCGGCTGCGGGCGGTTTCGTCCTTTTCAGCAGCATCAGCCTGGCTGTGGTGTTCGATCAGCACCTCGTCGCCCAGGGCCTTGAACACGTTGCGGAACACGTCGGCTGTCTGCTCGATGATGCTGGTGTAGGGGATGGCGTAGACGATGCGGCGCATGCCATGGGCCTGTGCATGCTCCAGCGCAAATGCCAAGCTGGAGAGGGTCTTGCCTCCACCAGTAGGTACGGTGAGCGAGAAGAACCCTGGAGGCAGAGCCGCCTTGGCGCGGCTCTGGCGAAGAATGTCGGCGCGCAGCGTGTTGACGGGGGTTGGGGTCACAGGCAGCGCGGCCATGTGGGCATCAAACGCCTTGCGCATTTGCGCCAGGGTGGGGAAGCCTTCGCGGCGGTCGGGTTTGCCCACGTCAAAGTGGGCTTCGGTGTCCAGGAAGTCGGCATCCACCAGGCAAGAGAACAACATGCGCACCCACAGGGCAAAGCCGCCCGCGCCGCCAGGAATACGCCGCAAATCGGGGCTGAAGCCATCTGGCGTCAGCACATCTGCAGGTGGATGGGCTGCCAGCGCTTCCTGGAGTTCTTGCAGGCTGTCCGGATGGTCCAGGCGTTGCTGCAGCCCCTCGTTCCAATCACCCAGGCCTGCGTGGTGCCCGGCAATCAGATAAGCAAGCACATGCGCGGCCAGCTTGCCTTGGGGCCCATGGGTTTGCTCCAGACGCTGCAGAGCCCATAGCGCCCCGGCAGCAGAGTGGGTTTTTTCGCGACCGCCCACCTTGCCTTCGATGTGGGCGTCTGGGTTGTCCGCAAGTCGCACGTACTGCTGAAACCCGGGCCGGTATTTGCCGAGGTCATGCCACAAGCCGGCCAGGTAGGCCCAGCGCTGCGCCGGTGGCACGCGGTCAAAGTGTTTGGAGAACTCGGCGGCCCACAGCGCAACAGCCTGCAAATGGCTCGCCAGGTGGTGCCCTCCACTGTGGGCCCAGTATTCCGACATGTCGGTCCCTCCCGCTCTGCTTTTGTTGTGCGTCGGCTCTGTGAATGACCGGCGTTCATATATATGGATATGGCGACGAGCATGCACCATCGCGGCCCTGGACACCACCAGAAAATGTCAAAGCCGCAGCATACCGAATGCACCCGCTGCGAACCGAGCCTGCCCGCGCCATGCGACACTACCACTGTATGTCTCAACAGGTATGGGCCGCGCAGGCCCTTAAATCTTTCGATGCGGTGGTGCAGGCCACCGAGGGGTTTCGCAGCCGCACCGGCCAGCGGCTGATGGCCGAGCAGGTGGCGCGCACCTTCAGCAGCACCACGCTGGGCAAGGTGGATGAAGAAAGTGGCGAGGCCGCGCCCACGCGCTCTATCGCCGTCATTCAGGCGGGCACGGGGGTGGGCAAGTCGCTGGCCCACTGCGCGCCCGCCATTGCGCTGGCGCTGGCGCGGGGCACGCGGGTGCTGATTTCAACCGCCACGGTGGCGCTGCAGGAGCAGTTGGTGAACAAGGACCTGCCCGCGCTGGCAACGCGCATGCCGCAGCCCTTCAAGTTTGCGCTGGCCAAAGGGCGCGGGCGCTATGTGTGCAAGCTCAAGCTCGACCGCCTGGCGGGCACGGGCGAGGCGCACGGCGAGGACGATGACGACCTTTTCCCCGAAGAAGCCGCCAGCGCGCGCCCCAGGCGCTCCCACCAGGAGACCGAGGCGCGCATGCAGTTCTATTCAACCATGGCGCAAACCCTGGCCAAGGGCGCCTGGGATGGCGACCGCGACAGCCTGGACACGCCGCCCGAGCCCGAGGTGTGGAGCCCCGTGGCGGCCGAGGGCGCATCGTGCACCGGCAAGCATTGCCCGGCCTTCAGCCAGTGCACTTACTACGACAAGCGCAAGGAGTTGGTGGGCGCACAGGTGATCGTGGCCAACCACGATCTGCTGCTGTCGTCGCTGGGCGCGCGCGTGCTGCCCGAGCTGGACAATTGCCTCCTGGTGCTGGACGAAGCGCACCACCTGCCCGCCACCGCGCTCGACCAGTTTGCGTGCAGCATGGACCTGTCGCGCATCACCTGGATCGAGCGGCTGTCGAGCCGGGGCCTGCGCATTGGCGCGCTACTGGAGGTGGAGGAGATTGCCGACATCCCCAAGCACGCGGCCCAGCTGCGGCAGACGCTGCAAGACCTGGCGCGCATCGTGATGGACGTGTATGGCGACAACCTCAAGAGCCAGAAGGACACCTGGGGCCCGGCCCGCGTGCGCGTGCCGCGTGGCGAACTGCCCGAGCCGCTCATTGCCCCGCTGGGCCTGCTGGCCGCCAGTGCCGATGGCTTTCTGGAAGCCCTGCGCGCCATCAGCAAGGCCCTGCGCGCCGAAATGCGCGACAAGCCCGATGAGGCCAGGCGCCTGTCCACGCTGTACGCGCAGATCGGCATGCTGGCGCCGCGCCTCGAAGAGCTGCACGCCACGGCCCAGTTGCTGCTGCAGGACGCGCCCGAAGGCGCCGACCGCAGCTTCGTGCCCGCCGCCAAGTGGTTCACGCTGGAGATGGACGGTGATTTCATCGTCGTCAAGGCACACGCCAGCCCCATCCTGCCCGGCACCACGCTGCGCAACCACCTGTGGAGCGCGGTGCGCGGCGCGGTGCTGACGTCGGCAACGCTCACCAGCTGCGGCAACTTCGATTTCTTTTTGCGCGAGGCGGGCCTGCATGGCGACGAAGCGGCCACCACGCTGGAGGTGGCGAGCCCCTTCAACTACGCTGCGCAGGGCACGCTGATTGCCGCCGAAACGCGCGCCGACCCCAAGAACGCGGCGCAATTCACCGCCGAAATGGTCGATGCGCTGCTGCACGACATTGCCCGTGTGGAATACGGCGCGCTGGTGCTATTCACCTCGCGCGAGCAGATGCGCCAGGCCGTGGACGCGCTGCCCACCGCCATGCGCAGCGTGGTGCTGGTGCAGAACGCACTGCCGCGCACGCAGCTGCTCAAGCGACACCGCGAGCGGGTGGAGAACGGCGAACCCTCGGTCATCTTCGGCATGCAGTCGTTTGGCGAGGGGCTGGACCTGCCCGGGCGGTTGTGCGAATCGGTCTTCATCACCAAGCTGCCTTTTGCACCGCCCGACGACCCGGTGGGCGAGGCCCGCGCCGAATGGCTGCGCGCCGTGGGGCGCGACCCGTTCAGCGAGCTGGTGGTGCCCGCCACCGCCATCCGCCTGGCGCAATGGGTGGGCCGCGCCATCCGCACCGAAGACGACCAGGCGCATGTGTACTGCTACGACAAGCGCCTGACCCGCACCAGCTATGGCCAGCGCTTGCTCAAGGGCCTGCCGCCGTTTGCGCTGGAGCAACGTGCGCCGCTGTAGCCGCTGTAAAGTCGCCAGCCTTTTTCACCACGATAACCAGAAAGAATCCCATGCCCCACACCGTGCCTGCCTGCCCCCAATGTGGCCTGGAGAACACCTACCCAGACGGCAGCAACTACCTGTGCCCCGACTGTGCTTTTGAGTGGCCGCAGGTGGCCGATGCTGCGGACACCGATGCACCCGAAGGCGACGGCGTGGTGCACGATGCAGTACGTGACGCGAATGGCAACCCGCTGGCCGATGGCGACGCGGTGATCCTCGTGAAAGACCTCAAGGTAAAAGGCTCGTCGTCCACGCTGAAAAAGGGCACCAAGATCAAGAGCATCCGCCTGGTCGATGGCGCCGACGGCCACAACGTGGACTGCAAGACCGACCTGGGCAGCATGCTGCTCAAGTCGGAGTTCTTGAAGAAGGCCTGAGCAAGCGTGAATACATCCGGCGCCGCAGCGCGCGCCGGCATCGACAGAACGGGGTGCCATACGCGATGATGGGCCTTCGTGCGCTCACCCCAGGTGAACAGACACCATGTCCCCCACGCGCCTCGCCACCCTGACCGTACTGTCCATGCTCGCCTTTGCGGGCAACTCCTTGCTGTGCCGCGCGGCGCTGAAACACACGCCGATCGACGCGGCCACCTTCACCACGGTCCGCCTGGTCGCAGGGGCCGTTGCGCTGTGGCTGCTGGTGGCACTGCGCCGCAAGCAGGCCTGGCGGGCAGGCAACTGGCTGTCTGCCTTCGCGCTCTTTGTGTATGCCGCAGGTTTTTCCTATGCCTACCTGAGCCTGCCGGCCGCCACCGGTGCGCTGCTGCTGTTCGGCGCCGTGCAGGCGACGATGATCGGCCACGCCTGGCTGAAAGGCGAGCGCCTGGCACCTGCGCAACTGGGGGGCATGGGGTTGGCCTTTGGCGGCCTGGCGGGCCTGCTCATGCCCGGCATGTCGGCGCCCCCGATGGCCGGTGCCGCGCTGATGCTGGCGGCGGGGGCGGCCTGGGGCATCTACTCGCTGCGTGGCCGGGGCGGGGGCAACCCCATCGAGATCACAGCGGGCAACTTCTTGCGCGCGGCGCCCATGGCACTGCTTTTGAGCGCCGTGGCATGGGAGCATGCCGCCTGGAGCAACGCAGGCCTGGGCTATGCCGCCGCATCGGGCGCGCTGGCCTCGGGCATGGGCTATGCGCTGTGGTACACGGCCCTTCCGGGGCTGCGCGCCACCCAGGCCGCCACGGTGCAGCTGAGCGTCCCCGTGCTGGCAGCGTTCGGTGCCGTGCTGTTGCTGGATGAAGCCGCGACACTGCGGCTCGTGCTGGCCTCGGTGGCCATCCTGGGCGGGATCGCCCTGGTCATCTGGAACAAGCGCAAGCCCTGAGAAGGTGTGAACGAACCCACCGGGCCCGCGGCACCCTGCCATGCGTGGCGGCACAATCCCCCCGGCCCCCTGGGCCGCCCCGTTGTTTGCACATCCCCCTTTCTTCCATGCCCCCCATCGCCGTCATCGACTTTGAAACCACCGGCATCTCGCCCGGCCAGGGCGCGCGCGCCACCGAGGTGGCCATCGTGCTGCTGGAGAACGGGCAGGTGGTGGACCGGTTCCAGAGCCTGATGAAAACCGGGGTGTGGATCCCCTCCTTCATCACCCAGCTCACCGGCATCACCAACGCCATGGTCAACGCCGCGCCCGATGCGGCACAGGTCATGCAGGAAGCGGCCCGCTTTGTGGGCAACACGCCCATGGTGGCGCACAACGCCGCGTTCGACAGCAAGTTCTGGCAGGCCGAGCTGGCCCTGGCCGGGCGGCCTGCACCGCAGCCTTTTGCCTGCACGGTGCTGCTGTCGCGGCGCCTGTACCCAGAGGCGCCCAGCCACAAGCTGGGCACGCTGGTGGACTACCACGGCCTGCCGCGCACGGGCCAGGCGCACCGGGCGCTGGCCGATGCCGAGATGGCCGCCGAGTTGCTGGCGCGCATGCAGCACGACCTGCGCACGCGCTGGGGCGTGCCAGAGCCCGGCCACGCCCTGCTGATGGCGCTGCAGCGCTGCGCCCGGCCCGCGGTGGGCAAGCTGCTGGCGCAGCACGGCGCCGGGGCCTGAACGCCCGCACCGCGGGATTACTCTGTTTTCGATAGCTGTGGGCGCTTATCCATCGGGCACCACGGGCCTTGCTTATCTCAAAAATACGACCCGTCATCCTGCTTGTCCATAATCGCGCCACTTGTTCCACAAAAAGGCCGCCTATGTCGTACCTGGTTCTCGGATTGGTGCTGTTCCTGGGCATGCACTCGGTGCGCATCGTGGCCGATGGCTGGCGCACGCAGACGCTGGCGCGCATGGGCGAGCTGCCGTGGAAAGGTCTGTACTCGCTGGTGTCTGCCCTGGGCCTGGCGCTCATTGTCTGGGGCTATGGCCTGGCGCGGCAGCAGCCCGTGGTGCTGTGGGTGCCGCCGATCGGCATGCGCCACGCCGCATCGCTGCTCACGCTCATCGCCTTCATCCTGCTGGCCGCCGCCTATGTGCCGCGCAACGCCCTCAAGGCCCGGCTGCACCACCCCATGGTGCTGGGCGTGAAGGTGTGGGCGCTGGCGCATCTCATCTCCAACGGCAACCTGGCCGACGTGGTGCTGTTTGGCAGCTTTTTGCTGTGGGCGGTTTTCGACTTTCGCGCGGCCCGCCAGCGCGACCGGGCGCAGGGCGCGGTGTATGCCCCCGGCACCACTGCGGGCACGGGTACCACACTGGTGGCGGGTGCAGTGGCCTGGGCGGGTTTTGCTTTTTGGGCCCATACACTGCTGATCGGCGTTTCGCCCCTGGGGCGGTAAGCAGCCTGCGGACCATCGCCTCCCACCCTGAGGAGTTCTTCCATGCGCGGAAATATCGCAGCCATCGTGCTGATCCTGATTGCGGTGGGCGTGGGCCTGTTCTTCACACCCGACCGGTTGAAGCCATAAGATGCATCCCTTTCAAGGTGTTGCCCCTGATCCCGCAGCAGTAACCTGCGCCCCACAGAGGGAGAACTGCGGATGTGGAAAGAAGTCTTGGAGAGGTTTGAGAGCCATGCGCCGGTGAGCGTGATGACCCGGG
>JANJSZ010000256.1 GCA_024711405.1 Acidovorax sp.
CTCGGTACTGAATCGGCGAGATACCGACGTTGAAGTCGGGATAGCGGTTCTTGTAGGTCAACTCGCGGTTCTTCTCGGCAGCCCTGATCTGGGACTCTTCCGTGCGCAGCAGCGGATTGTTCATCCGGGCGCGCACCTCCAAGGTCGCGAAGCTGACTTGCTCCAGCGACGGCAAGGCACGAATCTGCTCGGGTGCAGCCAAAGCCTCCGAGCTCGGACGCCCCACGAGCGCATTCAACCTGGACTGGAGTTGGCGGCGCTCAGCGTCCAGTGCAATCAGTTCGTTGCGCATGATGGACTGCTCCACTTGCGCACGGATCACGTCCTGTTGCGCAGCAAGCCCGCCTGCATAGCGGACCTGAGCGACTTTTTCCAGCCGCGCCATCAGGTCGAGAATTTCCCGCGACAAGCGTTCGTTCTGGTCCAGGTAATAGAGCTCGGCGTAAGTCGTCTTGATCTTGCCAGCCAGTTCAACCCAGGCGCCCGCTGCACGGCTTCGCGCAGCTTCGGCTTGTGACTCGGCCACCTCACGCTTCAGACCGCGTTTGCCCATCCAGGGCAAATCCTGCATCAGCACGTAGCTGGTACTTCCCACGCGCCCTGGCAATAGCGTGGGTTTTTGTTCCCCCATGCGCGTGATGTCACGCAATTCGGTGCGGAGTTTGGGGTCCGGCAAGGCGCCTGCTGGCGCGACGCGTTCCGCCGCCGCATCCGCATCAAAACGCATGCTGGCAATTTCGGGGTTTCGCTCCCTGGCCGCTTGCAGCAATCCCTCGACACTCGATCCCAGCTTGACCTCCTGGGCCCGAACCATCGGGCTCAAGGCGAGAGCGACCAGCACCACACCCAACGACAGGCGAAACCTATTCGGCATCAGGACCTCCCTTGGCGGCACGCAAGGCAACATTCAACTGGTCAACCACTTCGGCCCAGTCCGCATCCTCCAGAAGCTCTTCGCGCAACAGAGTCGCCTGAGCAGGCGTCCAGAATGGCGCATCGGCCAGCAGCACATCGGGCGGCAGTGGAGCGTGCTCCTCCAAGAACTCCCTAATGCCTGCCGCGTCCATGCGCAGGCCGAGTTGGGCAAATAGTTCAGAGAAGCGATGAAATGACTTTTCCATAGCGGTGGTCCCTATTGTTTAAATACAAAAATTCTGAAGACGTGGCCGGTGGACGCTCACGAAAACGTCAAGCTCAACACCAATACGACCACTCCCGACGCCATCGCGCCCAGGTAGCCGAAAACAACCGATTTACCGACCTGCGCTCCACCCGTCGTCCAGGCGATGCCGACCTTGGCCACCATGTTTGCCAGCGTCGCGAGACCGAGCGCCGTGACGGTGGCGACCGTGGACAATCCCCCGGCACCGTGCAGCCGAGCGAGCGAGATCAAGATCGCATCCACGTCCGCCAGGCCAGAAACCGCCGACAGCACGTAGAGGCCACTGGTGTCCAGCCATTGCTTTGCCGCGGGCACCAGGACGCTCATGACAGCGAGCAGCACACCAAAGCCAAGCGCGGTACCCAGGTCGAATGGCGCCATCGCGCCGACAGCGCCCTCCCCCACGACCGTGCGGTCCAACTTGCGCCACCGCCATAGCGCCATACACAGCAGCACCACGCCAGTGACCACCAGAGCGCTGCCGAAGGTGGACAACAGCGTCGGCCGGATGACGCCCAGCAGAACGACCATGCGAAAGAACATGACACCACAAGCGGCCAGAGTGCCGGCTACCGCGGCGCCGGCCAGCGAAGGCTGCTCGCGTGCATAGCGAGCCAAAGCCAATGTGGCGGCCGTGGAAGAGGCCAGCCCTCCCAGGATCCCGGTCCACAGCACCCCCCTTTGCGCGCCCGTGATCCGCATGGCGAAGTGCCCCGTCAGCGACAGGCCCGCAATCAAACTGACTGCCCACCCCAGCTGGGATGGATTGAGCGCGGCGTAGGGCCCCAGGCCGGTATTGGGCAGGTAGGGGAGGATGACCATGGACAAAACCAGCAGCTGAAGCGATGCCGTCAGCTCGCGGTGATCGATCAAGCGCAGCCAACCGTGCAAGGTCGGCTTGAGGTCGAGCAACACAGCGCCAATCACCGCAGCCGACAAAGCCAGGGTGATGTTGCCGTGCGCCGCAAAGGCACCCAGGACCAAAGTCAGTAGCATCGCCACAGGGGTTGTGGCACTCAGGTTGCCCGACAGTTCGGCATTTCGGACGTAGGACACTGTCAGCAGCAGAGCGAGTCCGAGCAGCGCACCCAGCAAAGGCCAGGCGCCGAAATCTGGCTGCAGATGTCCAAGCACACCACCGAGCAGTCCGGTCAGTGCAAAGGTACGCAGGCCTGCAACACGCCCACCCTCCGGCAATTCGCGGTCGTGCCAGCCGCGTTCCAGGCCAATCACCAGACCAACAGCAAGCGCGGCGACCAGCCCCCGGACGTCAGATGGCAGTTCATAGCTGGTCATCGGACCTCTCCGTTGTCGTACTCTGCAGCCGGCTGCAGCAGCTTGCGCGTGCCACGCACCACGACCGCATCACAGGTATAACGCGAGTCGACATTGAACAGCGCCACCTCTTCGGTCCAATCCACGTTCAGCATAAATTCCTCACGCAGCATTGAACTCTCGGTCACTGAATTTCAGGTTGTTTTACTTCGGAACGGCATCCGCCTACCTTGTGTGAATGCACGTTATGCATTTTCCGAGCCCAAGGCTGACTAAAAGATGTTTCAAGAATTACATTTCTGTCAGACTGTTCATGGGACGAGGCATATTTGCCGCCGATGAACGTTGGCGCGTTTGAAGGCCCCTTGGGCCTGCTCCACGGTGTTACAGAATTACCAGTCAAGACCGCAAAACCGGTGCCCGCAGGTCCCTTGTCTCGCCACTTTCCCCTTTGGGTCCAACGCGGTCTCTTCAAGGGCGAACTCCACGTCGATTTGGGATAGACGCTCAAAAAGCGCCATGTTTTGGTGGTTCTCTGCACGCTCGAACAAGAGGACCTCAATCGGGCGCCACATTGCCACCCAGCCAATAATCAACAAGCCTTCGCTAGTTGCAACAAGCACTTTGCTGTTGCCAGGATTAACCAATATGGCTCGTGCCAGCAGCGTCGCCGTCAGAACGGCGAGTCCCGTGAACAGAAAGCGCATGCCCTGTCGCATCCTTCGGCGATACCGGCGCCTGCACTGCGCATGCTGCGCCTGAAAGTGCGCATGGATCGCTCGCGCAATCTCCACCTCGTACTCTCTGATCGGCGCCGGGACGTGAACCACAAGCCGAAGCGGTTCATCTGGACCATACTCACCTGCACAATCGACGATATAGTTTTCAACGGCACGGCTCAGTGTTTTCTCATGGAACGGTGAAGGGTCCAGAGAATCGTAAAGCTGCATGATTCGTTGAATTCGGATGTCGATGACCGTCATTTGGACATATGCCAAGGTTGGCTCTGGCTTGTTCTACATTTTGTGTACCCTGCGGACGGGTGTAGGCGACGGACCTCACTCAAGGCGTTACGCTGATACCGTTGGGGACCTTGCCGACAGGAACGGTCTTCGTTACCTTGCGGTCTTTCACGTCAAGCACGGAAACCGAATTGGCGTACATGTTGGTAACGTAGGCGTACCGGCCTTCGCGGTCAACAGTCACGCCATGGGCACCGGCGCCAGTCACGACTGTCTTTGCGACCTTGAAACGCTCAAGGTCAATCAGGCTGACGGTGCTGCCCGGTTTCTTGCGCGTACCCTGGTTGGCCACCACCAGCGTGCGCGAGTCAGGCGTGGCGTACAGCTGGATCGGCACCGTTCCTACTGCAACCTTGCGAATCACCTTGCGCGTTCCTGGGTCGATCACGGCAATGGCGTTTTCGCCCGACAACGAGGCAAAGGCCAAACGACCGTCTGGCGTGAAGCCAGTCTGGGCCGGCCCCTTGCCAACCGGCACCTGCGCAACCTCCTTCTGACTGGCGGTGTCGATGACAGATACCGTGCCACCCTTGAGATTGGCGACGTAGACCTCCTTGCCATCCGGGCTGAACCGAAGACCATGGGGAAACTGGCCGACCGGAATCGTCGCCACGTGGCTCCGCGCCGCTGTGTCGATCACGGTGACCGTGTTGTCGCCGCCATTGGTGACATAGGCAAGGCGGCCGTCTGGTGACACCACCACATGGGCCGGGTGCATACCCACCGGCACCTTGGCGACGACCGCGTTGGTCGCGGTGTCGATGGCCCAGATCGCGCCCGGTTTTCCCATCGCATCGTGGTCGCCTTGGGCCATGCCCTTGTGCGCAGAAACGTCGGCTGCATGGTCAGGCTCGCCGTTGTTGGTCACCCATACGAGCTTGCCGTCGGGCGACACTTGCACGTTGTGGGGCATCTTGCCGACGTGCACGTTCGTCAGCGTTTTCAACGATGCCGCATCGAGGACGCTGACCGTGTCAGCGCCTTCATTGGCCACATACACTTGGTCGGCGGCCAAAGTGGTTCCGGACCAAGTCAGCAGGCCGATCTGGACCGCTGTCAAAAGCCAGTTGATTTTTCTTCTCAT
>JANJSZ010000259.1 GCA_024711405.1 Acidovorax sp.
GCCAACGAAGCCTGCCTGAACATGCTGGAAGACATCCAGCGCCAGGGCGGCGTGTCCAAGGTGGGCGAGTTCATGGAGAAGGTCAAGGACAAGAACTCCGGCGTGAAGCTGATGGGTTTTGGCCACCGCGTCTACAAGAACTACGACCCCCGTGCCAAGCTCATGCAGGAAACCTGCAACGAAGTGCTCAAAGAGCTGGGCCTGGAGAACGATCCGCTGTTCAAGCTGGCCAAGGAACTGGAAAAGATCGCCCTGGAAGACGACTACTTCGTCTCGCGCAAGCTGTACCCCAACGTGGACTTCTACTCCGGCATCGTGCAGCGCGCCATGGGCATTCCGGTGAACCTGTTCACCGGCATCTTCGCACTGGCCCGCACCGTTGGCTGGATTGCCCAGCTCAACGAAATGATCAGCGACCCCGAGTACAAGATCGGCCGCCCACGCCAGCTGTTCACCGGCTCGGTGCGCCGTGATGTTCCGCCCCTGACAGCCCGTTGATCGGCGGCGCCCCGCGCGCCCCGGCAACCCCAAAGCCCGCCGCGCTCCGGCGGGCTTTTTTGTGCCGGTGGTCACCACCGTCGGTGGCCCGTATAGTGCTGCGACACCGTCATCTGAGGAACCCCCATGAAAACCAAAGCCGCCGTCGCCTGGCAAGCAGGCCAGCCCCTGACCATTGAAACCGTGGACCTCGAAGGACCGAAATTCGGCGAAGTGCTGGTGGAGATCAAGGCCACCGGCATCTGCCACACCGACTACTACACGCTCTCGGGCGCCGACCCCGAAGGCATCTTCCCCGCCATCCTGGGCCACGAAGGTGCGGGCATCGTGGTGGACGTGGGGCCAGGCGTGACCACGCTCCAGAAGGGCGACCATGTCATCCCGCTCTACACCCCCGAATGCCGCCAGTGCAAGTTCTGCCTGTCGCGCAAGACCAACCTGTGCCAGCTGATCCGCGGCACGCAGGGCAAGGGCCTGATGCCCGACGCCACCAGCCGCTTCAGCATGGACGGCAAGCCCCTCTTCCACTACATGGGCACCAGCACCTTCAGCAACTACACGGTGGCGCCCGAGATCTCGCTGGCCAAGATCCGGGAAGACGCACCTTTCGACAAGGTCTGCTACATCGGCTGCGGCGTCACCACCGGCATAGGCGCCGTGATCTTCACCGCCAAGGTCGAAGCCGGCGCCAACGTGGTGGTGTTTGGCCTCGGCGGCATCGGCCTGAACGTGATCCAGGGCGCGAAGATGGTGGGTGCCGACAAGATCATCGGCGTGGACATCAACCCGGCCCGCCAGGAGATGGCGCGCAAGTTCGGCATGACGCACTTCATCAACCCCAAGGAGGTGGAGAACGTGGTGGATGCCATCGTGCAGCTCACCGACGGCGGCGCCGACTACAGTTTCGAGTGCATTGGCAACACCACCGTGATGCGCCAGGCGCTCGAATGCACGCACAAGGGCTGGGGCCGCAGCATCATCATCGGCGTGGCCGAGGCCGGCGCCGAGATCAGCACCCGCCCCTTCCAGCTGGTCACCGGCCGCAAGTGGGAAGGCTCGGCCTTCGGCGGCGCACGCGGCCGCACCGATGTGCCGAAGATCGTCGACTGGTACATGGAGGGCAAGATCAACATCGACGACCTGATAACCCACACCATGCCGCTGGAAGACATCAACAAGGGCTTCGACCTGATGAAGCGCGGCGAATCCATCCGCGGCGTGGTCATTTATTGATGAAATCAGCCGCTAACGCTTTGTCTCTAGGCACTTGCGGCTTCCAATTTGATATCCATGACCTTCACTGCCCTTGAACTGACCAGCGAACACGCCTGCTTTGGTGGCGTGCAGCGCTATTACAAGCACAACTCCTCCGAAATCGGCTTGCCGATGCGCTTTGGCCTGTACCTGCCCCCGCAGGCGCTGGCCGGGCAGAAACGGCCCCTGCTGACCTACCTGGCGGGCCTGACATGCAACGAGGAAACCTTTGCGATCAAGGCCGGCGCACAGCGCCTGGCGGCCGAGCTGGGGCTGGCCCTCCTCACCCCCGACACCAGCCCGCGCGGTGCGGGCATCCTGGGAGAAAGCAACCATTGGGAGTTCGGCGTGGGCGCCGGCTTCTATCTGGACGCCACCGAGATGCCCTGGGCCGGCCACTGGTGCATGGAAAGCTACCTCGTCAAGGAATTGCTGCCCGATGTGGCGGCGCAGTTTGCCCTCGACAACCAGCGCCTGGGCCTGTTCGGGCATTCGATGGGGGGCCACGGCGCCCTCACGCTCGCCTTGCGGCACCCCGGTGTGTTCCGCAGCGTCTCGGCCTTTGCACCCATTTGCGCACCCACCCAGTGCCCCTGGGGGCACAACGCCTTCACCGGGTATCTGGGCCAGGATGAAAGCACCTGGGGCGCCCATGACGCGAGCGTGCTGATGGGCCGGCAAGGCAGCGTGCCCTATCCCCAGGGCATCCTGATCGACCAGGGTCTGGCCGACCAGTTTCTGGCCACGCAGCTGCATCCGCATCGGTTCGAGGAGGCCTGCGCACAAGTCGGCCAGCCGCTCACGCTGCGCAAGCACGCGGGTTACGACCATGGCTACTATTTCGTCCAGACCTTTCTGGCCGACCACCTGCGGCACCACGCCACCGCGCTGGCCTGAGAAAGCAAACGCGTTCCGGGCATTAATGTTCACTTAAGCAGCGCTGCCAACAATGGGGCATGCCATTGTTATTGCAGCGCATGCAGCGCTTCGCATTCGGCCGTCACGCCGTTGCCCATCCCCCTCACGCATCCCGCGACATCCACCCCGCCGGGGTCGTGGTGCTGGCCAGTGCCTGGCTGGCCACCGCCTGCAATGTGCCGCTGTGGCGCGAAGTGGCGGCACTGCCCGGCCAGGGCACGCTGCGCGGCTGGGGCTTTGCGCTGGCTTTTGCCGTGATTGTTGCGGCGGGCAACGCCGCATTGCTCAGCCTGCTGGCCTGGCGCTGGACACTCAAGCCCGCCATCACCGTGATGCTGCTCATGGCCGCCTTCGGCGCCTATTTCATGCTTGCCTACGGCATTGCCATCGATGCAAGCATGCTGGTCAATGTGATGCAGACCGATGTGAAAGAGGCCGGCGACCTGCTCAACTGGCGCATGCTGGCGACCGTTCTGGCCCTCACGGCACCGCCCCTGCTGTGGCTCTACCGCCGGCCGGTGCGCCGCATGCATGCCTTTCGCCACATGGCCCACAACGGCGCGCTGCTGGTGGGGGCTATCGTGGTCATCGTGGTCTGCCTGCTGCTGGTGTTCCAGGACTTCGCCTCCACCATGCGCAACCACACCCGGCTGCGCTACCTGATCAACCCGCTCAACAGCGTATACGCCCTGGGCGATATTGCCAGCAAGCCACTGCGACTGGACACCAGCACGCTGATGCCGCTGGGTCGCGACGCCCGGCTGGGCGCCAGCTATGCAGGCCAGCAAAAGCCGCCCCTGCTGGTGCTGGTGCTGGGAGAAACCGGCCGCAGCGTGAACTTCGGGCTCAACGGCTACCACCGCCCCACCACGCCACTGCTGTCGGCCCGCAGCGACCTGGTCACGGCGCGCAATGCATGGTCGTGCGGCACCAGCACGGCGGCCTCGGTGCCCTGCATGTTCTCGCACCTGGGGCGCAGCGGCTTCGAGTCACGCAAGGCCAATTACGAAAGCCTGATCGATGTGCTGCACCACGCAGGTCTGGCCGTGCTCTGGCTGGACAACCAGGCCGGCTGCAAGGGCGTGTGCGATCGCGTCGGCCAGGTGCACACCACGGCCCTGCCAGACCCGGCCCTGTGCCCCGATGGGGAATGCCTCGACCCCATCATGCTCAAGGACCTGGACAAGCGCCTGGCCGAACTGCCCGCCGAGCAGCGCAACCGCGGCACCGTGCTGGTGATGCATGAGATGGGGAGCCACGGCCCGGCCTACTACAAGCGCTCGGCCCAGGCCCTGAAGAAGTTCCAGCCCGAATGCACCGCCACCGCCCTGCAGGAATGCACGCAGGAGCAGGTGGTGAATGCCTACGACAACAGCATCGTGCAGACCGACCAGTTCCTCGATTCCGTGCTCCATTGGCTTTCAACCCAATCCCAGCAAGCGCAAACAGCGATGATGTACGTCGCAGACCATGGAGAATCTCTGGGCGAGAACAACATCTACCTGCATGGCCTGCCCTATGCTATCGCGCCCGATGTGCAAAAGCATGTGCCCTGGATCACCTGGCTCTCGCCCGCCATGCAGTCACGCACCCATCTGACCACGGGCTGCCTGCAAAAGGACCTGACCGAGCGGCGCATCAGCCATGACCACTACTTCCATTCGGTGCTGGGCCTGATGGACGTGAAGACCAGCGCCTACAACCCCGCGCTGGACATGTTTGCCGGCTGCCGCCCGGCGGGCTGACAACGCGCGGTCTCACCGTGCCCCCTGCCACCCTATCGCCTCGCTCAGCAAGTGCCCCTGAAACACCTGGGCAATCGGTGACAGCTGCTTGCCCCGGGGCCAGACCAGGTGCCACTGCGACCGGATGGGAAAGCCCTGCACCGGGAGAACCGCCAGACCCGCGTGGTGCGCACCGAGCGCATGGCGGGAGAGGATGGAAACGCCCAGTTGCCCCTCGACGGATTCCTTGATGGCCTCGTTGCTGCCCAGCTCCAGCACAGCGGTCGGGGTAAAACCCCGCTGGCGCAGGTGCGCATCGGTGGCCATGCGGGTGCCCGAGCCTTTTTCGCGCAGGATGAAACGCTCTCCCTGCAGCTGCGCCAGCGTGACGCGCTTTCTGAGCGCCAGCGGGTGGGTGGCGGCGGCAATGACCACCAGCGGGTTGGGCATCAGGATCTGGTCCTCCAGCGGCAGGTCCGCCGGCGGCATGGACATGACGTAGAGATCGTCCAGGTTGCTGCGCAGGCGCGTGATGACGTGGTCGCGGTTGAGGATTTCAAGCGAAATGTCGATCTGCGGGTGCAGCTTGCAGAAACTGCCCAGCAGGCGGGGGATGAAGTATTTGGCGGTGCTCACCACGGCGACCTTCAGGCGCCCGCTGGTCAGCCCCTTGGCGCCCGCCACGCGCTGCTCGAACGCATCCCACTCGCCGGCAATGGCCCGCGCCGTGCGGGCCAGGACCTGCCCGGCCTCGGTAAGGTGAACCCGGCGCGAGACCACTTCGTACAGCGGCATGCCCACGGCCTGCGTCACCTCGCGCAGCTGCATCGATGCCGTGGGCTGCGTGACGTGCATGCGCCTGGCGGCGGCGCTGACACTGCCGGTTTCGGCCAGCGCCAGAAAAAGCCGCAACTGACGAAACGTGATATTCATTGATTTTTATCTATGGATGACTGCATTCGAATCGATTTTACTTTGCACTCCGGACTGCATAGCATTCCGACCAAAGGAGTTGAACGATGCAAAGCTTGCTGGACCCTGCGGTCCTATTTTTTGCCCTGGGGGTGTTTGCGGGCCTGGTCCGCTCCAACCTGGAGATGCCTGCGGCCATCTCGAAATTCTTGTCGATCTACCTGCTGATGGCGCTGGGCCTGAAGGGCGGTTTTGCGCTGGCGGCATCGGGCTTTACGTCCAGCGTGGCCAGCAGCCTGGGGCTGGCGGTGCTGCTGGCCGTGGTGGTTCCGCTGGCGGGCTATGTGGTGCTGCGGCGCGTGCTGTCGGGCTTCAACGCAGCGGCCGTGGCGGCCACCTATGGATCGGTGAGCGCGGTGACGTTTGTGACGGCCACGCAGTACCTGGAGTCGCAATCGGTGCCCTACGGCGGCTACATGGCAGCCGCCATGGCACTGATGGAGTCACCCGCCATCATCCTGGCAGTGATGCTGGCCAATGCACTGCGGCAGCGTCAGGCGGCGCCGGCAACTGCCGCAGTCCCCATCAGCCGCGTGCAGCCCGTGGTGGCGATGGCATCGATGGGTGGGGCAACCCTGGGCGCGGGGGCCATGGGCAACGGTGGCACAGCAACGGCCCCACCGGGACCGCGCCTGGCGATAGGCAAGATCCTGCACGAATCGTTTACCGATGGCACGCAATTGCTGCTGCTGGGTGCCATGGTGATTGGCCTGGTGACGGGCGATGCGGGCAAGGCAGCCATGCAGCCCTTCTCGGGCGACCTGTTCAAGGGCATGCTGTGCCTGTTCTTGCTGGACATGGGGCTCTCTACCGCGCGCAACCTGCCCGCCGTGCGCCGGCAATCGCCCTGGCTGCTGGCCTATGCGGTGTTGGGGCCGCTGCTGCATGCCAGCCTGGCAGTTGCGCTGGCCTGGCTGCTGCAGGTGCCCATGGGCGACGCCGTGCTGCTGGCGGTACTGGCGGCCAGCGCGTCGTACATCGCCGTGCCCGCGGTGGTGCGCTTTGCCATCCCCGAGGCAGAACCCTCGCTGTATGTAAGCCTGTCGCTGGGAGTGACGTTTCCGCTCAACATCGTGCTGGGCATCCCGCTGTACACGCAGGTGGTGCAGCGGCTGTGGCAAGGATAGTTCGCACCAGCCTTCACCCTCCCGGCGCCACAGCCGTGCAGCCGGCTCAGAACAGGCTGCCCTGCCCCCGCGCCAGCCCCGGGCGGAACTGGCCCAGGTCCAGTTCCACGCGCTCGCGGCTCAGCCCCAGCCTGCGACAGGCGCCGGTAAAGCGCTGGCGCAGCAGGTCAGCCCACAGGCCGCTGCCCTTCATGCGGGTGGTGTAGTCGCTGTCGTAGGTTTTGCCTGCGCCGCGCTGGGCGTTGCCGAGGTTGTGCAGATCTTGCACGCGGGCCATCACGCGGGCGGCGCGCTGCGGGTAATGCAACGCCAGCCATTCGCGAAACAGCGCATCCAGCTCCCAGGGCAGGCGCAGCACGGTGTAGAAGGCGCTGCGCGCACCCGCATCGCACGCGGCCTCCAGCACCTGCTCCATGTCTTCGGTGATGAAGGGAATCTGCGGCGCCACGCTCACCCCCACAGGCACGCCGGCCTCGGCCAGGGCGCGGATGGTGCGCAGGCGCCGGTGCGGCGCGGCCGCGCGCGGCTCCATGCGCCGGGCCAGCTGCGCATCCAGCGTGGTGATGGTCACATACACCGCCGCCAGGCGCTGCGCCGCCAGCGGCACCAGCAGGTCGAGGTCGCGCTCGACCCCACTGCTCTTGGTGAGGAGCGAAAACGGATGCCGCGCATCGCGCAGCACCTCGATCACACCGCGCGTGAGCCGCAGTTCGCGCTCCACCGGCTGGTAGCAATCGGTGGCCGAGCCGATATTCAGCAGGCGCGGCACATGGCCAGGGCGCGAAAGCTCGGAGCGCAACACCGCGGCAATGTTGTGTTTGGCAATGATCTGCGTCTCGAAATCGAGCCCTGGCGACAGGTTCAGATAACTGTGCGTGGGCCGGGCATAGCAATAGACACAGCCATGCTCGCAGCCCCGGTAAGGGTTGACCGAGTGGTCAAAAAAGATGTCGGGGGAATCGTTGGCGCACAGCGCGCTGCGTGCGGTTTGCAGGTGCACGCGGGTGGGTGGCGGCGCGGCCTGCTCCGCATCCTCCGGCGGCAAATCCCAGCCATCATCCACTGCCGCCCGGGTATCGTGCATGAACCGGTGGGGCATGAACGTGGCGGCACCCCGACCGCGAATGGCGTGGATGGAAATGCGCGCTTCTGGCGGCAAGCCGCCGGGCAGATCATCGGGGTGGATTTCACTTTGCATGGCTGTATGAATATACAGCCTTCAGGTTTTTCCGTGCAAGAAACCGCACCCGCTTTGACCACGCGATGCAGTGCGAGATTCGCGATCCACTACAGTCCCGGCCTTTACAACTAGCTTTCGAGGTACGGCATGGCGCGCAAACCCCAGATCATCCTGTCATCCCTGGACCTGGACCGCATTGAGGCATTGCTGGCGGCGATTCCGGCCAGCGTCTTCCCGGGCAAGGCCGATCTGCAGGCAGAGCTGGACCGCGCCGATGTGCTGGCGCCCGAGGAAATCCCGCCGAATGTGGTGACCATGAACTCCACGGTGCAGTTCACGATGCAGGAAACCGGCAAGGAGTTCTGCCTGACGCTGGTGTACCCACGCGACATGGACGGCAGCGCCGACCGCATCTCGATCTTCGCCCCCGTGGGCAGTGCCTTGCTGGGCCTGTCGGTGGGTGATGAACTGGCCTGGCCCGGCCCTGGCGGCAAGGCCATGACCGTGCGGGTGAAAAGCATCGTGTACCAGCCCGAGAGCGCGGGCGAACTGCACCGCTGACCGGCGCGCGCAATCAGGCCCAATGGTTGGTGGTCACGGCCACCAGCATCCCGGTGCCCACCAGCCCGGCCTGCCAGCGCAGCGCCGTGCTCCAGGACGGCACATGGCGCTCCACACGCTCATACAGCTACCACCCCGCCATCAGCGACAAGGCAAAGGCCGCCAGCATGCCCAGCGCATTCCAGGCGGGCGTTTCCGGCCACAGGTGGCCGACCACCGCATTGACCAGCAGGCACACCGGAAAGTGCACCAGAAACACCGAATACGACCGCTGCCCGAGCCGCACCACCGGTGCGAGCCCCGGCCACTGCCGCCAGCGGGTTGACCGCAGCGCCCATGCCAGCGCCAGCGCCGTCACCAACGCCACGGCAATGCGCTCCCGGAAATCCAGCGCCAGGGCGGCGGCACCCAGCATGGCAATGGCCGCCATCCACCCACCGGCGCGCGGTGCGTGCACTGCCCAGCAGGCCATCATGCCCATGCCATAGGCGCCCAGGAAATACAGGGCCCACATATCGATTTGCGGCTGGCGGTTGAACAGCAGCAACGAGGCCGCCGTGCCGGCCACCACCAGCGCACGCCCCGCCCAGACGGTATGGCGCGCCCGCTCTCCGGTGCAAACCACCCGCACCAGCGCGAACAGCAGCGCGGAACACACGAAAAGCTGAAAGTCGATGGCAACGTACCATACGCCCGCGGACAGCGCCTCTTCGCCCACGATGTCCTGCAGCAGCAGCGCATTGGCCACCAGCTGGGCCAGATCGGGCGCACCGGGCACCGAGGGGTGATCCGTCCAGCGGCGCACCAGCGCCGCCACCACCACGGCCAGCACCAGCGCCACGGCATAGGGCACCACCAGCCGCACGAAGCGCCGTGCGATCTGCTGGCTGGCGCTGTCAAACCGCGCCAGCCCCCGGTGCGCCAGGCTGCTGGCTGCCAGATAACCGCCCAGCACCAGAAACACCTGCACGGCCATGCGCCCGTACTCGTACAGCCAGGCGATCAAATCCGGCGCCAGCGGCTGCGCGATGTCCGACATGGGGCCATAAAAAGCGAGGTGATGCCACACGATAACGGCGCAGGCAAGGCCCTTGGCCATGTCGATCAGCGGCGTGCGGGAGTGAGCAGATGTCATGCAGAAAAACGAAGCAGCGGCAGGGCGCCGGCCACGGCGCGCGGGGCCAAAAGCTTTCTATTGTCCACCTTCTAGCAAACGCGTGCCGGAGCCCGCACCGGAGCACACCCAGCGGGTGTCGAGCACTTCGTTTTTTGCACCCCTCGAATTTATCGAATTTTCAGTAATTACTGAAATTTCGATAAATCACAGGCACAATGCGTGTCCATGACCTATGTCAACCATTTACCTCCTTTGAATCGCCAGTTCGTGGCCCATTTCGGCGAAATGGGCAGCCGCTGGGGCATCAACCGCACCGTGGGCCAGATGTATGCGCTCATCTTCCTGTCGCCCCGCCCGCTGAATGCGGACGAGATTGCCGAAGCCCTGGAGTTTTCGCGCTCCAACGTGAGCATGGGCCTCAAGGAGCTGCAGTCCTGGCGCCTGGTCAAGCTCAGCCACCAACCCGGTGACCGGCGCGAGTACTTCGAGGCACCCAAGGATGTGTGGGAGATCTTTCGCGTGCTGGCCGAAGAACGCCGCCGCCGCGAGATCGAGCCCACGTTGTCGATGCTGCGCATGGCGCTGCTCGAAGCGCCCACATCGGACGAAGAGCGCCATGCCCAGGAGCGCATGCGCGACATGCACGAGCTGATCGACCGACTCATGACCTGGTTTGACGACGTGCAGCGCCTCGCCCCCGAAACGGCGATGCAGCTCATGGGCATGGGCACGGCCGTCACCCGCGTGCTTGAGTTCAAGGACCGGCTGACCGGCAAGGCCGCCAGCACAAAGGACAAGGGAGTTTGACGATGGACACCTTCATGCTGTCGCGGCTGCAATTTGCCGCCAACATCAGTTTCCACATCCTGTTTCCCACCATCACCATCGCGCTGTGCTGGTTCCTGGTGTTCTTTCGCCTGCGCCACAGCGCCACGCGCGGCACCCCTGCCGCTGCGGGCTGGGAGCAGGCCTACTACTTCTGGACCAAGGTGTTCGCACTGACCTTCGCCATGGGCGTGGTCTCGGGCATCACCATGAGCTTTCAGTTCGGCACCAACTGGCCGGGCTTCATGGAACACGCGGGCAACATCGCCGGGCCGCTGCTGGGCTACGAGGTGCTGACCGCGTTCTTTCTGGAGGCCACCTTCCTGGGCATCATGCTGTTCGGCCGCGGCCGGGTGTCCGACCGCGTGCACCTGGTGGCCACGCTGATGGTGGCGTTGGGCACCACGCTGTCGGCCTTCTGGATCCTGAGCCTGAACTCGTGGATGCAGACGCCCGCCGGCTACGAAATCATCGACGGTAAGTTCCATGCGGTCGACTGGCTGGCCATCGTGTTCAACCCTTCGTTCCCCTACCGCCTGGGCCACAAGCTGCTCGCCTCGGCCCTCACCGCGGGCTTCCTGATTGCCGGGGTGAGTGCATGGCAGCTCCTCAAGGGCACGGCCACCGAAGGCACGCGCAAGGCACTGCGCACCGCCATCCCGGCCGTGGCCCTCGTGATTCCGCTGCAGATCTTCATGGGCGACCTGCACGGCCTGAACACGCTGCAGCACCAGCCCGCCAAGATCGCCGCCATCGAAGGCATCTGGCACACCGAGAAGGGCGCTCCGCTCACGCTGTTCGGCTGGCCCAACGAGAAGGAAGGCCGCACCGACTACGCCCTGCAGATCCCCAAGGGGGCCAGCCTGATCCTGGCGCACGACGCCGATGCCGAACTCAAGGGTCTCAACGAATTTCCCGGCGCCCACCCGCCCGTGGCGCCCGTATTCTGGGGCTTTCGCGTAATGGTGGGGCTGGGCCTGCTGATGCTGGCCGTGGCCTGGGTGGCCGCCTGGGTGCTGTACCGGCGCCGCGCGCACGACCTTGCCACCCTGCCCCGCCCCTTGCTGTACACGCTGGTGGGCATGGCGTTCTCGGGCTGGGTGGCCACGCTGGCCGGCTGGTACGTGACCGAGATCGGCCGCCAGCCCTACCTGGTCTATGGCCTGTTCAGGACGGCAGACGCCGTGGCACCGCACGCACCCGCCATGGTGGCCGGCACGCTCGTGGCCTATCTCACGGTGTATGTGCTGCTGCTCGCGGCCTATGTCGGCGTGATCAAGTACATGGCCGAGCACTCGACCCTGCCCGTGCCTGCCGTGGCGCCCCCGGAACCCGCTCAAGCCAGTTAAGGAACCCCCATGGAAACGCTGACCTGGGCCACGGCCCTGCCCCTGATCTTCATGGCCGTGATGGGCCTGGCGCTGCTGGCCTACGTCATTCTGGACGGCTACGACCTGGGCGTGGGCATGTTGCTGCCCTTCGCCACCGATGCCGAAAAGGACGTGATGGTGTCCAGCATCGGCCCCTTCTGGGATGCCAACGAGACCTGGCTGGTGCTGGGCATTGGCGTGCTGCTGATCTGCTTTCCGATGGCGCACGGCATGGTGCTGTCGGCCCTGTACCTGCCCGTGGCGGTGATGCTGCTGGGCCTGGTGCTGCGTGGCGTGGCATTCGACTTTCGCGTCAAGGCCCGCGACGCCCACAAGGCCACCTGGAACCGCGTGTTTGCCGCCGGCTCGCTGGTCACCACGCTGTCCCAGGGCTGGATGCTGGGCGCCTACATCACGGGCTTTCAGCGTGACCTGTGGGGAATGCTGTTTGCCACCGGCATCGCGCTCACCCTGCCCGCCGCCTACGCCATGCTGGGCGTGGGCTGGCTCATCATGAAGACCGATGGTGAACTGCAGCGCAAGGCCGCCCGCTGGGGCCAGGGCGCCCTGTGGCCCATGGGCTTTGCGCTCATGGGGATCTCGCTGGCCACGCCGCTGATCAGCCGCACGGTGTTCGACAAATGGTTTGTGCTGCCCGAGCTGTTCGCCCTGCTGCCGATTCCGCTGGCGTGCGTGGCGGCGTTCTTCGCCATCCGCCATGTACTGGCCGCGCCGCGCGTGGTGGCGGCCGGCTATGGCTGGATCGTGTTCGCATCCACCGTGCTGATCTTCGTGCTGGCCTTCTTCGGACTGGCTTACAGCATCTACCCCTATATCGTGATCGAACGGCTGACGGTGTGGGAGGCGGCCAGCGCCACCGAATCGCTGGCGGTGATCGGGGTGGGGGTGGCGATCACGCTGCCGGTGATCATTGTGTACACCATCTTCATGTACCGGGTGTTCTGGGGGAAGGCGCGGGAGTTGACTTACGGGTTGTGAAGTTCTGGATTGAATTGGCCTCCAGCCCCTATCCCTACCACGCTAATAGCTATTGTTTTTTGCAGGTGATGGCTTGCTTGGGTTGAGGGTTGAGGCCGGGTCTCGCCCCGGCGGGCGAGGTACTTTTAAATCAACCCGCTGTACGGGTTGTCTTTGCCTCGCCAAAGGTGCGCTTTGCGCAC
>JANJSZ010000270.1 GCA_024711405.1 Acidovorax sp.
ACGTCGGCGAGCTTGGCGCCCGTGGCCGGGTCGTGCACGGCAAAGCGGCTGGCGCCCGCCACCCACTGGCCATCGATCAGTGCGTCGGTCTTGAGCAGGCTGGGGTCGTTGAGCTGGGCCAGTGAGAAAGTGGTGTCGGAACCTTCGGTTTTCATATCCATGGGATGGATCTCAGCGTGTTTCAACCTCGACGAAGATGACTTCGCCGGGGCCGGGGTTGATGACGTTGTGACGCACGCCAACCTGGCGTGCGTAGGCGCTGCCTTTGATCAACTGGGTGGACTTGATGCCTTCGTCGGTTTCCAGGACCAAGCTGCCGTCGGTCATTGGCACCACCACATAGTTGTGGGCGTGTGTATGCCAACCGGTTTCCGCACCGGGAGGAAAGCGCCATTCGGTGACAATGACACGCTCATCGTCGACTTGTATGGTGGAGAGTGCTTGGGGTCTCATGGTCTGCCTTCGCAGGTTAGGCAGGCCATTCAAGCCGTTGCCTTCAATGCATCCAAAGAGGCCGCAATGACTTCCAGACCTTCATCGATGAGCGCATCGCTGGCTGTTAGCGGTACAAGAATGCGTACTACGTTGCCATAGGTGCCGCAGGTCAGAATGATCAAACCGCGCTTCGTGGCCTCCTCCGCCAGTGCCTTGGTCAATTCTGCGTCTGGTTGATGCGGGTCGCCGTTTTGGCACAGTTCCATGGCTACCATGGCTCCCAGGCCACGCACCTCGGCGATGCAGTTGTGGCGCTTGGACAAGTGTTGAAGGCTGTTTGTGATGCGCTGACCTACGTCTCGGCTGCGCTGAAGCAGGTCGTGTTTTTCGAACTCGTCGAGCACGGCGAGGGCGGCGGCACAGGCCAGCGGACTGCCGGCGTATGTGCCGCCCAGGCCACCTGCGCCCGGTGCATCCATCACCTCGGCGCGGCCGACGACCGCAGATATGGGAAAACCGCCTGCCATCGACTTGGCCATGGTGATGAGGTCGGGCGCGATGCCGCTTTGCTCGCAGGCGAACCAGGTGCCCGTGCGGCCGGCGCCGGTCTGTACTTCATCGCAAATCAGCAAAATGCCGTGCTGGTCGCACAGCGCGCGCAGGCGCTGCATCAGCTCGGGCGGTGCTACGTTGAAACCCCCTTCACCCTGTACCGGCTCCAGGATAATCGCCGCAACACGGCTGGCCTCGATGTCGTTTTTGAAGATCTGCTCCACCGACGCGATCGCCTCGTCGACGCTCACGCCGTGCAGTGCGCTGGGGAAGCGCGCATGAAAGACCTCGGCTGGGAAAGGCCCAAAGCCCAGCTTGTATGGTGCCACTTTGCCGGTCATACCAAGTGTCAGCAGGGTGCGGCCGTGATAGCCACCGGTGAAGGCAATCACGCCCGAGCGGCCGGTGTGGGCACGGGCAATCTTGATTGCGTTCTCCACAGCTTCTGCGCCGGTGGTGAGAAACAGCGTTTTTTTGGCAAAGTCACCCGGCGCTTTTGCGTTAATACGCTCGGCGAGCTCCACGTAAGGCTCGTAAGCCAGCACTTGAAAGCAGGTATGTGTGTAGCGGTCGAGTTGTGCTTTCACCGCTTCGATCACTGCGATATTGCGGTGCCCGGTGTTGAGCACGGCGATGCCACCGGCAAAGTCAATGTAGCGACGGCCTTCGACGTCCCAGACCTCGGCGTTCTCAGCTTTGTCAATAAAGATGTGATGGCTTTGCCCCACGCCGCGAGGAATGGCGGCTGCGCGACGGGCCATGAGGGCGGCGTTCTTCAGATGGGATTCGCGTTGCATGGTCTGCTCCTGTTAAAGAAAATGTGCGAGGTGGATCAGGGGGCGGTGCGCTGAAGCGCGCCGGTGAAAAATTGGCGGGTGTTGTGCTCCAGGGAGTCGATGTGATAGCCCCCTTCCTGCACGTAAACCGTGGGGAGGCCGAGGCCGGCCACGGCCTTGCCCAGACGGTGAAAGCCTTCGCTGCTGACCGCGACCTGAGACTGCGGGTCGTGTTGGTAGATGTCAAAGCCCAGCGAGAAGACCAGTGCGTCCGGTTTGAAGGCCCGGATGGCGCTCAGGGCGTGGTCCACCTGTTCGAAGAACACGGCCTCGGAGGAGCCGTGGGGCATCGGCAGGTTGAGGTTGAAGCCAAGGCCGGCGCCGGCACCTGTTTCGTCGGCAAAGCCGGCCACACCGGGGTAGAATTTGGTTGGATCGCCGTGGATGGAGACGTAGAGCACGTCGTCGCGCTCGTAGAAGATTTCCTGAACCCCTTGGCCGTGGTGCATGTCGGCGTCGAGCACGGCCACCCGGGCGTGTGTCTGGCGCAGGTGCTGGGCGGCGATGGCGGCGTTGTTGAGGTAGCAGAAGCCACCGGCGGCGGCCTCGCGTGCGTGGTGCCCCGGCGGGCGGCACAGGGCATAGCTGTGGCGCTCGCCCGCCAGCACCACCTCGGTGGCGGCCACCGCGCACTGGGCGGCCCAGTAGGCCGAACGCCAGGTGAATTCGCCCACCGGGCAGCTGCCGTCGGCCAGGTAGGCCGCCGCCTGCGCGAGGATGCCGCGCAAGGCGTTGGGCTCGCGCACAAAGATGTTGGACATCACCTCGTCGCCCCAGTCGGCCGGCATCTTCTTCCACTCGCTGTGGGCGGTTTCGAGGAATCGCAGGTAAGGCGCGCTGTGCACGGCTTGCAGGGGCGCCATGCCGTGGTCGGCGGGGCGGTTGACCTCCAGGCCCAGCGTGCCCAGGCCACGCAGGATGGCCAGGGCGCGATCGGGTACCTCCTGCGGTTTGCGCATCTGGCCACGCGAGAGGTAGGTCTGGGGGTGGTGCAGCAGCTGTTCGGGGTGATAAAAGGTCTTCATGCGGGTTCCTGAAAATGGCGATGAGGTCAGTAGCCGGCCGAGCGGTCGATGGCGTGGCGCAGAGACTCGCCCCGCATGGCGCGGCCGATGTTGTCGACGACGGTGGCGGCGGACTGCACGGGGTCGCTGAGCGAAGCGACGTGGGGTGTGAGACGCAGGGCCGGGTGGGTCCAGAAGCGGTGTTCGGCGGGCAGGGGTTCCACGCCAAACACGTCGATGAAGGCGCCGGCCAGTTGGTCTTGGTCGAGTGCTGCCAGCAGGTCGGCCTCTACCAGGTGGCCGCCCCGGCCCACCTGCACCAGGCAGGCCTGGGGCCGCAAACGGGCGAACAGCTCGCGGTTGAGCACACCGGTGGTCTGTGGCGTGAGGGGCAGCAGGTTGATCAGCACGTCGCAGCGCCCCAGCGCTTCGCTCAACGCCGCCTCGCCTTCGCAGCAGTCCACGCCGGGCAGCTGCTTGGGGCTGCGGCTCCAGCCTGTGACCTGGAAACCTTGTTGTGCCAGGGCGCCGGCCACGGCCGAGCCCAGCTCGCCCAGTCCCAGCACCAGTACCTGCCGGGCCACAGCGCTCACGGGCGGGATGAATTGCCATTCACGTGCGGCCTGGTGGCGGGCGTGCAGGTGCAGGTGGCGGTGGAAGTACAAGACCGCCGCCTGGCAGTACTCGACCATGCGCTGCGTGAGCGTGGGGTCGATCAGGCGTGCCACGGGGATGCGCGGATCCAGTTCGGACAGGCGCAGCTGGTCCACACCGGCGCCTAGCGACAGCACGGCGCGCAGCCGGCGAAAGGCGCGCAGGCCTTGGGGCGGCTGTGTCCAGACCAAGGCCACGTCCACCGCGTCGGGGTTGTCACACTGCGGGCCCACGATGAAGTTCACGTCGGGCAGCGCGGCCTGCAGGGTGGCGCGCCAAGCCGCCGGGTCGTCGAGGTCGCTGTGAAAAAAAACCGTGGTCATGATGCCAGCACCTTGCCTGGGTTGAGGAGGTTGTGGGGGTCCAGGGCCCGCTTGAGGGTGTGCATCAGGGCCAGCTCCTGGGGTGTGCGCGAATAGCCGAGGTAGGCCTTCTTGTGTTGGCCAATTCCGTGCTCGGCCGACACCGAGCCGCCATAGCGGCGCAGCACGCCGTAGACACATTCGTCGATGTCTGCCTCGGGGAAGGGTCCATGGGCCGCGGCGATGTGCACACCCACGTGCAGGTTGCTGTCGCCCACGTGGCCAAAGTGCACGTGTTCACAGTGCGGGAAGCGCTCGCGCAGTGCGGCTTGCAGCTCGTCCACAAAACGGCCCAGGCCGCCAATGGGCAGGCTGACGTCGTAGCCGCAGTAGGGTGCCCACATCAAGGGGAACTCCGACACCGCGTCGCGCAAGCGCCAGAAGGACTCGCGCTCCTTGAGCGATTGGGCAATGGCCGCATCCAGCAGCCAGCCTTGCTCGAAGGCCACCTCCAGCATGGCCGAGAACCTGGCCATGTCGTGTTCGGTGTCGCTGCCTTCCATCTCGATCAGCACCTGCAGGCCTTGCGCCGCCACGGGCGAGCACATGTCGGGCACGCGGGTGGTGACCAGCGCGTGAAAGTCGGGCCACATCACCTCGAAGGCCGACAGCGTGCCACCCAGCGCGCCTTGGGCGTGGCGCAGGAAGCGCACCACGGTGTCGTGGTCGGGCACGGTGCACCAGGCGGTGTGGCAACCGTGGGGCAGCGGGTGCAACCGCAACACGGCGCGCGTGACGATGCCCAGCGTGCCCTCGGAGCCGATGAACAGGTGCTTCAGGTCGTAGCCGGCGTTGTTCTTGAGCATCTTGTTGAGACCACCCACCATGCTGCCGTCGGCCAGCACTGCCTCCAGGCCCAGCACCTGGTCGCGGAACATGCCGTAGCGGATCACGCGGTTGCCGCCGGCGTTGGTGGCGATGTTGCCGCCCACCTGGCAGGAGCCGCGTGCGCCCAGGTCCACGGCCAGCAGCAGGCCGGCGGCGCGCGCCGCCTCCTGCGCGGTCTGCAGCGGGGTCCCGGCCAGCACGGTAAGGGTGCCGGCGGCGGTGTCGATTTCCTCCACGCCGTTCAGGCGTGCCAGCGACAAGGCGACGTCGCCTTCGTTGGGGGTGGCGCCCGCCACTAGGCCGGTGAGCCCACCCTGCGGCGTGACGGGCTGGCCGTGCCGGTGGCAGATGGCCATCACGCGGGCCACCTCTTCAGGGGTGCCAGGGCGCACCAGGGCCAGCGGCCGGCAGGTGTGGGACTGGAACCAGTCGGTGCAGTGCTGGGGCGGGATGGCGTCGCCCGTGAGCACGTGGGCGGGCCCCACGGCAAGGGCCAGTTCGTCGAGCAGAGAGGTCATGGGGGAATGGTTCATCGGTGGGCCTGGCGCGCGGCCAGCATGGCCAGCCATTGGGCGCGGAACACGGGCAGCGTCAAGGCCAGGCCGGCGCAGCCGATGACGGCGATGCCCAGCATGGCGATGGCGTCGGGCCGCTGACCAAACACCAGCACGCTGAACACCACCGCCAGCAGCAGATGGAAGTAGTTGAAGGGTGCCAGCGACGAGGCAGGCACTTTTTGGAAAGCTTCGATCAGCAGGTACTGGCCGATACCGCTGAGCGCACCCACCGTGGCCATCAGCGCCAGGTCGCGTGCGCCGGGCCAGCCCAGGTGCTGGGCGGTGGGCAGGGACAACACCGTCATCACGGTGCAGATCAGCGCGGTCCAGGCGAACTGCTGCTCCATGCTGACCTTGCCCGCCAGGCGGCGCGTGAGGATTTGCAGCATGGCGTAGGCGCCGGCCGCCATCAGCATCAGCACCGTGCCCACCAGGGGCAGGGCGCCACCGGGGCGCACGATGAGCAGCATGCCCACAAAACCCGCCACCACCGCCGCCGCCTGCGGGGCGCGCACCTCTTCGCCCAGCAGCCAGGGCGACAAGGCCACGATGATGAGCGGCGACAGGAAGTAGATGGCCGTGGCCTCGGCCAGAGGCATGGTGTGCAAGGCCTGCATGAAGCTCACCCCCACCGTGCCCAGCATGACGCCTCGCCACAGCACCGTGCGGCGGTGTACCACGGGCAAACGCCAGGGCGTGCCCCGTCGGTGCATGAGCACCACAGCCATCAGCAGCACCGTGCCGTAGCGCACCAGATTGACCAGGGGCGCCGGGTGGCGCGCTACCAGGTCTTTGGCCAGCATGTCCAGCGTGGCCAGGGCCACGATGGCACACAAGAAAATGCCACAGGCCTGCAGCCAGAGAGTGTGGGCGGGCGCCTGGCCGGCAGGGATGGAGGTCATGGGGCCGGGCCGATCAGAGCAGGTTGATCCAGGTGGTCTTGAAGTCGCTGTACTTGTCCAGCGCGTGCAGCGATTTGTCGCGGCCAAAACCCGACTGCTTGACACCACCGAAGGGCACGGTGATGTCGCCGTCGAAATAGCAGTTGACCCACACCAGCCCCGCCCGCAGGCGGCGCGACACGCGGTGGGCGCGCGCCAGTTGTGCGGTCCACAGGCCGGCGCCCAGGCCATAGGGTGAGTCGTTGGCCAGGGCCACGGCCTCGTCTTCGGTGTGGAAGCGCTGCGCCGCCAGCACTGGACCGAAGATTTCTTCGTTGACGATGCGCATGGCCTGGCGCGGGCAGTCGAAGATGGTGGGTTCAACGTAGTAGCCACCGCTGGCCGTGTGCGCCTGCTGGCCGCCGGTGCGCAGCGTGGCACCTTCGCTCAGCCCCGCGTCGATGTAGCCCAGCACGCGGCGCATCTGGTTTTCATCGACGATGGCGCCCATGGTGGTGGCCGGGTCCAGCGGGTCACCCGGGCGCATGCCTTGCGCACACTGGGCCACCTTGGCCATGAACTGGTCGTAGATGCCGTCTTGCACGTACAGGCGCGATCCGGCGATGCAGACCTCGCCCTGGTTGGAGAAGATGCCCACGGCCGCCGCCTGCGCGGCCTTGTCCAGGTCGGGGCAGTCGTCGAACACGATGTGCGGCGACTTGCCGCCACACTCCAGCCACACCCGTTTGAGGTTGGATTCGCTGGCGTAGGCCATGAAGCGCTTGCCGGTGGCGGTGGAGCCGGTGAAGGCCAGGCAGTCCACGTCCATGTGCAGGCCCAGGGCTTGGCCGGTAACCGGCCCCAGACCGGGCAGCACGTTGAACACGCCCGGCGGTATGCCGGCCTCGGCCGCCAGTTCAGCCAGTCGCAGCGCGCTCAGCGGCGACTGTTCGGCCGGCTTGAGCAGCACGCTGTTGCCCGCCGCGAGCGCGGGCGCGACCTTCCACGAGGCCATCATGAGCGGGTAGTTCCACGGCACCACGGCGGCAACCACGCCCAGCGGTTCGCGTGTGATGGTGGCCAGGGCGTCGGGGCCGGTGGGTGCGATTTCGTCGTACTGCTTGTCGATGGCCTCGGCGTACCAGGCGAAACACGTGGCCGTCTCCGGCAGGTCGTAGGCCAGGGCGTCGCTGATGGGCTTGCCCATGTCCAGCGTTTCCAGCAAGGCCAGTTCCTCGCTGTGCTGATCGATCAGGGCAGCCAGGCGCAGCAGCACGCGCTTGCGTTCGCGCGGGTGCTGCTGTGCCCACACGCCTGATTCGAAGGCGCGGCGCGCGGCCTGCACCGCGCGGTCCACGTCGGCCGGCTGGCAGGCCGCCACGTCGGCCAGCTTTTGGCCGTTGGCAGGGTTGAGGGTGGCAAAGGTCTGCCCGCCCTGTGCGTCCACGAACTGGCCGTCGATGAAGGCCTGGTGGCGCAGCTGAAGCGTGCTGGCACGGGCCTGCCAGGTGGCGAGGGTGGCCGCGCTCATGCCGTCACCTCCGCTTCCTGGCGCACGCCTGCGGCCTGCAGCATGGCGCCCAGCAGCACGTTGGCACCGGCCTCCAGGTGGGCCGGCTGGGCGTCTTCGATCTCGTTGTGGCTGATGCCGTCCTTGCAGGGCACGAAGATCATGGCGGTGGGGGCCACCTCGGCGAGATAGACCGCATCGTGGCCGGCGCCGGTCACGATGTCCATGTGCGAATAGCCGGCGCGCTGCGCCTGCTCGCGGATGTGCTGCACCAGCGGCGCTGCAAAAGGGGTGGGCGGGAAGTGCTGCACGTCGATCAGCTCCACCTTCACGCCGAAACGCTCGCCGGCCTCGGCGCAGGCCTGGCGCCAACGCTGGTCCATGAGCGCGAGCGTGGCGGCGTCTTCATGCCGCAGGTCGGCGGTGAAGTGCACCTTGCCGGGGATGACGTTGCGCGAGCCGGGGTGCACCTGCACCACGCCCACCGTGCCACGACCGTGGGGTTGGTGATCGCGCGCGATGTGGATGACCTCTTGCATCAGGTGGGTGGCGGCAAAGAGCGCGTCCTGGCGCACCGCCATGGGCGTGGGGCCGGCGTGCATTTCCATGCCGGTCACGTTCACGTCGTACCAGCGCAGGCCCAGCGAGCCGGTCACCACACCGATCACCTTGTCCTGGGCTTCCAGGATGGGGCCTTGTTCGATGTGGGCCTCAAAGTAGGCGCCCAGTGGGCGTCCGCCCACCGGTTGTGTGCCGGCGTAGCCGATGGCCTGCAGCTCGTCGCGCACGCGTTTGCCGGCCATGTCGGTGGCCTCCAGCGCGGTGGACAGTGGGAACTTGCCGGCGAACACGCCCGAGCCCATCATCACCGGCACAAAACGTGAACCTTCCTCGTTGGTCCAGATGGCCAGCTCCAGCGGGGCGTCTGTCTGCAGGCCCTTGTCGTTGAGCGCGCGCATGATCTCCAGCCCGGCCATCACGCCGTAGCAGCCGTCGAACTTGCCGCCGGTGGGCTGGGTGTCGATGTGGCTGCCCGTCATCACTGCGGGCAGCGCCGGGTTGCGGCCAGGGCGGCGGCCGAAGATGTTGCCCACCTGGTCCACGCTGATGTCCAGGCCGGCGTCTTTCATCCAGCCCACCACCAGGTCACGGCCCTGGCCGTCCAGGGCGGTGAGGGCGAGGCGGCAGTTGCCACCCTGTTCGGTGGCGCCGACGCGGGCCAGGTCCATCAGCGACTGCCACAGGCGCTGACCGTTGATCTGCAAAGAGGTGTCTGACATGGTATGTGGTGTTTAGAGGGTGACAGCGCGCTCGCACTGGAGTTGTTGTGCGCGGGCGCGGATGGCGGAGAGGGTTTCGCCGGGTGCGATGCCGTCGGCGTCGTAGCGGACCTCGATCAGGGCTGGTAGGTGTTCGCGCTCGGCAAAGGCCAGGGCGCGTGCGAAGGCGGCTTCGAAGTGCGCGTTGTCGCTGACCACCTCGCCGTGTCCCCGGTACGCGCCGACCAGGTGGGCGAAGTCCGGGTTGTCGAAGGTCAGCGCGATGGTGCGGTTCGGGAACTCGCGCTCCTGGTGGGCGCGTATGGTGCCCCACATGCCGTTGTTGAACACCAGCACCACGATGCCAAGGCGGTACTGCATGGCGACGCCCAGTTCCTGCAGGTTCATCTGGAAGCAGCCATCGCCCGCATAGCACACCACCGGACGCTGCGGGTCTTCCAGCTTGGCCGCGATGGCCGCCGGCAGGCCGTAGCCCATGCTGCCCACGGTGGGGGCGAGCGAGCTGCCGATGCCCTTGAACTGGCGGTAGCGGTGCGGGTAGAGGGCGTAGTTGCCGGCGCCCACGGTGATGCAGGCGTCGGCAGGCAGTACCGTGTTCACGTGGCAGGCTGCCTGGTCCAGACTCATGGCGCTGGGCGAGGGCAGAGGCGCCAGCGTGGCGCGGTAGGCGGCGTTGGCGGCGCGGGTGTGGGCACCCCAGGCCGGCGCACGCGTGGGCTGCAGGGTGGTCAGGGCGTGTGCCATGCCGGCGTTGCTGGCGCAAATGGCCTGATCGGGCTGGAACACGCGGCCCAGTTCGCTGGGGTCGGCGTGCACGTGGATCAGCTGCTGGCGCGGGCGCGGGCTTTCCACCACGCTGTAGCCTTCGGTGGTGGCTTCGCCAAGGCGCGCGCCCAGGGTCAGCAGCAGGTCGGCATTGCGCACGCGCTGGCGCAGGTCGTCGTGCATGCCCCAGCCCACGTGGCCGGCGAAGTTGGCGTGGTGTTGGTCAAAGCATTCCAGACGCCGCCACGAAACGCCCACCGGCAGGTCGAAGCGCTCGGCAAAACCTTGCACCTGGGCCAGGGCCTCGGATGTCCAGCCGCTGCCACCTACCAGCAGGAAGGGGTTGTGGGCGGCTTCGAGGCGCTCGCGCAGCGCGTCCAGATCGGCTGTGCCCGGTCGTGTCAGCACGCGGGTGTAGCGTGGCAGGTCGGGCACCTGGGCCGTGCCCCACAGGGTGTCTTCGGGCAGGGCCAGTACGACGGGGCCGGGCCGGCCGCTGGTGGCCACCGTGAACGCGCGGGCGATGTACTCGGGAATACGGTCCGTGCGGTCGATCTGCGCCACCCACTTGGCCATCTGGCCGAACATGCGGCGGTAGTCGATTTCCTGGAAGGCTTCGCGTTCATAGAAATCGTTGCCCACCTGGCCCACAAAAAGGATCATGGGCGTGGAGTCCTGGAAGGCGGTGTGCACGCCGATGCTGGCGTTGGTGGCGCCGGGGCCGCGCGTGACGAAGCAGATGCCGGGCTCGCCGGTCAGCTTGCCGTGCGCCTCGGCCATGTAGGCGGCGCCACTTTCCTGGCGGCAGACCACCGCCTGGATGGCGTCCTGGTGTTCGTTGAGCGCATCGATGCAGGGCAGATAGCTTTCACCGGGCACCAGGAAGACACGGCGTGCGCCGTGGTGGCGCAGCTGCTGGATGAGGATCTGGCCACCGTTGCGCGCGGCCGGGAGGGTGAGGTTAGAGGACATGTTGGGGAAGGGCTCAGGCAAGGGCAACGCTGGCGCCCACCGGGCTCCAGTGTTTGCCAGGGATGGCGGCGATGAGGCGCTGCGTGTATTCGTTCTGCGGACGGTCGAAGACCTCGGCTGGCGTGCCGTGTTCGACGATGCGACCCTTGTGCATGACCACGATCTGATGACAGACCTGGGCCGCCACGCGCAGGTCGTGGGTGATGAAGATCATGGCCAGGTTCAGGCGCTGCTGGATGTCCTGCAAAAGTTTGAGCACCTGGGCCTGCACCGACACATCGAGTGCCGACACGGATTCGTCCGCCACCAGCAGTTGAGGCTCCAACGCCAGGGCGCGGGCGATGCCAATGCGCTGGCGCTGACCACCTGAGAACGCGTTGGGGTAGCGGTCGAAGGCGGACTCGTCCAGCTCCACCAGGCGCAGCAGTTCGCGTGCCTTGCGTTCCGCTTCGGCGTAGGGCACGCCGTTGGCTACCGGGCCATCGGTGATGCTGCGGCCCACCGTGTGGCGCGGGTTGAGCGAGGCGAACGGGTCCTGGAAGATCATCTGCAACTGCTGGCGCATGGGGCGGAACTGCGCTTGCGTCAGCGGGGCGATGTCGGTGCCGTTGAAGACCAGCTGGCCACCGTCGATGTCGGTCAGGCGCAGCAGGCATTTGCCGATGGTGGACTTGCCCGAACCCGATTCGCCCACGATGCCCAGGGTCTGGCCCCGGCGCACCTGGAAGCTCACGCCGTCCACCGCGTTCACCACCCGCTTGCGCACGAACAGACCCCGCTCGGTGACGTAGGTCTTGCGCAGGTCTTTCACGTCCAGCACCACCGGGTCGGTGCTGGCTGCTTCGGCGGTGTGGTCGCCCTCGCGGTGGGGCACGGCGGCGATGAGGCGCTGGGTGTAGGGGTGTTGTGGGTGGTTGAGCACCTGCTCGGCCGGGCCTTGCTCCACCAGCACCCCTTTTTCCATCACGGCCACGCGATCGGCGATGTCGGCCACCACGCCGAAGTCGTGGGTGATGAACATCACACCCATGCCCATGCTGGCCTGGATGCGCTTGATCAGCGACAGGATCTGGGCCTGGGTGGTCACATCCAGGGCGGTGGTGGGCTCGTCGGCGATCAGGATGGCCGGCTCCAGCGCAAGGGCCATGGCAATCATGACGCGCTGGCGTTGGCCGCCCGAGAGGCGGAAGGGGTAAGTGTGCTGGAGCGTGGATGGGTCGGGCAGGCCCACGAAGTGCAGCAGCTCCAGCACGCGCTGCTGGCGCGCCGGGCCGGGGTAGGCGCCGTGCACGGCCAGCACTTCGGCGATCTGGTCGCCCACGCGCATCAGTGGGTTGAGGGCTGACATAGGCTCCTGGAACACCATGCCGATGTCCTTGCCGCGCAGCGCCAGCAGCTCGTCTTCGCGCAGCTGCAGCAGGTCGCGCCCTTTGAACAGGATGCGGCCGGCCTGCGGCTTGAGGTAGCTGGGCAGCAGGCCCATGATCGCGTTGGCGCTGATGGACTTGCCCGATCCGGACTCGCCCACGATGCACAGGATTTCACCGGCACGCAGGTCGAAGGAAAGGTCCTTGACCGCGTGTGCGCGGTCACCCCCGGCGGGCAGGGCCACGGTCAGCTGCTCGATGCGCAGCAGGGGGGTGTCGGTCTGGGAAGGGGAGATGGTCATGGTTCATTCCCCCCGCTTGCGCAGTTGGGGGTTCATGGCGTCGTTCAGGCCTTCACCGATGAGGTTGATGGCCAACACGGTGAGCAGGATGGCGATGCCGGGCAACACGCTCATCAGCGGTGCCTCGCGCAGCATGGTGCGGGCCGCGCCGATCATGAAACCCCAGCTCATGAGGTTGCGGTCGCCCAGGCCCAGGAAGGAGAGAGAGGACTCGGTGAGGATGGCGGTGGCGATCATCAGCGACGCTGTCACGATGATGGGCGACATGGCGTTGGGCAGGATTTGCGTGAAGATGATGCGCACCGGCCTCTGGCCGATGACGATGGCCGCCTGCACGAACTCGCGCTGCTTGAGCGAGAGGAACTCGCTGCGCACCAGCCGGGCCACCGGTGGCCACGAGACGATGGCGATGGCGCCCACGATGGAGTAGATGGAGGGCGTGAAGATGGCCACCAGCACCACGGCCATGGCAAGCTGCGGAATGGTCTGGAAGAACTCGGTAAAGCGCATCAGCAGGTCGTCGATACGTCCGCCGTAGAAGCCAGCCAGGGCGCCGATGAGGATGCCGAAGATCACCGCCACCAGGGTGGACACCACGCCCACCAGCAGCGACACGCGCGCACCGTAGGCCAGGCCGGCGCCCAGGTCGCGGCCCAGCATGTCGGTGCCCAGTGGGTAGTCGGCGTTGCTCAGGGGCCGGAGGAGGGGCTCGGCCACCATGGACCAGGGCGACTCCTCGTACCAGACCGAGCACAACAAGGCCGTGAGGATCACCAGGCACAGGATGACCAGGCCCGCCAGCGCGCCTTTGTTGGCGGCAAAACGGCGCATGAATTTTTTCATCTCAGGCTCCCAATTCAATGCGGGGATCGACCAGGCGGTACACCAGGTCGGTGATCAGGTTGAACAGCACGACCATGGTTGAGGTCACCAGGAACACGCCCAGCAGCAGCTGGTAGTCGCGCTGCATCAGGGCGTCGAACATGAGGCGGCCGATGCCAGGCCAGCCGAAGACGGTCTCTGCTAGCACCGCACCTCCGGCCATCTGGCCGAGCTGAATGCCGGCAAAGGTGACCACCGGCAGCATGGCGTTGCGCATCACGTGGCGGTGGATCACCTGGCCGGCCGGCACGCCCTTGGCGCGGGCGGTCTTGATGAAGTCCATGCCCATCACCTCCAGCATGGATGCGCGCGCTAGGCGGGCATACACCGCCATGAAGAAGCAGCCCAGCGACACCACGGGAAGCACCAGGTGGGCACTGATGTCGGCCACGCGGTTCCAGCCGGTGAGGCCGGTGCCAACGCTCTCCATGCCGAAGGCAGGAAGCCAGCCCAAGGTGACGGAGAACAAGATGACCATCAACAGCGACAGCCAGAATAATGGCGTGGCGTAGAAGATCAGCGAGACGGACATGATCAGGCTGTCCAGCCAGGTATGACGGTTGGTGTAGCGGCTGCGCGCGGCGAACACACCCAGCATCCCGCCCACGAGCAGCGAGAACACGAAGGCCAGTGCCATCAGCAGCAGCGTGGCGGGCAGGCGCTCGGCGATCAGGTCGAGCACCGGCAGGTTGTTGCGGAAGGAAAAGCCCAGGTCCAGTTGCAGGATGCCCTTGACGTAGAGCCACAGTTGCATCCACAGCGGCTGGTCGAAGCCGAACTGTTCGCGCAACTGCGCCAGGTAGGCGGGGTCGGAGGATGCCGCCTCGCCGGCCATGATCGCGGCAGGGTCACCCGGGGCCAGGCGGATGAGCAGAAAGTTGAAGACCACCACGCCCAGGATGACGAAGAAGGCCTTGCCCAGTCTGGCAATGAGGAAAGAAATCAGTTTCACGGTACGGCGCCTCGGTGTGCAAGGCGCAGCTCGACCCGGGCCGCGCGCTGTACGAGCGGCCGAGAGCTGCGATTGGGAGGGGGCCCGCGCGCGGCGGGCCAGTCAAGGCTTACTTCTTCTCGAAGTAGACGTCGTCGAAGGTCTCGTTCAGGCCGATACCGGTTTTCACGAGGTTCTTTACGTTTTTGGGGTAGAAGGTGGCGTATTCGATTTCGAAGAGGACACCGTTGGCCACCTCGTTCATCAGAATGGTCTGCACTTCGGTGTACAGCTTCTGGCGCAGTTCTGGAGTGCGCGCGGCGGCGGCGGTAGCGAACAGCTCATCGACCTTCTGGTTCTTGTAACCCTGGTTGTTAACGAAGGGCGAGCCTTTGACCGCGTTGGTCGACAGGAAGTGGCGTGCCACGCCCAGCGCCGGGTCGCCGTATTGGTAGGTGAAATTGAAGGTGAGGTCGAAGTCGAACTCACCCGAGCGTTTGGCCCAGCCACCGGCATCGGCCGGATCGATTTGCACCTTGAAGCCGATCTGCTCCAGGCTCTGTTTGGTGTACTCGGCCAGACGCTCCCAGGCCGAGCCGTAGGGGAAGGACAGCAACTTGACCGGCGTAGCACCGACGTTGACGCCCGACTCCTGGATCAGCGCACGTGCTTTCTTGAGGTCGTAGGCATACTGAGGCAAGTTCTTCTCGTGGTACAGCGTGGTAGATGCAATGGGACTGGTGGCGACCTTGCCCATGCCGAAGAAAATGTTGTCGACAATAAACTTGCGGTTGATCGCGTGCATCACCGCTTGGCGCACCTTGACGTTGTCGAAGGGGGGCTTGCGCTGGTTCATGCTCAGGAAGGCCAGCGGCGCATACATCTCCCAGCCCTGGGTCGTCATCTCGACGTTGGGCAGGGCGCGCAGACGTTTGACGTCCACGTTATCCACGTCGCCACCACGCAGCAGTTGCACGTCGCCCTTCTCGAAGGCCACAGCGCGCGAGGCCGCATCGGGGATGACGCGGAACACGATCTCGTCCAGGTAGGGCTGGCCTTTTTTCCAATAGTCGGTGTTGCGGGTCAGCACGATGTGCGAGCCCCTCTTCCACTCCTTGAATTTGAAGGGGCCGGTGCCGATCGGCGTCTGGTTGGCGGGGTTAGTGCGGTAATCGGTGCCATCGTAGATGTGCTTGGGCACCATGGGCATGTTGTCCACGACGAACAGACTCATAAAGGGCGAGAACGCCTCCTTGAGCTTGAACTCGACCGTGTGCTCGTTGATCGCGGTGACCGAGTCGATGTATTTGTTGATGACTAGGCGGCCGCGTGGGTGGGTTTCGCGCAGGAACTTGTCAACGCTGAAGACCACGTCGGCCGCGGTGAAGGGCTTGCCGTCATGCCACTTCACGCCACGCTGCAGTTCGAAGGTGTAGCTCAGGCCGTCGCTGGAGGTCTTCCATGACTTGGCCAGGGAAGGCTGGGGCTTGAGCTGGGCGTCGTAGGTCAGCAGGCTTTGGTAGATCTTGCCGGCCACGTACTGCGTGGGGGCCTGCTGGTTCAGGCCCAGCATGAGGATGGGCGGCTCTGGCTGGACGATGGCGGTCAGCGTACCGCCGGGCGACTGGGCTAGAGTGGCGGCCGAGCCGAACAAGGCGGCGGCAACCGCCAGTACGGCGCCGGCCTTGCGAAAGGTGGAACTGGCCATAGTGTGTTTCATCAGGTTCTCCGGGACGTTGAAGAAGATAGGCGAGAGGTCAAGAGGGGATGGGTACAGGCACCGGGGGGAGAAGGCGTGGGCTCACATGTCCTTATCCTCGCTGGCATCGAGGCCAAGGCGGCTGCTGATGCCCAGCAGGTGGTCTCGCATGGCACGCTTAGCGGCAGCCGGCTGGCGCTTTTGCAGCGCTCTCAGCAAAGGCAGATGCTCTTTGTGAGCAACTTCCCACACCTCGTCATAGACGAAATGCTGGTTGAGCTTGTTGAAGATGGCGCTGTTTTCGCTCAGAGTCCAGAGGTTCTGCACCGTGCTGGCAAGAGCAGCGTTGCCGCTCGCTTCGGCAATCAGTAGGTGCAGCCTGTCGTTGTGCTTGGAGGGTTGCTCGGAACCTGGCAGTATCAAGGCGGCCGCTTCCATGTCCTTGAGCTGCTCAGCGGTGGCATTGCGCGCAGCCAGTTCGGCGCAGTAGGGCTCTACCAGCAGTCGGGCCTGAATTAGGTCGGCTGCGCCTATGTCCATCGGAGCGGCTGTGCCTTGCGCGGCGCTGGCAGCCTCCCCGATCGTGAGACGTGATTCTGGTGCCGTGACGTAAACGCCGCTGCCCACCCGAACATCTACCCAGCCCTCAATCTCTAGAGCGATCAGCGCCTCACGCACCGACGGACGGCTCACCGTCAGCATTTCGGCCAGTTCGCGTTCGGACGGCAGGCGTTCGCCAGTGCCATAGCTCCCGCTGCTGATCTTGTCCTTGATCTGGTTGGCAATCAACCGGTAGAGGCGAGCAACGCTGATGGCTTGAAAAGTGGACATGAAAAAACAGTGATATTTGTTAGCCTAGTAGCCTAGTAGCCTGGTGGCCAAGTGGTAAGGCCAATGTAGTTAAAGCAGAGCAGCACGTCATTAGGGAAATCACCATGCGTTGTTCATTTCCATCCAGAAGTGATGGGGGTGCGGATAAAAACTTGGACTGGT
>JANJSZ010000275.1 GCA_024711405.1 Acidovorax sp.
GTCACGCAGGCTTGATGCTGCCCGGCACGATTTTCGCGCCGTAGTCGCGCACCAGCGACTGCACATAGGGGTCGTTCATCACGATGTCTTCGGCCACGCGCTGGCGCTCGGCGGCGGCGGCGGCATTGCGGCGGGCGGGGCTGTCAATCACCACGCCCACTTCCACGCTGATCTGGCTGGCATGGCCCGCGGCCTCCAGCGCGGCGCGCAGGCGCTCGCGCGCCAGGGGCTGGTTGAGCGATTCGCGCTCGACGCGCAGCAGCCAGTGGCCCGCATCACGCGCCACCAGCTGGGACTGCAGGGCCAACTCGCGCACCAGGGCGGTAATGGTTTCGGCCACCACCAGCTGCTGCACGGTGCGGTGCCATACGTCACCTTCGTCCGTAGGGGTGTAACGCGCAGAGACGGGGGTAGGAGCAGACAGGGGCAGCGGCTGCAGTCGCTCACCGGGCTCGGGCGACTCCCGCACGGGAATAGCTACATATTCAGGAGCAATTTGCGCACGACCGCTATGCACCTGGGCCTGATTTCCATCAAAACCTTCGGTGCTGCGCACCGGCAGAACGGTGGCAGTGGGGGCCTCAGCCCGCACGGTATCCGGCTCGTCCGAACCCGGCCAGGGAGGCGGCTCGGAGGCATCGGAAACCACATCTTCTGACGGCGCGGCAGCGGACGGTGGCACCGACAGGGCGGGAACTATGGCAGCCGGGACAGGGGCAACCAACGCTGCGGGCGGCGCCCCAGGAGCCGCTACCGCACGGGCGATGGGTGCCGACACAAGGGCAGCAGGGGGTGCAGGGGACGCCTGAAACCCGGCAGAACCAGCGGCTACCCGGCCCGAAGACGCGGCTTCAGACCGGGTCAGAGTTTTTTTTTCAGCCGATTCGCTCTGGGGCTTGAAGGCCAGCAGGCGCAGCAGCACCATGGTCAGCGCGGCATATTCATCGGGCGCCAGGCCCAGCTCGCCCCGCCCGTGCAGGCACAGGCTGTAGAGCAGCTGGGTTTCATCGGTGGGCATCAAGGCGGCCAGGCGGGCCGTCTCAGCCGCCTCGGGGTCGTCGGCATCCACGGCGCCGGCCATCTGCGGCACGGCCTGGAACACCGCCATGCGCTGCAGCACGGTGCTCATTTCTTCGAGCGTGGACGCGGCCGACAGGCCATTCAGGCGCAGCGTGTCCGAGGTTTCCACCACGGTCTTGCCGTCGCCCTGCGCCAGCGCATCGATGAGGCGGAACACGTAGGAGCGGTCCACCGCCCCCAGCATCTGGCGCACGGCGGCTTCCTGCAACTGGCCGCTGCCAAAGGCAATGGCCTGGTCGGTGAGCGACAGCGCATCGCGCATCGAGCCACGCGCCGCGCGCGACAGCAGGCGCAGGGCCTGCGGCTCGGCCGATACGTTTTCGGCTGCCAGCACCTGCGTGAGGTGCGACAGCACCGTCTCGGGCGCCATGGGCCGCAGATTGAACTGCAGGCAGCGGCTCAGCACCGTGACGGGCACTTTCTGCGGGTCGGTCGTGGCGAGCACGAACTTGAGGTATTCGGGCGGCTCTTCCAGCGTCTTGAGCATGGCGTTGAACGCCGTGTTCGTGAGCATGTGCACTTCGTCGATCATGAAGACCTTGAAGCGCCCCTGCACCGGCTTGTACACCGCCTGCTCCAGCAGGCTCTGCACCTCGTCCACGCCACGGTTGGAGGCGGCGTCGAGTTCGGTGTAGTCCACGAACCGGCCGCTGTCGATGTCAGTACAGGCCTGGCACACGCCGCAGGGCGTGGCCGTGATGCCGCCCTGCCCGTCCGGCCCCTGGCAGTTGAGGGACTTGGCCAGGATGCGCGACACCGTCGTCTTGCCCACGCCGCGCGTGCCCGTGAACAGGTAGGCATGGTGCAGCCGCTGCTGGGTGAGCGCGTTGGTGAGGGCCTGCACCACATGCTCCTGCCCCACCATCTCGGTGAAATTGCGGGGACGGTACTTGCGGGCGAGCACGAGGTAGGACATGGGGGGTGATTCTAGGGCCCACGCATTCCTTGATTTTTGGCGCTGCCACCATCTACCGCCCGATACGGACTGGCGCGCCCCGGGCCAGGGATGCCGCGCAAGGGCCGCCCCGCCGCGAGAGCCTCGTTCACCTTCCCGAATTGCTGGGCAATTGGGGAAGGTCGAAAGCGTGAAGCGCTACAGGGGGTAGAATCTTTGCCTGACGGGCCTCCCCGCATGGTGAAGCGGCCAACCGGGTCAGGTGGGGAACCAAGCAGCCCTAACTGTGGAGCCAGTGCCGGGGGTAAGGCTCGTCAACTTCTTTCTGATATTGCGACAGGCAGGGTTGCGCAAACCCTGCAGCCACCAGACAACACGACGAGGCGCCCGTGTTCGCAGAGAATTTCAACCCCCTCGCTGCCCTGGCCGCTGCCAGGTGCCCCCGTTGCCACGCCACGGGGCTGGTCGAAATCGATGGCGAAGCCCACGACAAGGCGCCGGAAACCGACAAGCACCAGGCCAAGTTCCACGTTAGCCCCAGCCTCTACGCCCAGTGCCCGGCCTGCGGCCTGGTCGGCGAGTGGCCCGGCATGAGCGACCATTGACCACGATGCGGCGCATGCCCAGCCCCTTTATCGCTCTTGCATCCCCTTTGTTTCCAGGCCTTGGCACCCGTTTGGGTTGGCACAGCACATGGCTGGCGCTCTGGCTGGCTGTTTGCGCCCCTGTGGCAGGCGCCGCGCCCTGGCTGGTGGACGGGCGCCCCGCGCCTGTGGCGCAGCAAGCGGTGGACATTCTGGCGGCGGCGGCCACCGAAGGCCTGCAACCCGACGATTACCACGCCACCGCGCTGGCGCAGGCCGTGGCCTCTGCAGGCCGCGGCCCCGCGCTGGGCCCCGAGGCCGCACAGCAGCTCGAAAATGCGCTCACCACCGCCCTGCAGCGCTACCTGGGTGACCTGCGATCGGGCCGCATCGATCCGCGCCAGATCCAGCAGAACTACACCCCGCCCGCAGCCCCCCGCATCGACGCCACCACCGCCCTGCAACAAGCCCTGGCCGCCCCCTCGCTGGCCGATGCCGTGCGTGCCGCCGCGCCCCAGGTGCCACTGTATGCCCGCCTGCGCACCGAACTGGCCCGCTACCGGGCGCTGGGCGCCCCCGCCGCCTGGGCCACGCCCCTGCCAGCGCTGCCAGGCCGCAAGCTCGAGGCCGGCCAGGCGTGGGCAGGCCTGGCACAGCTGACCCAGCGCCTGGTGGTGCTGGGCGACCTGCCGGCGGATGCGCAGCCGCCAGCGCTCTACGGCGAGGCCCTGCAAAACGGCGTGAAGGCCTTCCAGCAGCGACATGCCCTCGCCTCCGACGGCGTGATCGGCAAGGCCACGCTGGATGCCTTGGCCATTTCGCCCGCCGCCCGCGCCCGCCAGATCGAGCTGGCCATGGAGCGCCTGCGCTGGACGCCCCTGCTGCGCGGCCCGCGCATGATCGTGGTCAACATTCCCGAATTCATGCTGCGCGCCTACGAGGTGCAGGACAACCGGGTGTCGCTGCAGCTGGCCATGAAGGTGATCGTGGGCAAGGCGCTGGACACCCGCACGCCACTGTTCGACGAAGACATGCGCTTCATCGAATTCAGCCCCTAGTGGAACATTCCGCCGTCCATTGCGCGCAGCGAAACCATTCCCCGGCTGCGGCGCGACCCTGGTTATTTGCAGCAGCAGGGCATGGAATTCGTAGGCGCCAACGGACAGGTGCACAGCACGCTGGCGCCCGAATACCTGGATGCCGTGCTGCGTGGGCAGATGCGCATACGCCAGCGCCCTGGGCCCAAAAATGCACTGGGCGATATCAAGTTCGTGTTTCCCAACAATAGCAACATCTACCTGCACCACACGCCCGCACCGCTGTTGTTTCAGCGCGACCGGCGCGACTTCAGCCATGGCTGCATCCGCGTCGAAGACCCCGTGGCGCTGGCCCAGTTTGTTTTGCGCAACGACCCGGCATGGCCCGAAGCACGCATCCGCGAAGCCATGGCCCGGGGCCAGTCGGCCACGCTGCGCCTGGCCGAACCCCTGCCCGTGGTGATTGCCTACAGCACCACCATCGTCAAACAGGGCCGGCTGCATTTCTTTGCCGACCTGTATGGGCAGGACAGGCTGCTGGACCAGGCCCTGCGCCAGCACTCCGCGCAGCGCCGCCTGCGCGCCGGTGCTCCCTGACAAAACCGGTTTCACCCCTTCCTGGAACATGCCATGACCCAGCCCACCCACCCTCTTGCATCGGGCCGCCGCCGCTTTCTGGGCACGGGCAGCCGCTGGCTGGTGACCGGGGCCCTGCTGCCGCTGGCGCAGCCCGCCCTGGCCAGCCTGCCCGACGCCCGCAGCCTGTCGCTGGACCACACCCACACCAGCGAGCGCCTGGCCCTGGTGTATGCGCTGGGCGAGCAGTTCGTGCCCCAGGCGCTGAGCAGCCTCAACCATTTCCTGCGCGACCACTACAGCGGCGAGGCCGGTCTGATGGACCCGCAGCTCTTCCACCTGCTGCACCAGATCCGGCAGGAGCTGCGCGCGCAGCAGCCCTTCCAGGTCATTTCAGGCTATCGCAGCGCGGCCACCAACCACACGCTGCGCACCACGCGCGGTGGCGGCGTGGCCAAGCGCAGCCTGCACATGGACGGCAAGGCCATCGACGTGCGCCTGCCCGGCGTGCAGTTGGCCAGCCTGCGCGACGCCGCACTGGCGCTGGGCCTGGGCGGCGTGGGCTTTTACCCACGCGAGCAGTTCGTGCATGTGGACACCGGCCCCGTGCGCCGGTGGTGATGAAGCTCTATTTTCAACAGCTGCGGGCGCTTTATCCTCCAGCACCAGCGCCCAAAAACCTCAAAACCCCCTGCCCCGCCCGCACGCCACTGGCCAGGCTGGCCGTGAGCAGGTAGCCCCCAGTGGGCGCCTCCCAGTCGAGCATCTCGCCCGCACAGAACACACCGGGCGCGGCGGTGGCCATGAGGTGCGCATCCAGCGCCTCGAACGCCACGCCACCGGCCGTGCTGATGGCCTCGTCCAGCGGGCGCGCGGCCACCACCGTGATGGGCAGGGCCTTGATGGCGTGGGCCAGGGCCACGGGGTCATTCATGCCGTCCTTGCCCAGGTGTTCGTACAGGATGCCGGTCTTGATGCCGTCGAGCCCCAGGCGGCTCTTGAGGTGGCTGGACAGCGAGCGTGAGCCGCGCGGGTGGCGCACTTCCACCAAAACACGCTCGGGGCCGTGGTCCGGCAGCAGATCGAGGTGGAACGTGGCATGGCCATGGGCCTCGATCTCGTCGCGCAGCAGCTGCGACGCGGCATAGACCAGGCTGCCCTCCACGCCCGTGGCCGTGGCCACGAACTCGCCGCGGCGGCTGAAATGGCGGCCCTGGCTGTCGGTAAAGCTGAGCGCCACCGATTTGAAAGGCTGGCCGGCAAAACGTTCGGCAAAGTGCGGCGTCCAGCCCACGGCGCCCTCGGGCGTGTGGCCCAGCAGCTCCTGCAGGAATGCGCGGCGGGTTTCACCGGCGGGTGCATCCACGCGCGGCACATCGAAGCCACAATTGGCGGGGCGCAGCGGCGCCACGGCTACGCCGCGTTGCGCCAGCAGCGGCACCCAGGCGCCATCGGACCCCAGACGCGCCCAGCTGCCGCCGCCCAGCGCCAGCACCACGGCGCGGGCAACTACCTGCACCTCGCCGGCAGGCGCCGCGAAACGCAGGGCGCCGCCCTCACTCCAGCCCAGCCAGCGGTGGCGCATGTGGAACCGCACCCCCATCCCGCGCAGGCGCTGCAGCCAGGCACGCAGCAGCGGCGCGGCTTTCATGTCGGCCGGGAACACGCGGCCCGACGTGCCCA
>JANJSZ010000276.1 GCA_024711405.1 Acidovorax sp.
CCCTGAGCTGGGACCACCGCGTGATCGACGGCGCCAGCGCCGCACGCTTCAACGTGTACTTTGCCTCGCTGCTGGCGGACTTCCGCCGCATCGTGATGTAACGCGAGGGCAACACCCATGGCAATCATCGACATCAAGGTGAACCACCCTGGACCGGGGCGGCTCATGATTCACGGGGGGACGCACTCTGATCTAAATCGCAGGGTGTCTGGTGGACGGAAATTCACGGCCCCTCGTTACAGGGCGACTTGGAGTCGGTACCGTCAGCCCAAGTATGCAAGCGGTCGGCCGTGTTGCACCGAGAAGGTCGCGCAGGCGCTATGACCGCAGGACCCCATACAGCCGCCACTCGGGCCAGCACCAGTCAACGCACCCAATAATCGCTTCCTGGTGGCCAGTGTGAGTAGCGACACCCGCTCTGGACGTTTGCTGGTGCCGCACTTTCCCGATATTGCTTGGTTCGCGGCAAGGGCTTCATTTTTCAGCAGCCGGGTCAATGCGAACGGGGCAGAGATAAAAAAAGCCCAATCCTGAGATCGGGCTTTAAAAGGATCCCTGAAACGGGGGTTTCGAGAGGATCCAAGGAGACAACCGGAGGCCCCGAATTCGGGGCGATGGCTCAATGATCAGGGCATTTCCTGGGCGCTGGCTGGAGATTGCACTCCCGTGCGCAGCGCCGCGCCTGGTTCAGCGCTTGCGGGGAGCGGCCGACTTGGCGGCGTCGGCAGCGGTGCTGGCGACGGCGTTGAAGTTGGCTTCGGCCACGTCAGAGGCTTGCTTGACGGCCTTCTGAACCGATTCGAAAGCGTTGTTGGCAGCGGCCACGGCGCTCTTCATCACGGCGACGGTGGTTTCGGAACCGGCGGGGGCGTTCTTGGCAGCGCTGTCCACCAGGTTGGCGAATGCCTTTTGCGCATCGGCGGTCTGGGTTTCGAAGGTCTTGCCGAATTCTGCGCCGGTGCCCGAAGCGATGTCATACAGGTGACGGCTGTAGGCGGCGGTCTTTTCAGCCAGGGGCTGGAACAGGCCGGCTTGCAGTGCCAGCAGCTCCTGTGCGTCCTTCACGCCCAGGACAGCCTGGGTGTGTTGAGCGGCTTCCGTCAGGGCAGCGCGCGAGGCGGTCACGTTCAGTTCGACCAGCTTTTCCACGCCTTCGAAGGCCTTGGTGGTCAGACCAAACAGGGTTTCGATGTTGGCTTTGTGGGATGCCAGGATTTGTTCTGCGGTCAGCGACATGTCATATCTCCTAAAAATGAAACCCGGATGGGCCAAGGTGGTTCACGGACATCTGCGCTGACCTTGACTCGGTAAAGTCATGTTGCAGTGCAGCATGAAATGAATTTTAGGCACTTGCAGTTCGATTGCAAGCTATTTTTGCTGCAATGCAACATATTAGGGGCGGCTCCCCAGCGGTGACGGGATTGCCACAATCGTGTCATGCATGCCTATTACGCAGACCATTTTGTGTTACCCCTGCCGGAGGGACATCGCTTTCCCATGGCGAAATACCGCCTGTTGCGTGAACGCCTGGCGCAGCAGTTGCCTCAGGTGCGGCTTCAGGTGGCCCCGCCGGCCTCTGATGGTGAATTGGCCCTGGTTCACACGCCGGGCTATATCCAAGCGATTGCTGGTGGCACCTTGCCTGCAGCCGCGCAGCGGGAGATCGGGTTTCCGTGGACCGAGGCGATGGCCGAACGCGCCCGGCGCTCCGTGGGTGCCACCATTGCGGCCTGCCGCGCGGCCTTGGCGCAAGGGCTGGCGGGCAACCTGGCGGGTGGCACGCACCACGCCTATGCCGACAGGGGCAGCGGGTTTTGCGTGTTCAACGACATCGCCGTGGCTGCGCGCCTGGTGCAGGCCGAGTGGCCGCGTGGGCGCAGCGCTGGCATGGTGCCGCCACTTCGGGTGGCGGTGATCGACCTGGACGTGCACCAGGGCAACGGCACGGCACATATCTTTCGCGGCGACGCCAGCGTGTTCACGCTGTCACTGCACGGGGCGCGCAATTTCCCGTTCCGCAAGGAGGCTGGCGACCTGGATGTGGAGCTGCCCGACGGCTGCGCGGACGGCGAATACCTGCAGGCGTTGGACCAGGCACTGGACGCGCTGGACCAGCGCTTTGCGCCAGGGCTGGTGCTGTATCTGGCGGGTGCCGATCCCCATGTGGGCGACCGGCTGGGCCGCCTGGCCCTGAGCCACGACGGCCTGGAGGCCCGTGACCGCCGGGTGTTCGACTGGGCCTGGCAGCGTCGCTTGCCCTTGGCCTTCACGATGGCCGGTGGCTACGGCCGCGACCTTGCCGACACGCTGCAGGCGCAGCTGACAACCTGGCGGGTGGCGCAGCAGTACCACGCGCGCTGGCAGAATGTCCGGCCATGACCACTGCCCCCCTTTCCCCGGCCGCACAGCCCGCGCGCCCGGTGCCGCAGCCGCGCAGCGCCTACCGTGTCTTCCGCTCCATCGGCACCCGCTGGATGGACAACGATGTCTATGGCCATGTGAACAACGTCGTCTACTACAGCTGGTTCGACACCGCCGTGAACGCCCACCTGATCGAACAGGGCGTGCTCGATATCCACGCCGGTGAAACCATCGGTCTGGTGATCGAGACCCAGTGCAACTACTTTGCCCCGCTGGCGTTTCCGCAGACCGTGGAGGCGGGCATCCGCGTGGCGCGACTGGGTGGCTCCAGTGTGCGTTATGAGGTGGGCCTGTTTGCCCAGGGCGAGCCACTGTGCGCCGCCGCCGGGCATTTCATCCATGTGTATGTGGACCGCACCACGCGCCGGCCCGTGCCGGTTCCAGAGGCACTGCGTGCCGTGTTGCAGGAACTGGTGGTGTTGGTTTGAGAGTTTTGCTATATAAAATATAGCTGCTGGCGCTTTTTGCAAAAGCGCTGGAACCATTTTTGACACATATCTTGCAACCGGAACAATAGGGGTCTTTCAGACGGCGGCTGCAGCCGCCTGATGGCCTACACTTTGGGGCCCCTGGCCGTGCCAGCGATGGTTTCTGCTCCCCCGGGCCGCCCTGCCGTGGCCCCGTCTTACCATGATCATCACCAGCCTGCTCGACACCGATCTGTACAAGTTCACCATGATGCAGGTGGTGCTGCACCAATTTCCCGGGGCGCAGGTCGAATACCGCTTCAAGTGCCGCAATCCCGGCGTGCAGCTGGCGCCCCATGTGGCCGAGATCAAGGCGGAAATCCGTTCGCTGTGCAGTCTGCAGTTCCAGGACGATGAGCTGGCCTACCTGCGCTCGCTGCGCTTCATCAAGAGCGATTTCGTGGATTTTCTTGGTCTGTTCCGGCTGAACGAGAAATACATCACCGTCACGCCGCTGCCCTCGGGCGAGATTGATATCACCATCCGCGGGCCCTGGCTGCACACCATCCTGTTCGAGATTCCGGTGTTGGCCATCGTGAACGAGGTCTACTTTCGCAACACGCAGAAGGTGCCTGATTTCCCCGAGGGCCGCCAGCGCCTGGATGACAAGATCGTGCTGCTGCAGGCCGAGGGTCTGGCCGAGCTCAAGATTGCCGATTACGGTACGCGTCGGCGCTTCAGCCGTGCGTGGCACGAGGAGCTTTTGCGTGTGCTGGTGGCCCGCCTGGGCACGGGCGACCGCCGCCCGGGCGCGCCGCCCGGCCCGGGCCAGTTTGCGGGCACCAGCAATGTGCTCTATGCCATGAAGCTCGGTGTGACGCCGCTCGGAACCATGGCGCACGAATATTTGCAGGCCTGCCAGGCGCTGGGCCCGCGCCTGCGCGACAGCCAGGTGTTCGGCTTTGAAATGTGGGCCAAGGAATACCGGGGCGACCTGGGCATTGCGCTGTCCGATGTGTACGGCATGAGTGCCTTCCTGCGCGACTTCGACCTGTATTTCTGCAAGCTGTTCGATGGCGCCCGGCACGACAGCGGCGACCCGTTTGCCTGGGGCGAGCGCCTGCTTGAGCACTACCGCAAGAACCGCGTCGATCCGCTCACCAAGACGCTGATCTTCAGCGACGCGCTCACCTTCCCGCGCACCATCGAGCTGTACCAGCAGTTCCGTGGCCGCTGCCAGCTGGCGTTTGGCATTGGCACCAACCTCACCAACGACCTGGGTTACGAGCCCCTGCAGGTGGTCATCAAGATGACGCGCTGCAACGGCCAGCCCGTGGCCAAGGTGTCGGATACGCCCGGCAAGGGCATGTGCGATGACGAGAAATACCTGGCCTATCTGCGCCAGGTGTTCGAGATTCCCTCGGTGCCATGACCGCTCCGGGTGGCCCCAGCAACCCTTCGACAAGAAAGAGAACCCCCATGAAGATTTTCCGCTGGCTGACCGCTGCCGCCCTGTGCGTACTGCCCGGCCTGGCAGGTGCCGCCGATATCGATGGCAGCCGCCTTTCGCTGCTGTGGGGTGTGCCGTTTGCCGGCATTTTGCTGTCGATTGCGCTCGTGCCCCTGCTGGCGCCCATCTTCTGGCACCACCATTTTGGCAAGGTGGCGGCGGCCTGGGGGCTGGCGTTTCTGCTGCCGTTTGCCGTGGTGTTTGGCCCGGCGGTGGCGGGCGCCAGTTTCGTGCATGCGCTGCTGGCCGAATACATTCCGTTCGTCATTTTGCTCACGGCGCTGTTCGCGGTGTCGGGCGGCATCTATATCCGGGGCAACCTGCATGGCAGCCCGGGGCTCAACACGGCCATTTTGGCCATTGGCGCCGTGCTGGCCAGTTTCATGGGGACCACGGGCGCATCCATGCTGCTGATTCGCCCGCTGATCCGCGCCAACGACAACCGCAAACATGTGGCCCATGTGGTGGTGTTCTTCATTTTCATTGTCTCCAACGCGGGCGGCTCGCTCACGCCGCTCGGGGATCCGCCGCTGTTCCTGGGCTTCCTGAAGGGCGTGGATTTTTTCTGGACCGTGGCCCACATCTTCCAGGAAACCCTGTTTCTGGTGGGCGTGCTGCTGGTGCTGTTTTACGCGCTCGACAGCTGGTACTACCGCCGCCACAAAGAGGTGAGGCCGCAAGACCCGACCCCCGACACCCGTGCCATTGGCTTTGACGGCAAAGTCAACTTTGCCTTGCTGGGCGCGGTGGTGGCGCTGGTGCTGCTCAGCGGTTTCTGGAAATCACCGGTGGTGTTCAACGTTGCCGGCACCGAGGTGGGATTGCCCGGCATCGTGCGCGATGTGGGCCTGGTCCTTGTCACGCTGGCCTCGCTCTGGCTCACGCCCAAAACGGTCCATGCCGACAACCAGTTCGGCTGGGGACCCATGCAGGAAGTGGCCAAGCTGTTTGCCGGCATTTTCCTGACCATCATCCCCGTGATCGCCATGCTCAAGGCGGGTGTCAATGGTCCTTTTGGCGCCATTGTGGCCGCCGTGACGCAGCCCGATGGATCACCGGACCCGGCCATGTATTTCTGGGCCACCGGTGTGCTGTCGTCGTTTCTGGACAATGCCCCCACCTACCTGGTGTTCTTCAACACGGCAGGAGGCGACCCCACCGTGCTCATGACCACGCTGGCCCCCACGCTGGCAGCCATTTCGGCCGGCGCCGTGTTCATGGGCGCCAACACCTACATTGGCAACGCCCCCAACCTGATGGTCAAGGCCATTGCCGAAGACCGCGGTGTGAAGATGCCGAGCTTCTTTGGCTACATGCTGTGGTCCTTTGGCATCCTGGTGCCCTTGTTTATTGTCATGACCTTTATCTGGTTCCGTTGATTGGAGACTTCCTGATATGAGCAAACCCCGCATCCTGGTCGCCCGCGCGATCTTTCCTGAGGTGGTTGCGCGCCTGGCGCAGCATTTCGAGGTCGAATCCAACCCCGATGACGTGATCTGGTCGCCCCAGGAGCTGGCCGCGCGGCTGGCCGACAAGGACGGTGCGTTCACCACGGGCAGCCAGCGCATCGATGCCGCCCTGCTGGCCGCCGCGCCGCGCCTGAAGATCGTGGCCAACATGGCCGTGGGCTACAACAACTTCGACGTCGATGCCATGACGGCCGCCGGCGTGCAGGGCACCAACACGCCCGACGTGCTGACCGAAACCACGGCCGACTTCGGCTTTGCGCTGCTCATGGCCACGGCCCGCCGCATGGCCGAAAGCGAGCATTACCTGCGCGCCGGAAAGTGGACCACCTGGCGCTACGACATGTTTGCCGGCAGCGACATCCATGGCAGCACGCTGGGCATCATCGGCATGGGCCGCATCGGCCAGGGCATTGCCAAGCGCGGCGCGCATGGCTTTGGCATGAACGTGGTCTATCACAACCGCTCGCGCCTGTCGCCCGCGCTGGAGGCCGAATGCAAGGCCCGCTATGTCGAAAAGGACGAGCTGCTGCGCACGGCCGACCATGTGGTGCTGGTGCTGCCCTACACCCCCGCATCGCACCACACCATCGCCGCGGCCGAGCTGGCGCTGATGAAGCCCACGGCCACGCTCATCAACATCGCGCGCGGCGGCATCGTGTACGACGCAGCAGTGGCAGTCGCGTTGCGCGAGCGGCGCATCGCGGGGGCGGGCCTCGATG
>JANJSZ010000011.1 GCA_024711405.1 Acidovorax sp.
GCCGGCGCCGGCTCGGCCGGGGCCGTAAATGAAAACCTGCGGGTTTTCGTTGACTCCCCCGGCCGTGCGCCCCAACTGGCGCGCCGCACGCGAGGTGTCGTCTGCAGCGCGGTTGATGCGCGGCAGGGTGCTGTTGCCAAACTGGTCGGCCACCCGCGCCAGGGCCTGGGTGCCCTGGGTGAGCTGGTCCAGGGCGCCCCCCTCGGCGCTCAGGCGCTTGGTGGTCTGACCGATGTCGGCGGCCAGCGTGGACACCTGGGTGCCGGCCTGCTGCAAGGCCTGCAGGGTCTGGCGTGCGTCGCCCGCCAGCGGCGGCAAGGCCGCCAGGGTGGGGTCCAGGCGTTCTTTCACGGTGGTGTCCAGCCGCTGGCTCAGGGCCGCCACGCTGCTGGCCGCCTGCCCCATGCTGTCGAGCACCGTGCTGAAACGTTTCTGGTTGTCGTCCCCCAGCAGCTGGTTGATGCGGTGCGTGGCTTCCTCCACCTGCCCCAGGATGGCGGGGCCCTGATCGGCCAGGCGCGACAGGGGCGAGCTGCGCAGCGGCAACCGGGGCAGGCCGCTCGGGCCGGGGGGCTCGACCGGCTGCGCCACCCCTTCATCATCGAGCTGCACATGGGCCAGGCCGGTGACCCCCTGGTAGCCCAGCACGGCGAAGGTACTGGGGGTGATGGGCGCCTGGTCGTTGACCGCGATGCGGATCAGCACATTGCCCGGCACCTGCGGATCGAAGCCGATGCGCGTGACCTTGCCGACCGCCACGCCCTTGTAGCGCACGGCGGCCTGGGGCTGCAGGCCGGTGACGCCGTCCTTGCTGGTCAGCTCGAATTGCTGGTAACTGGTGTTGTCGCGGGTGAGCCAGATGGCCAGGCCCGCCAGCATGGCGGCCACCACCAGCACGAAAACTCCGGCGGCGAGGGCGTGGGATTTGTTTTCCATCAGGATTCCTTGGCAGTGACGGCGGTGTGCACAGGCGCCATGGCGCGCTGGCCGCGTTCACCCAGAAAAAAGTGCTCGATGAACGGATGAGGGTAGCGCGCCACCTCGGCGGGCGCACCGGTGACGATCACTTTCTTGTCGGCCAGCACGGCCACACGGGTGCTCAGGGCAAACAGCGTATCGAGGTCGTGCGTGACCATCACCACGGTCAGGCACAGCGCCGCGTGCAACTCGCGCAGCAGGTCCACGAAATCGTCCGAGGCGCTGGGGTCCAGCCCCGCCGTCGGCTCATCGAGCAGCAGCAGCGGGGGGTCCATGATGAGCGCCCGCGCCAGCGCCACGCGCTTGACCATGCCGCCCGACAGATCGGCCGGCATGCGGCTGGCGTGCTCGGGCTTCAGGCCCACCATCTGCAGCTTGACCAGCGCCGCGTCACGCACCACATCCGGCGGCAAGGTGCCCTGTTCGCGCAGCGCAAAGGCCACGTTGTCGAGCACGTTGAATGCCGAAAACAGCGCGCCGTGCTGGAACAGCATGCCCACCCGGCTGGCCGCGCCCTCGCGGCCCATTTCCGAGGCCGGCTGGCCCAGCACCGTGACACGCCCGCGCGTGGGCCGGGCCAGGCCCAGCATCTGGCGCAGCAGCACGGTCTTGCCGGTGCCCGAGCCCCCCACCAGGGCCAGGATCTCGCCACGCTGCACCGACAGCTGCAGATCCTGGTGCACAGTGAAGGCCGCGTCACCCTTGCCGAAGACGGTACACAGCCCGGAAATGTCCACCACCGGTTCGGCTGGATGGGGCTGGGGGGATGGCGCAGTCATGGGTCAGATACCGATGTTCTTGAACGCCACCGCAAACAGCGCGTCCACGATGATGACCATGGTGATGGAGGTAACCACCGAGGCCGTGGTGCCCTCGCCCAGGCTCTGCGTGTTGGGCTTGACGCGCAGACCCCAGTGGCAACCGATCAGGGCAATCAGGGCGCCAAACACCACCGACTTGGCCATCGCCAGCCCGAGGTTGCCAATCTTCACCGCCGCCGGCAGCGCCTGGGCAAAGTAGGCCGGCGAAATGCCCATGGCGACATCGGCCGCCAGCATGCCGCCGGCCAGCGCCGCCAGCGTGGTCCAGACGCTGATCAGCGGCATGGCCAGCGCCAGCGCCAGCGTGCGCGGCAACACCAGGCGAAAGCCGTGGGGAATGCCCATCACGCGCATGGCATCGAGTTCTTCGGTCACGCGCATCACACCGATCTGCGCCGTGATGGCAGAACCCGACCGGCCCGCCACCAAAATGGCCGCCAGCATGGGACCGAGCTCGCGGATCAGCGAAATGCCCAGAATATTGACGATGAACGACTCGGCCCCGAACTGGCGCAGCTGCAGGCTCATCAGGTAGGCCAGCACCACGCCAATCAGAAAACCCACCAGCGCCGTGATGGGCAGCGCCGTGGCGCCCATGCGGTACACATGGCCCGACATGTCGCGCCAAGGCCCACGGTGCGGGGCCCGCGCCAGCCGCACCAGGTCGAGCGACAGCTGACCCACCAGTTGCACCAGGTGCCTGGCGTGGTCCACGCCGTGCAGCACCAGCACACCGAGGTGGTCGACCTGCTCGGACAGGCGCCAGGGCTCTGGCGGCGGCGGCGCCACCGTCAGGCCCGCCACGCGTTCGAGCATGGCGCGCTGGAGGTCGCTCAGCAGCACGCGCTCGGGCCACTGCTGGCCCCAGTGGTTCCAGAGCAATTGCGCGCCCACATGGTCCAGCCACTGCAGGCTGAGCAGATCCCAGCCGCCCGCGGGCGCGGCATGCTCGCGCAACTGCGCCGCCAGCGCCCGCCAGCTGGCGCGCTGGCCCAGCTCGGCCGCACCCCAGCGCCCCAGCAGCTGCGCCTGGGGTCCCTGGGGCGATTCGACACGGACGATATGGGGCGAAAGGTCGCTCATGGAGGGGGCGGCATGGGCCGCCATGGTTGAATAAATTCGGGGCGCGGCGCCGGCGGAGCGCGCCAGGACCGGACTGCACACACAAGCACAGCCGTCGGCCCCGTGCATGCAATTATTATCAAATTGACTTCCGGCGCAATATCAACAAGCACCATTAGCTACAAATAGCGTAGCAATCCGCATTTCCCCCCTCGACAGCGGGCCGCCCCACCGCACAATGGCACCCAGCCTCTCAGCCCCTTTTTTCTTCCGCGCGACGCTGCAGCCAGCTTTCATTCCATGAGCGACACCACGTTTGACTACATCATCATCGGCGGCGGAACGGCCGGCGCCCTGCTCTGCAACCGCCTGAGCGCGGACGGCCGCAACCGCGTGCTGCTCATCGAGGCCGGTCGCAAGGACGACTACCACTGGATCCACATCCCCGTGGGCTACCTGTACTGCATCGGCAACCCGCGCACCGACTGGCTCTACCATACCGAGCCCGACGCCGGCCTGAACGGCCGCACCCTGCGCTACCCGCGCGGCAAGACGCTGGGCGGCTGCAGCAGCATCAACGGCATGATCTACATGCGCGGCCAGGCCCGTGACTACGACCACTGGGCCGAACTGACGGGCGACGCGAGCTGGCGCTGGGACAACGCACTGCCCTACTTTCGCCGCCACGAGGACCATTGGCGCCTGGACCAGCCGGATGGTGTGAACGAAAATTTCAAACGCCTGCATGGCAACAAGGCCACGGGCAGCCAGGGTGAGTGGCGCGTGGAAAAGCAGCGCCTGCGCTGGGACGTGCTCGATGCCTTCGCCCAGGCGGCGCAGCAGGCAGGCATTCCGGCCACCGATGATTTCAATGGCGGCACCAACGAAGGCGTGGGCTATTTCGAGGTCAACCAGAAGAATGGCTGGCGCTGGAACACCGCCAAGGCCTTTTTGCGCCCCACCTGCTATGGCCGCCCCAACTTCGAGATGTGGACCGCCGCGCAGGCCTCCAAGCTCCTCATCGAGACGCAGCCCGACGGCAGCCAGCGCTGCACCGGCGTGCAGGTGTGGGACGGCCACGAAATGGTCACGGCCCGCGCCACGCAGGAGGTCATCCTGAGCGCCGGCGCGGTGAATTCCCCCCAGCTGCTGCAGCTGTCGGGCATCGGTCCGGCCGCACTGCTGCGCCAGCATGGCATCGAAGTGGTGCACGACCTACCCGGCGTGGGCGCCAACCTGCAGGACCATCTGCAGATCCGTGCGGTGTTCAAGGTGCAGGGTGTGCAAACGCTCAACACCATGGCCACCTCGCTGCTGGGCAAAGCCAAGATCGGGCTCGAATATGCACTCAAGCGCAGCGGCCCCATGAGCATGGCACCCTCGCAGCTGGGTGCCTTCACGCGCAGCAGTGCCGACCAACCCTGGCCCAACATCGAGTACCACGTGCAGCCGCTGTCGCTCGACGCGTTTGGCGAACCGCTGCACAGCTTTCCGGCCTTCACGGCCAGCGTGTGCAACCTCAACCCCACCAGCCGGGGGACGGTGAACATCAAGAGCGCCGACTTCAAGGCCGCCCCGGCCATCGCGCCCAACTACCTGAGCACCGCCGAAGACCGCCAGGTGGCCGCCGACAGCCTGCGCGTCACGCGCCGCATCGTGGCCCAGCCCGCGCTGGCTCCCTACAAGCCGGAAGAGTGGAAACCGGGCGTGCAGTTTGAAAGCGACGAAGACCTGGCCCGTCTGGCCGGAGACATCGCCACCACCATCTTCCACCCCGTGGGCACCACCAAGATGGGGCGCAACGATGACCCGATGGCCGTGCTGGATTCCCAACTGCGCGTGCGCGGCATTGCGGGCCTGCGGGTGGTGGATGCGGGCGCCATGCCCACCATCACCAGCGGCAACACCAACTCGCCCACGCTGATGCTGGCCGAGAAGGCAGCCGAGTGGATCCTGCAGGCGCGCAAGACGGCGTAATCGACCGCCAGCCACCAGTGCATGGACGCCCACATAGACGCGCTCCCTCGGACATTGTTACCAACACGTTCACAAGCCATGCCAGCCGGCGCAGCCCGATTCCGGCCACAACAACGCCGGACGCGCTGCAACGGGGGTGGGAAATCCCCAATGCACCACCGATAGCCAGCCGTTAAAGTCACGCCACTCGAAAGCGCGCTTCGGTGTGCCAAGCGAGGGGCTCGAGGAGACATTTCTACCAATAATCCAATTCCAAGCACCCAACGAGGTGCATGCTTTTTTCAGGCGCTGGTGATCCCAGCGCCTTTTTCTTGCCCGTTTTTCGCGCAAGCCCCCCCGACGATTGCGCCGACTCTTACCAAATTGATAGCAAACAAGGTGCGAAAATCCTGCGATGGAATGGATTTTTATCACGCTGGCCTCGTTGCTCGCAGGCTTTGTGGATGCGATTGTGGGCGGTGGAGGACTGGTGATGGTGCCGGCGCTGTTTGCGGCCTTTCCCAGCGCGCCACCGGCCACGCTGCTGGGCACCAACAAGGCGGCATCGGTATGGGGAACCGCCATGGCCACCTGGCAGTACAGCCGGCGTGTGCAGATCCGCTGGTCGGCCATGCTGCCCGCTGCAGCCGTCGGATTCATGGCGGCGCTCGCCGGCGCCTGGGCGGTCACGGTGATGTCCGCAGACTTCCTGCGCAAGTTGCTGCCACTCGTGCTGCTGGGCGTGCTGGCCTACACACTGGCCAAGAAGGAGCTGGGCCAGCACCACCTGCCCCGCCATGAGGGGCGGGCCGAAGCACTGGTGGCCTGCCTGATCGGCGGGCTCATCGGTTTCTACGACGGATTCTTCGGCCCCGGCACCGGCAGCTTTTTCGTCTTCCTGTTCGTGCGCCTGCTGGGCTACGATTTCCTCAACGCCTCGGCGTCGGCCAAGCTGCTCAATTGCGCCACCAACATTGCGGCCATTGCACTGTTTGCCGCCAAGGGCCATGTGTGGTGGCACTTTGCCGTGACGCTGGCCATTGCCAACGTCGTGGGCAGCCTGCTGGGAACGCACCTGGCGCTCAAGCACGGCACCGGCTTTGTGCGCGGCATTTTCATCGTGGTGGTGGGCACGCTGATCCTCAAGACCGGCTACGACGCCTTCCTGCGCTGAACCGATCCACCGCCAGCCCCACACGCCACCCAGCACGCGATCTAGGGGCTGGCGGAAACAGGCTGTGCCGCATGGACGGCCCTCTATAATCGATTGCGTCAGTTTTATGACGCCCATTACCTTTGGGCGCTATCATTTTCCAGGCTCCGGTTGCGCGACCCGCAAGCCGGATTTTTTGTATCTGTACCACCCCGACAGGATTCTCCATGAAGTTTTTCAAGTTCATCGCCTCCACCCTGGCACTGTGCGCTGTCTTTTCCGTACAGGCCCGCTCCCTCGATGAGATCAAGAAGGGTGGCAAGATCATGGTGGCCACCGAAGGGCAGTTTGCGCCCTTCAATTACTTCAAGGGCACCACGCTGACGGGCTTTGAGGTGGAGGTGGCAGAACTCGCAGCCAAGAAGATGGGCCTGAAGATCGAATGGAAAACCATCGGTTTTGACGCCCTGCTGACCGGCCTGAAGCAGGACCGCTGGGATCTGGTGATCGCATCGCATGGCGTGACCGAAGAGCGCGCCAAGGCCGTCACCTTCACCGCGCCACACTACTGCTCTGGCGGCATGGTGATCGCCATGGACCCCGCGATCCGCAGCGCCAAGGATCTGGGGGGCAAGATCGTCGCCGTGCAGACCGGCACCAGTTACCTGGAAAATGTCCAGAAGGTCACGACCATCAAGGAAATGAAGAACTTCCCCACCGATGTGGATGCGCGCAGCGCACTCACCTCGCGCCGGGTGGACGCCTGGGTGACCGACCGTTTCGTGGCCAAGGAAGTCGTGGCCAAGAACCCCAAGGCAGGCCTGCAACTGGGTGAAATGGTCTTCATCGAGCGCATCGCCTCGGCGGTTGCCAAGGGCAACCAGCCCCTGGCGGATGCCTGGTCGAAGGCACTGGCCGAAACCATGGCCGATGGCAGCTACGCCGCCCTGTCGAAAAAGTACTTCAACGAAGACGTACGCTGCAACTGAAAACGGGGGCTTCGGCCCTCTCTGATCCATGCTCATAGCCCTTTGGCCGCGCCACTGGAGCCGCCCGCAGCGTAGCAACGCCACGCTGGTTGCGGCGCTGGTCCTCATGGTGTTCATGCTGGCCCTGCTGGGCCAGATCCTTTCCTTTTTCCCCGAACCCATCGGCTCCAACGCCCAGGCGTTTTCCGATGGTGCGCGCACCACGCTGTGGCTGACGCTGGTCAGCGGCACCGTGGGCCTGGTGCTGGGCACGGCCGCGGCACTGGCACGCACGGCCCGCTGGATCGGTTTGCGCTGGCTGGCGGGTTTTTACATCTGGGCCATTCGCGGAACGCCGCTGCTGGTGCAGATCCTGTTTGTCTACTTCGCGCTGCCGGTGCTGGTGCCGGGGCTGAACCTGCCCGACTTTGCCGCCGCCGTGGTGGCGCTGGGGCTGAACGTGGGTGCCTACAACGCCGAAGCGATCCGCGCGGGTCTGCTGGCCGTGCCCCGGGGCCAGACGGAAGCCGCACGCGCACTGGGCCTCGGGCGTGGCCATGTATTTTTCGATGTGGTGTTTCCGCAGGCCTTCAAGATCTCGCTGCCGCCCCTGGTGAGCAACTTCGTGGCGCTGCTCAAGGACTCCTCGCTGGCGTACGCGATCGGCGTGGTGGAACTGACCAATGTGGGCAACCGCATCCAGTCGGCAACGTTCCAGCCCATTGCCACCTTGACCACCGTGGCCCTGACCTACCTGCTGCTGACCACGCTGGTGACCCAGCTCTCCAACGCCATCGAACACCGCTTCGATGTGGAAGGGCGCATCCAATGAACGCCCCGACGCCCTACATCGTGGTGGAAAACGTCTGCAAGTCCTTTGGCACGAACCAGGTGCTCAAGGACGTGTCCACGCATTTCAACACCGGCGAGGTGACCGTCATCATCGGTGCCTCCGGTTCGGGCAAGAGCACCTTGCTGCGCGCCATCAACCGGCTGGAGCCCCACGACAGCGGCACCATCCGCATCGGTGGCGTGCCCGTCACGGACGATCCCCGCACCCTGCAGCAGCAGCGTTGCGAAGTGGGCATGGTGTTTCAGCAGTTCAACCTGTTTGGCCACATGAACGCGCTCGACAACGTGGCATTGGCCCCACGGCGCCTGCGCCATCTTGCAAGGGCCCAGGCCAACGCGCAGGCGATGACCCTGCTGCGCCGCGTTGGCATGCAGGACCATGCCCAAAAGTACCCGTGGCAGCTGTCCGGCGGACAGCAGCAGCGCGTGGCCATCGCCCGCGCATTGGCCATGGCGCCGAAGGTCATGCTCTTTGACGAGCCCACTTCGGCGCTCGACCCCGAAATGGTGCAGGAAGTGCTCGACGTCATGCGCGAACTGGCGCGCGGCGGCATGACCATGATCGTGGTGACCCACGAGATGGGCTTCGCGCGCGAGGTGGCGGACCGTGTGCTGTTCTTCGACAAGGGACGCATTGCGCACGATGCGCCCCCCGCGGAGTTCTTCAACAATCCCGGCAATGACCGTATCCGCGCCTTCATCGGCCGGATGGGTACCTGAATCGCCGGCGCCCCGTCGCGGCCGACCGCAAGGCACCCGGGCCCCGTCCCGTGGCTGCCGCGCGAACCTCGGACCGGCCTTCCCCTTGAACCCCCAGTGCCGCGGTGCGGCAAGCACACGCGCTGAGCACCCGTTTCTTTTGTATGCGCTCTGAACGTTTTGGCCTGCTGGCCCTGCTGGTGGTCACCACCGTGTGGGGAACCACGTTCCCCGCGATGAAGCTGCTGTCGGAGCACCTCGATGCCCTGCAGATCATCTGGTTGCGTTTTGCCCTGGCGCTGCTGGTGCTGGCACCGCTGTGGGTGGGCATGCGGCCCAAGGAACGCCTGTGGGGTTGCGCGCTGGGGCTGTTGCTGTTCCTGGCCTTCTGGCTGCAGATCGAAGGCCTGGCGCGCACCACCAGCAATCGCAACGCCTTCGTCACCGGGCTCAACGTGCTGGTGGTGCCCTTGATCGCCATGGTGGCTCTGGGCCGTCGCCATGGCTGGCGCCTTTGGGCCGCGTGCGCCATGGCGTTCGCAGGCATGGTCTTGATGTTCCATGAGGACGATCCCTGGAATCCGGGCGACTCGCTCACGCTGGCCAGCACGGTGTTCTACGCGGTCTATATCCTGGTGCTGGAAGAGTGCTCGCGCCGCACCGTGGCGCACCCGTTGCGTGCCACACGCATGGCCGCGGCACAGGCGACCGTGATGTGCGCCTGCGCCACCGCGCTGCTGCTGGCCCGCGATGGCAGCATGGACTGGCTGCCATCGCTGGGCAAGCTGCAGACATCGAGCTGGCTGGCGCTCGTGTACCTGGGCTTTGTGGCCAGCGTGGTGGTGGTGACGCTGCAGGCCTGGGGCCAGCAGCGCGTGGATGCCATGCGCAGTGCCATCGTGTTCGGACTGGAGCCGGTTTTCGCCGCTCTGACCGCCTGGGTGCTGCTGGGCGAACGGCTGGGCTGGTCCGGACTGGGCGGCGCGACGCTGATTGTGGCGGCTCTGGTTTTCAGCCAGATGGGGCTACCCCGGCGGATCACGGCACCCTCGGTCGCGTAAAGCCGGTGCGCCACGTTTTATTGGCAAAATCAGGCTCAGCGCTTCTGCAGAAAGCGCCAACAGCCCTGATGCTTGATAAGGCTAAGGCGCTGACAGCGGAATATCGGCCACGGCACGCGGCTTGCCGATAGGTGCCGAGGCCTGTCCCTTCTGCACGGCGGCGATGTCTGCCTCGCTCGGGTACTCCCCCAGCAGCCAGTAGTCGAACACCCGGCGGGCAATGGGCGCAGCGTGCGCGGCGCCAAATCCGGCGTTTTCAACGATCAGGGCCAGCGCAATCCTCGGATCTTTGGCGGGCGCGAACGCCGTGAACAGGGAATGGTCACGCTGGTGCTCCTCCAGCGCCCTGGCGTTGTAGCGCACGTTCTGCCCCAGGCTGACCGCCTGGGCCGTTCCGGTTTTGCCGCCCGAGGTGTAGGGAGCCCCCGCAAACACGCGCGTTCCGGTCCCTCCCGTGTTCACGGCCACCATCGCGTTGCGCACGATGTCCACGTTCCTGGGTTGGTAGCCCAGGTTTTCGCCCGGTGGCTGCACGATCTCCGTCACCGCCCCCGTGACTGCATTCTTCACGGCCTTGGCCATGTGCGGGCGGTAGCGGGTTCCGCCGTTGACCACGGTGGCTTGCGCCTGCGCCAGCTGCAGCATGGTGAAGTTGTTGTAGCCCTGGCCGATGCCCAGCGAGACGGTTTCGCCCGGGAACCAGCGCTTCATCTCGGGGCGTTTGTAGGCGTTGCGTTTCCACTCGGTACTGGGCAGGGTGCCGCGCACTTCGCCGTTGAGGTCAATGCCGGTGGACTGGCCGAAGCTCAAGGGTTTCATGAAATCGTGGATGGTGTCCACGCCCATCTCCACGGCCAGCGAGTAGAAGTAGGTGTTGCTGGAGAACTGGATGGCGCGGTGCATGTCCAGCGCGCCCAGACCCCCTTCGTGGCTGCGGAAGGTGCGGCCACCGAACGTGTAGAAGCCCGGGTCGTTCACGATCATGCTGGCTGAGCGCTTGTTCAGCTCCAGCGCCGCCAGTGCCATGAAGGGTTTGTAGGTCGAACCCGGCGGGTACAGCCCCCGCAGGGCGCGGTTGAGCAGCGGCTTGTCGATGGACTCATTGAGCGCGGTCCAGTTTTCGACATCGATGCCCTCCACGAACAGGTTGGGATCGAACGTGGGCATGCTCACCAGCGCCAGGATCTCGCCGTTGCGCGGGTCGATGGCCACCAGCGCGCCGCGGCGGGACCCATACAACTCTTCCACCAGTTTTTGCAGCTTGACGTCGATCGACAGCATCACGCTGTCGCCGGGCGTGGCCGCACGGCTCGACAGCTTGCGCACGGCACGGCCGCCCGCGGAAGTCTCCATCTGTTCCACGCCCGTGGCGCCATGCAATGCCGCTTCGTAACTCTGCTCGATGCCCAGCTTGCCGATGTACTCGGTGCCACGGTAGTTGGCCTCTTCATCGGAGTCCTGTATCCGGGCTTTCTCCGCCTGGTTGATGCGCCCGATGTAGCCAATCGCATGGCTTGCCACCTCGCCCAGGGGGTAGTTGCGAAAGAGCCGCGCCTTGATGTCCACCCCGGGAAACCGGTAGCGTTGCGCCGCAAAGCGTGCGACTTCCTCGTCCGTCAGGCGGGTGCGGATGGGCAGCGATTCAAAATTGCGCGACTCCTCCATCAAACGCTTGAAGCGGCGGCGATCCCGGGCTTGAATCTCCACCACCTTCGACAATCCATCAATGGTGTCGTCCAGCGACCCCACTCGGGAGGGCGTTATTTCGAGGGTATAGGCCGCATAGTTGGTTGCCAGCACCACACCATTGCGATCCAGGATCAGGCCCCGGTTGGGAACAATCGGAACGATTGCGGTGCGGTTGCTCTCTGCCTGCGCCGCAAGGTCTTCGTGTCGCACCACCTGCAGAAAGAGCAGACGGGCCACGATCAGGCAGAACGCCAGAAAAACCACCGCACCGATCACCATGACCCGTGTACGAAACCGCGATGCGTCGGCCTCGACATTGCGCAGCTCCGTCATGTCCGCCATCCCTGGGTCGCCTGCGAACGGCGCTCGCGCCAGGTGGCACGCAACGCTTCAGCAGGTGAATGGACACGCTTCATCATGCGCAAGAAAGGCCTCATAGCGGCCGGTTCTCATCGCGATCCGGTGGACGGCGCTGCGGTGCCAGCAGCACCCAGCTGGCCGGGAGCCAGAGCAAAGCCTCCAGCACGGGCGCGAGCAGCCCCCAGAAGCCTGGAAAGATACCTCCGCCCGCCATGCGCAGCAACAGCTCCACCGCGTGGGCCAGCACCAACAGCGGCAAGACCTGCAGCGCCTGGGACGGCACACTGAACCACAGCAACCGGCGATGCATCGCCATGGCGCCAAACGCCATCACGGTATAGGCCAGGGCATGCTGCCCCAGCCAGGCTGACTGGTGCACATCCATGCACAGGCCCAGCACGAACGCCACGCCCATGCCGATGCGCTGGGGCTGGTGCACCACCCAGAACGCCAGCAGCAGCATCAGGATATCGGGCGTCCAGACCACGCGCCCGAGCGGCAAAAAATTGATCGCCAGGCCCGCCACCAGACTGGCGGCAATGAAGGCCGGATTGACTGGCAGCAGCAAGGGCTGCCCGCGCGGCATGATCATGGCGCGCGCCCCCGCGACGGGACATTCCTGCAGCACATCACTGGCGATCTCCCTTCTTGCCGGGAGACACCGCAACAGGTTTGTGCCGCTCTGGCATGGGTTCTGCCACCGGCTTGAGCAGCATCACATGGCGGGCTCCCTGCACCCCGGCGATGGGGGCGCAATAAATGCGGGCGAATGCCGAGTCGGCCCGCCGTTCCACGCGCACCACCTTGGCGACGGGCAGCCCCGGTGGATACACCCCATCGACCCCGCTGGTCGTGAGCAGGTCCCCCTCGAGGACGTCGGCGTTCGCCGGCATGAAGCGCAACTCCATGCCACCGGCATGGCCCGCCACCGGGTCCCCGTAGGCAACGCCGCGGGTACCGGTGCGTATATTCAGCACCGCAATGGCCTGATCGCGGTCGATCAGCAATGTGACCTCGCTCACGAACGGATGCACCCGCGTGACCTGGCCCAGCACACCCTTCTCGTCGAGCACCGGAGCACCCAGCTCCACGCCGGCCGTCCGGCCCTGGTCCACCACCACCCGCCGGGTGTAGGGATCTGCCGTGTCGTAGAGCACCTGTGCCGCCTGGGCAGGGGTTTCCAGCCGGGTCCGAAGGTCCAGCAATTGCCGCAGATGCAAGTTTTCCTGCATCAACTGCTCCGACTGGAGCGCGCGCTGCGACATCAGGACCATCTGCTTGCGGGCCGCATCGGCGTCTTCCTGGGCCGTTTTCAGGGACTGGAAATAGCCACTGCCCTGCGCAATGAACTCGACCGGCTGCAGCATCAGCCATTGCACCGGGTAAATGACGGTGGCCACCGCCTGGCGCAAGGCGCCCGTGAGGTGAAAGCGCGCATCCGCCACCATCAAAAACAGCGCCAATGCGCTGTAGAGGGCCAGCTTGGAAAGGGACGATGGCCCTTGCTTGAAAAACGGCGGCGCACTGCGCTCAAGGGTTCCGAGCGACATGGCACATGATCGTAGTCAGGCGGGATGGCACGAGCACGACCATCGGGCCGCGGATGCGTGTCCACAAGGCATGGGGGCGAACGCAATCAGTCATGCAATGGAGAACAGGGTGCGACCTGCGCCGGCACAGGCAGCCCCGCTTTACTCGCTGGTAAAAATGCTGCCCAGGCGGTCCATGCGCTCCAGCGCAATGCCGCAGCCCCGCACCACGCAGGTCAGCGGGTCTTCGGCCACCAGCACGGGCAGGCCGGTTTCCTCGGCCAGCAGGCGGTCGAGGTCACGCAGCAGCGCACCGCCGCCGGTGAGCATCATGCCGCGGTCGGCAATGTCGGCACCCAGCTCGGGCGGGGTCTGCTCCAGCGCGTTCTTGACGGCCGAGACGATCTGGTTGAGCGGGTCGGTCAACGCTTCCAGCACTTCGTTGCTGGAGATGGTGAAGCTGCGCGGCACGCCTTCGCTGAGGTTCCGGCCTTTGACCTCCATCTCGCGCACTTCGGAGCCCGGAAAGGCCGAGCCGATGTTCTTCTTGATGGCTTCGGCCGTGGGCTCGCCGATCAGCATGCCGTAGTTGCGGCGGATGTAGCTGATGATGGCCTCGTCGAACTTGTCGCCACCCACACGCACGCTGCCCTTGTAGACCATGCCGCCCAAGGAGATCACGCCGACTTCGGTGGTGCCGCCGCCGATGTCCACCACCATCGAACCACTCGCTTCCGAAACTGGCAGCCCGGCGCCGATGCCGGCGGCCATAGGTTCTTCGATCAGGTAAACAGCGGTGGCGCCCGCGGCCTCCGCCGCATCCTTGATGGCGCGGCGCTCGACCTGGGTGGAGCCACAGGGCACGCAGATGATGATGCGCGGGCTGGGGGTGAACAGCGTGCGCGGGTGCACCATCTTGATGAACTGCTTGATCATCTGCTCGGTGATCACGAAGTCGGCGATCACGCCGTCTTTCATGGGCCGGATGGCCTCGATATTGCCGGGCACCTTGCCCAGCATGGCCTTGGCCTCACGGCCGACAGCCTGAATCACTTTCTTGCCATGGGGCCCACCTTCGTGGCGAATGGCAACGACAGAAGGCTCATCCAGCACAATGCCTTTGTCGCGTGCAAAGATGAGGGTGTTGGCAGTGCCAAGGTCAATGGCAAGGTCGGTGGAGAAATACCGACGGAAAGCTCCGAACATTCAAAAATCCTCTCAGGCACGGCATGCACTTCGGCCTGCCGTCGCGGGGTGTGTCAGGGAGTGGGTGGGGTGGTCAGATTTTGCTTTTTTCGCACAATGACCGTCAGGCAGGGGGTCTTGCGGCAAAGCCGGGATAATACCCCATCCCCTGTGAATAACTTCGTTCGGTTTGACCGACATCACGGCTTTACATCTGGTTTCCCTCCTTTTTCCCGCTATGGCACTAACACCCCAGGACATCGCTCGCATCGCCAATCTGGCGCGGCTGGAATTGACCCCTTCTGAGAGTGAGCGCATGCTGACTCAACTGAATGGCTTCTTTGGCATCGTAGAAAAGATGCGGGCGGTGGACACCTCGGGACTCACCCCCCTGGCGCATCCCGTCGCGGCCATCCAGGACGTGGCCCTGCGGCTGCGCGAGGACGTGGCCAGCGAACCCAACCAGCGCGAAGCCAACCAGCAAAGCGCCCCCGCTGTCGAACGAGGCCTGTTCCTCGTGCCCAAAGTGATCGAGTAAGAGCCCCGCCGCATGACTTCCACCGCATTGCATGACCTGGGCGTGGCCCAGCTGGCCACCGAACTGCGCGAGCGCCGCGTTTCCGCCGTCGAAGCCGCCCAGCATTTCCTGGCCCGCGCCAAGGCGCACCAGAACCTGGGCGCATTTGTGGCCCTGAACGAAGACGCCACCCTGGCGCAAGCCCAGGCCGCAGATGCCCGCATTGCCGCAGGCACGGCGGGCGCGCTGGAAGGCGTGCCGATTGCGCACAAGGACATCTTCGTCACCAAGGGCTTCCCCAGCACCGCCGGCTCCAAGATGCTGGCGGGCTACCAGTCCCCGTTTGACGCCACCGTGGTCACCAAGCTGGCCGATGCGGGCGCGGTGACGCTGGGCAAGCTCAACTGCGACGAGTTCGCCATGGGCTCGGCCAACGAAAACTCGGCCGTGGCCCCCGTGGGCTTCGACGTCCCCGCCCCCGTACGCAACCCGTGGGACACCCATCGCATTCCCGGCGGCTCCTCGGGCGGCAGCGCCGTGGCCGTGGCCGCGCGCCTGGCCCCGGCTGTCACGGGCACCGACACCGGCGGCTCCATCCGCCAGCCCGCCTCGTTTTGCGGCATCACCGGCATCAAGCCGACCTATGGCCGCGCCAGCCGCTACGGCATGATCGCCTTCGCTTCCAGCCTGGACCAGGCCGGCCCCATGGCCCGCTCGGCCGAGGACTGCGCGCTGCTGCTGTCGGCCATGTGCGGCCCCGACCCGGACCGTGACTCCACCTCGCTGGATGTGCCGGCCGAAAACTTCAGCGCCAAGCTCAACGACAGCATCGAGGGCCTGCGCATCGGCATCCCCGCCGAGTTCTTTGGCGACGGCCTGGCGCCCGATGTGCGCGCTGCCGTCGATGCCGCCTTGAAGGAATACGAAAAGCTCGGCGCCAAGCCCGTGCCCATCAGCCTGCCGCGCACCGAGTTGTCGATTCCGGTGTACTACATCATTGCCCCGGCCGAAGCCTCGTCCAACCTCTCCCGCTTTGACGGCGTGAAGTTCGGCCACCGCGCCAAGGACTACACCGATCTGGTCGACATGTACAAGAAGACCCGCGCCGAAGGTTTTGGCGACGAGGTCAAGCGCCGCATCATGATTGGCACCTATGTGCTCTCGCACGGTTACTACGACGCCTACTACCTGCAGGCGCAGAAGATCCGCCGCATGATCGCCGACGATTTCCAGAACGCATTCAAGCACTGCGACCTGATCGCCGGCCCCGTGGCGCCCACCGTGGCCTGGAAGCTCGGCGAACATGGCAACGACCCGCTGGCCGACTACCTGGCCGACATCTTCACGCTGCCCGCATCGCTGGCGGGCCTGCCCGGTATGAGCGTGCCAGCGGGTTTTGGCGAGGGCGGCATGCCCGTGGGCCTGCAGCTCATTGGCAACTACTTCCAGGAAGCCCGCCTTCTGAACGCTGCGCACCGCCTGCAGCAAGCCACTGACTTCCACCTCCGTCAACCCGGAGGTCTGTGATATGACCAGCAAATTGATCCACGGCTATGAAGTCGTCATCGGCTTCGAGACCCACACCCAGCTCGCCACGCAGAGCAAGATCTTCAGCCGCGCGCCCACCGCCTTTGGCGCCGAGCCCAACACGCAGGCCTGCGCGGTGGACCTGGCCCTGCCCGGCACTTTGCCCGTGATGAACCGTGAAGCGGTGGCCTGCGCTATCAAACTGGGACTGGCACTTGGCTCCCACATTGCGCCCGTGAGCATTTTTGCACGCAAGAACTACTTCTACCCCGATCTGCCCAAGGGCTACCAGATCAGCCAGTTCGAGATCCCGGTCGTGCAAGGCGGCGAGGTCGCGTTCTTCCTGGGCGACGAGAAGAAGACCGTGCGCCTGGTGCGCGCCCACCTGGAAGAAGACGCGGGCAAATCGCTGCATGAGGACTTCATCGGCCAGTCGGGCATCGACCTGAACCGTGCCGGCACTCCGCTGCTGGAGATCGTGACCGAGCCCGACATGCGCTCGTCCGAAGAGGCCGTGGCCTATGCCAAGGAACTGCACAAGATCGTCACCTGGATCGGCATCTGCGACGGCAACATGCAGGAAGGCAGCTTCCGCTGCGACGCCAACGTTTCCGTGCGCAAGCCCGGCGCCCCGCTGGGCACGCGCCGCGAGATCAAGAACCTGAATTCTTTCAAGTTCATGCAACAGGCCATCGACTACGAAATCCGCTGGCAGATCGAGCAGATCGAGGACGGCCACGCCATCCAGCAGGCCACCGTGCTGTTCGACCCCGACACCGGCGAAACCCGCGCCATGCGCACCAAGGAAGACGCGGCGGACTACCGCTACTTTCCTGACCCCGACCTGCCGCCGCTCCACATTTCAGCGCAATGGGTGCAGGAACAGCGTGCACTGATGGCCGAGTTGCCCCGCGCCATGGCTGCGCGCTTCGTGGCGGACCATGGCCTGCCCGAATACGATGCCACCACGCTCACGCAAAGCAAGGCCATGGCCGCCTACTTCGAAGCTGCGGCCACGGCCTGCGGGCAGCCGAAGCTGGCCAGCAACTGGATCATGGGCGAGATGTCGCGCCGCCTGAACGCGGGCGAGATCGGCATCGAGCAGGCACCGGTATCGTCTGCGCAACTGGCTGCACTGATCGCGCGCATTGCCGACGGCACGATTTCCAACAACGCTGCCAGGCAGGTGTTTGATGCGCTGTGGAACGGTGAATCGGCCGACGTGGACGCAGTCATCGAATCCAAGGGCCTCAAGCAGATGAATGACAGTAGCGCACTGGAGAAGATCATCGACGAGGTGATCGTTGCCAACGCCGACAACGTGGCGCAGTTCCGCGCAGGCAAGGACAAGGCCTTCAATGCGCTGGTGGGTCAGATCATGAAGGCCAGCAAGGGCAAGGCCAATCCGACGCAGGTCAACGAGTTGCTGCGCGCACGGCTCGCAGCCTGATTTCACGGGGCACGGCGCACTGGCCTGCCGGTGCCGCCTTCAGCGCTTGGAGGCAGGCAGCAACACGTCGGAGGCTGCGGCTGCAGGCGCTATTTGCGCAGCCCACAGCCTGCGCAGCTGCGCCAGCTCTGCGTCGTAGCGCTGGTGGATGCGGCGTTTTTCCTCTTTCTGGTTGAGCACGAAGCGCCGCTGCTCCTCCATGCCTGCATCGTTTTCGGCAATCTTGCTGCGCAGCGCCATGGGGGCCTTGGCAGGATCCCGCTGGTAAAACTCCATTTCGTTTTCCAGGGCCTTGCGCTGCTGCTGCAGTTCCACCACACGTTTCTCGGCAACGGCGGTGACGTCCTCCAGCAGCTGAATGGCTGAGGCACGTTCCACATCATGGGCCGCCTTGTCCGGGTAGCGGGCGGTGAGAACCCGCTCGCGGCGGCGTTCTTCCTGCTGGCGGGCGCGCTCCTCCGCCTCCTTGCGGCGCTGCACTTCCAGGGCGGCCCGCTCCTTCTCGGTGAGGGAAGGGCCAATCTGGCGCCGCACGGTGCCCATGGGACCCAGTTCACGCTGCTCGCGGTCCAGGCATTCGGCAATGGGACGGTCCGCCGTCAGGCGGCGCCCCTGGCGATCGACACAGGTGTAGATGCTGCCGCCATTGGTCTGCTGCGCCCACGCGCACTGCGCTGCCACGCTGGCCACCACACCTACTCCCATGATCCACGCCAATTTGCTCAACTGAATGACCCTTGGTTGACTCCGTACCGCTGCCGATAGGCCAGCACCCGCTGGTGGTGCGTGCCCATCTCCCCCCCCTCTTTTTCGGAAAGATAGAGCAATAAGTCTGCCAGGGTTGCAATGGCGCACACCTGCATGCCCAACTGGTGGCGCACATACTGCACGGCGCTGTGCTCGACGTCCTGGCCATTCTCGGTGGCTTTTTCCTGGCGGTCCAGTGCAATGGCAACCGCGTGGGGTACTGCGCCAGCGGCGCGGATGATGGCGATGGACTCGCGTGCGGCGGTGCCTGCCGACATCACGTCGTCAATGATCAGCACCCGCCCCTGGAGGGGTGCGCCCACCAGGGTGCCGCCTTCTCCATGGTCCTTGGCTTCCTTGCGGTTGTAGGCGAAGGGCACATTGCGCCCCCTCCGCGCCAACTCCACGGCCACGGTTGCGGCCAGGGGAATGCCCTTGTAGGCTGGACCGAACACCATGTCGAACTCGATCCCGCTGGCCAACAGGGCTTTTGCATAGAATTCCGCAAGGCGGCCCAGCTTGTCCCCGTCGTCGAAAAGGCCGGCGTTGAAGAAGTAGGGACTCAGGCGCCCCGCCTTGGTCTTGAATTCCCCGAACCGCAGCACCCCTGCCTCAACGGCAAAACGGACAAAATCCTGCGCCAGACGACCCTGCTCAGGGGTTGGCGCGCCAACATTCACCATGGAAATTCCTTGTTCAAGTTAACCAGCCTCAATCTCAACGGCATCCGTTCCGCCACCAGCAAGGGCGTGGAACCCTGGATCGCAAGCATGCGGCCGGATTGTATTTGCGTGCAGGAAGTGAAGGCCCAGGCCGCCGATATCGCCACGCGTTTCGAACAGCTTGCCGGGATGAACGGCCATTTCCACTTTGCCCAGAAAAAAGGCTACTCGGGCGTCGGCATCTACACGCGCCATGAGCCCAGCGAGGTCATCGCCGGCTATGGCTCGCCCGAGTTCGATGCCGAGGGCCGCTATATCGAACTGCGCTTTGACACGCCCGCGCGCAAGCTGTCCATCATCAGCGCGTACTTTCCCAGCGGCTCGTCGGGCGAAGAGCGACAGCAGGCCAAATTCCGCTTCCTGGGAGAGTTCCATCCGCATCTGATGGCCGCCAAGGGCCAGCGGGAGTTCATCCTGTGCGGCGAC
>JANJSZ010000022.1 GCA_024711405.1 Acidovorax sp.
TCGCACAGCGAAACTCGTGCTCTGACCCCATTCCCGGAACCGAAGGCGCAGCGTGCCAAACACCCGCGTGGCAGATTGGTTCAAAGAATGGAACAGTGAAGCCGCTGATTGCCAACTAGCGGCGCCATGGCCCCATCGTTACCATCGCCCCTTGCCTGCGCACGCCGCCAGGCCCCGAAACCCGTCTTTTGCCAACGCCGCGCCAGCCCCGGCCAAAGGCCTTGGGCACCCGCCCAGGGCGCTATCCGCAAGTCAAATTTGGCGCCCAAGCGCCCCGCACGAATGATCGACATCGCCGAAACCCTGCGCTCACTGGTCGCTGAACATGCGCTGGCCCTGCTGTTTTTGAATGTGCTGCTGGAGCAGGCGGGCCTGCCAATCCCGGCCTACCCCACGCTGGTGGTGGCCGGCACGCTGACGGTGGTGCGCGGCGATATTCCGGTGGCCCTGGTGTTCACGCTGGCGGTGCTGGCCTGCGTGGTGGCCGACACGGCCTGGTTTTTTGCCGGGCGGCGCCATGGCACCTGGCTGATGCGGGGCGTGTGCCGCGTGTCGCTGTCGCCCGACAGCTGCATCCGCAAAAGCACGCATTTCTATCGCCAGATTGGCCCGCGGGTGCTGCTGGTGGCCAAGTTTCTGCCAGGGGCGGGCGCGCTGACCACGCTGATGGCGGGCACGGCGGGCACCTCGCTGACGCGCTTTGTGCTGTTTGATGCGGCGGGCTCGGCCATCTGGGTGGCTTCGGCACTGATGATGGGCATTCTGTTTGAAGACGCCGTGGGCGCCTTGCTGGCGCTGCTGGCGGCGTATGTGGTGCCGGGCTTCATCGCCATACTGGCCTGTTTTGCGGCCTTTCTGGCCTGGAAATGGGCGCGCCGCATGCAGGTGCTGCGCCGCAGCCACCGCGTGCCGCGCCTGCGGGTGCAGGAGCTCAAGGCCATGCAGTTGCAAGGCGTGCCGCATGTGGTGGTGGATGTGCGGCCCGATCTGACGGGCAGCGAGGCCAGCATTCCGGGCGCCATTCGCCTGGGGCTGGATGCCGGGCCGCGCGAACTGGCGGCGCTGCCGGCCGATGCGTCGGTCATTGTGTATTGCGATTGCCCCAGCGAGGTGTCGGCCGCCTACCTGGCCGAACGCATCCGCGCCGCCGGGCGCCCCCAGGTCTATGCCTTGCTGGGCGGCATCAGCGCCTGGGCCGACGATGCACCGGGTGATGCGGTGGCGCAGCCTGCGCGCGCGGCCTGAATTTTCTCAGTGCAGTGTGGGGAAAATCGCTGTTTTTTGGCAGCTATTAGCACGGATTCAGCAAGCGTTGTTGCCTGTTTTCTTCCATGTTTCGGTAACCCGCCGCGCATCACCCCACCGGCGCTCCGAACAGCGCCCCCACGCCCGCCGTGACGGCCATGGCCAGCGCGCCCCAGAAGGTGACGCGCCATGCACCCACCAGCACGCCCGCGCCGCCCGTGCGCGCCGCCAACGCCCCCAGCAGCGCCAGACACACCAGCGCGGTGCCGGCCACCCAGTAAAGCAGGCTGCTGGCGGGCGCCACGGCGGCCACTAGCAGCGGCAAGGCGGCGCCAGCGGCAAAGGCGGCTGCCGAGGTGAGCGCGGCCTGCACCGGGCGGGCCACCATGGCGCTGGAGATTTCGAGCTCGTCGCGTGCATGGGCGCCCAGCGCGTCGTGCGCCATGAGCTGCTGCGCCACCTGCTGGGCCAGCGCGGCATTGAGCCCCCGGCCCATGTAGATGCTGGCCAGCTCGCGCGCCTCGGTGGCGGGGTCGGTGGCCAGTTCGTGGCGCTCGCGGTCGAGGTCGGCTTTTTCGGTGTCGGACTGCGAATGCACCGACACATATTCCCCCGCCGCCATCGACATGGCTCCGGCCACCAGCCCGGCCACCGCCGTCATCACGATGGTGGACTGGCTGGCCTGCGCCGCCGCCACGCCCACCACCAGGCTGGCGGTGGACACAATCCCGTCGTTGGCCCCCAGCACGGCGGCGCGCAGCCAGCCAATGCGGTCGGCGCGGTGGCGCTCAGGGTGCGGGCGGCGTGTGGTGGATGGCATGGCGGGTTGTCCTGGTGTGGGTACAGGCTGGCAGGGTAGAGGCCGAGGGGGCGAAGAGTCAACCATTAGCACGCGACCTCTGGCGCCCTGCGCTGGCTCCGATACCATGCAGGCGTTGGTTTCATCCTTTCGCAGGAGTTTGCGCATGGCAAAGATTCTGGTGGCAGCGCTGGCAAGCAAAGCCGACGCGAGCGTGTTCGAAGTGTCCTACGAAACCCAGGCCGACCTGTGCTGGTATGAGTTGCCCTCCCACCAGCAGGCCGATGGCGACACCGAGTGGTGCTTCGTGAATTACGAGGCCGATGCCACGTTCAGGATCTTCCGGGTGAAATACGCCAGCCAGGCCGACCTCAAGACCTTCAAGGTCAAATACCGCGACCAGGCGGGCTGGCGCAATGCCGGCCACAAGCTGCGCGGGCAGATCGGCTGATGAGGGTGGGCTAACCGCCCACGCAGGTCTGGGTTTGCTCGCCCAGGCCCGTGGCCCCCAGCCGCATCACGTCGCCGGGCTTCAGAAACCACGGCGTGGGCTTCTGGCCCAGGCCCACGCCGGCGGGGGTTCCGGTCAGCACGATGTCGCCCGGCTCCAGCGCCATGAACTGGCTGATGTACGACACCACGGTGGGCACGCCAAAGATGAAGTTGCGCGTGCTGCCGTTTTGCACGCGCCGGCCGTTCACCTCCAGCCACAGGTCGATGGCGTGCGGATCGGGCACCTCATCGGCGGTCACCAGCCAGGGGCCGATGGGGGCAAAGCTGTTGTAGCTCTTGCCTTTGTCCCACTGGCCGCCGCGCTCGGTCTGCCAGGCGCGCTCGGACACGTCGTTGGCCAGCACGTAGCCCGCCACATGCCGCAGCGCGGCGGCTTCGCTGACATGGCTGGCGCGGGTGCCGATAACGATGCCCAGCTCGACCTCCCAGTCGGTCTTGCGCGCGCCAGGGGGAATGCGCACCGCGTCGTTCGGGCCGCTCAGGGCGGTGATGGCCTTCATGAACAGCACGGGCTCGGCGGGCGTCTGCATGCCGGCTTCGAGGGCGTGGTCGGCATAGTTCAGCCCCACGCAGACGATCTTGCCCACGCCCGCCACCGGGCAGCCCAGGCGGGGTGCGCCATACACGGCGGGCAGGCGCGCCACATCGAGCGCTGCCAGTGCCGACAGGGTGCGCGGACCAAGCTGGCCGGGGCCCAGTTCAGGCAACAGCATCGACAGATCGCGCAGCACGCCCTGTGCATCCACCACGCCGGGGCGCTCTGCGCCGGGTTGACCATAACGAACCAGTTTCATGGAGGTGTCCTTGTGTGTCGGGATTGCCGTGCCGTCGCCAGCGGGGCCGTACGCAATGCATCCTACTGCGCCGACAACTCGGCCCGTGGCGGCCCTCTGCTGCCCGCGCGCCACCCATCAGCAATCATGATGCCCCTGTCGCCGTTGACGATGCCGCAGCCGCCCGGTCACCCAGGCTTGCGGCGTACCATGGAGCGCCCTGCCCCTGGCCCGTCCAAGCCTCCGATAAACTCCTGTTTTCATAGCTGCCAGCGCTTATTTTTATTGAGCCAGAGGCATATCTTTCCCCTATTCACCATGCCAGAGCCCCTGCCCTCTTCCGATGCCCCTGCACCGCGGCCGCTGCCGCGCAACCCGGCCGACCTGTTCTGGTCGTTCACCTGGCTGGCGCTGCAGGGCTTTGGCGGCGTGCTGGCGGTGGTGCAGCGCGAGCTGGTGGAAAAAAAGCGCTGGATGACGAACGAGGAGTTCGTCGAAGACTGGGCCGTGGCCCAGATCATGCCGGGACCCAACGTGGTCAACCTCGCAGTGATGATCGGTGACCGCCATTTCGGGCTGCGCGGCGCGCTGGCGGCGATTGCGGGCATGCTCACCGTTCCCCTGCTGGTGGTGCTGGCGCTGGCGCTGGTGTATGCCCAATTTGCCAGCCATCCGGCGGTGGCGGGTGCGCTGCGTGGCATGGGTGCGGTGGCCGCCGGACTGATTGCGGGCACGGGCCTCAAGCTGGCGGCGGCGCTGCGCAAACACCCGCTGGGCCCCTGGCTGTGCGCTGCCCTGGTCGCCCTCACCTTCGCCGGCATGGCGCTGCTGCGCTGGCCGCTGGCCTGGGTGCTGCCAGCGCTGGGCGGCATGGCCTGCGTGCTGACCTGGCGAAAGATGGCACCATGACCCACGCCATTGCGCTGCAGCCGCTCGACTGGCTGAACCTGTTCCTGTACTTCATCTCCATCTCGCTGCTGGCCGTGGGCGGCGCCATTGCCACCGCGCCCGACATGCACCGCTTTCTGGTGGAGCGCCAGGGCTGGCTGACCGAGCTGCAGTTCAACGCCTCCATTGCCATCGCCCAGGCGGCACCGGGGCCCAATGTGCTGTTCATTGCACTGCTGGGCTGGAACGTGGGCATCAATGCCGGTGGCGCCGGCACCGCAGGCTGGGCCAGCGGTGCCCTGGGCATGCTGCTGAGCATGGTCGGCATCATGCTGCCCAGCACCACGCTGACCTGGCTGGCCACGCGCTGGGGCCACCGCAACCGCGAGCGGCGCAGCGTGCGCGCCTTCAAGCAAGGCATGGCGCCGGTGGTGATCGGCCTGCTGCTGGCCACCGCCTGGCTGCTGGGCAGCGCCCATGGCAACCCCGCCGCCGACTGGCCCCTGTGGTTGCTCACGCTGGTGTGCACGCTGCTGGTGTGGCGCACCCGGCTGCATCTGCTGTGGCTGCTGGGCGCCGGGGCGCTGCTGGGGGCGCTGGGGCTGGTGTGATGCGGGCGGGTGCGACAGCGCCTGGATGGCAAACCCGCATCAGGCAACCGCCAGCAAGACCGGCAACACGCTGGCGGCCGTGCCACGCAGCAGCACATGGGCCACATCGTCGAGGGCGCTGGCGGCCGGGTTGACGATGACCACGCGAGCACCCGCCTGGCGCGCCACTTGCGCCAACCCCGCCGCCGGGTACACGGCCCCCGCCGTGCCCACCACCAGCATCAGGTCGCAGGCACGGGCGGCCTGCTGAGCCGCCTCCAGCGTGGCGTACGGCAGGGCCTCGCCAAACCACACCACACCCGGGCGCAGCAGGTTGCCGCAGCGGCTGCAATACGGCGGATGGCCGGCGGCAGCATGGTCGATATGGCAGCAGTTGCGCGGGGTGTCGAGCCAGCGGTTGGC
>JANJSZ010000042.1 GCA_024711405.1 Acidovorax sp.
TCGGCAAACGCACCAGCCCGACCATCCGTCAGCTGGGTTACCCAACCAAGAATGCATTGAAGGGGTGGTACCGCGAGTATCAGCAGCGGCTCGACCTGCCGCTGGGATATGCCCGTCGGGAGCCGAAGTTCTCGCAGGGCCAGAAGGCAGCGGCCAACCGCCTGTTCCTGGGCCGGGCAGGCCCGACACCGCAGATCCGGACCGTGTCCGGCCTGCATTGGGCCGGCCGGATGAAAGGCTTTGCCGCCTACGCCGGCGTTGATTGGCGCCTCTCGCCTCACCAACTGCGCCGGGCGTACGCCTGGACCTTCGTGCGGCATCGCCTGGGAAATGTCCTCTTCCTCAAGGAGCAGTTCAAACACTCGAGCATCGAGATGACGCAGCTGTATGCGGCGAACCCTATGCAAGATGACGCGCTGTTTGAAGACCTGTTCACGGAGATCAGTGCCCGAAAAGTCGAGCTGATCGAAGGCTGGCTCCACGCGGATACGCCCCTGGCGGGGCGCGCCGGCCAGCGAATCGTGAGCATGCGGGCCCACGACTTCCCTAGCCGCGAAACTCTCATCGAGGAGACGGCCGATTGGATCAATATCCGCAGCACCGGCCATTCGTACTGCTTGGCCCAGGATGATGGCTGTGGCGGGGCCGGTCTGTATGAGCCGTGGCGGTGCGGCGCCTGCAATGACTCTGTGATCGACAGTTCCCAGCGGATCGCGTGGCAGGCAATACACGCCCACCAACTGGAGCTCCAAGTGGAGGCCCGCGAGTTGGGACCGGCAGCGGTCCAGCGCGTGCAACGAGACCTCCACCGGGTCGAAGACGTCTTGAAGCAGCTGGGGCCGGGGATCGAACCGCTATGAAAGCCAGATGGGACCGACGCCAGGCGCCCGAAGAGGTTCGCGGGCGCAATCGAGACACAACGACCGCCGATCTGTGGGAGGCTCTGGCACGCCTGCAGCGTGCCGAGGCCGTTCCGACGATCACAGCCCTAGCGGTCGAGGTCGGCGTCACTCCAGCGTTGATTCACAACCGCTACCCGGATGTCGCGAAGGAGGTTCGCCGCCTGAGCGGCCGAGAGCCCGGCGCAAGCGAGGACAGCCTCAAGGCGGCGCTCAAACGCGAACAGGAGACTGCCCGTGATTTGCGCGCCGAGAACTTGGACCTGCGCAAGCAGCTTCAGGCCATGGCCTCGGTGAACGAAGCGCTGCGGCAGGAGGTCAGGATTCTGCATGCGACCGGCCACGCGAAGGTCGTGAGCTTCGTGCCCGGGGCACCGACACGCTAGTCGAATAGGGAAGCTGTTTGAGGAACGGCCTTAGCCGGCGCTCGCTCGACCGGCTCGCCGGTGGCTGCCAGGCGCTCAGGCGGACAAGCCTGCATGAAGTCCATCGAGCCTTCGGCGGGCGCGTCCAGCCAGGCGTCGTACTGGGATTCGTCCAGCAGGACGACCATACGCTTCTCTTCGCCTGGGCGGTGATAGTTGCACATGACGGGATGGGAGTCGGCGTTGACCGTCATGAGCGTGAAGGTATGAACGCGCTCTCCTGCAGGCGAATGCCAAGTGTTCCATAGCCCGGCGATCGCCAAGGGGCTGCCGTCGGCCGCGCTGATACGTGTGGGCACGTGCACGTTCGAGCGCCAGTCTGGCTCGTAGATGGCCTCAGCCGGGACAATGCAGTGCTGGGCCTTCTTCCAAGCGGCCTGGAACGGCCTCGCGGTGGCAACTGTTTCGGAGCGGGCGTTGTACGTCAGCTTCACCTTGCGCATATCGGTGGCCCAGAAAGGGATCAGGCCGAACCGCGCGACAACGGCCTCGCGCTCAGGAACCGCCTCGTCGCCCGATTCGAGCTCGGGCGGGCGCCTCACGATGGGCGCAAAGCGTCCTGGAAAGACATCTCGATCGAGAACATCCAAGCCGCTGTCGCGGATGGCTCGAAAGAATTCGCGCAGCCGCGCTGCGTCAAGAACCGAGTGGTAACGAGCGCACATTCTTTGAATTCTGCTTGGCCGCGCGCTCAAGTCCACCCAGGATGCCGCAGTTGACCGCGGCACGGCCAACCGAGCAGCTGCGGTGCAGTGAGCGCAATTCGGCTTCCAACGCCTTCAGCTCCCGGATGCGGACCACGACCTGCTCGATGTGACTTGCAATCAGCTCATCCACGACGCCGCAATTCTCGGAAGGAGCGTCTTTGAAGTGCAGCAGCGTGCGGATCTCAGCCAGCGTCATGTCCAGGCTGCGGCAGTGCCGAATGAAGGCGAGCCGCTGGGCGTGCTCAGCCGTGTAGCTGCGGTAGTTCCCCTCGGTCCGGGCGGGGGACGGCAGCAGTCCCTCGCGCTCGTAGAAGCGGACCGTTTCGGGAAGCGTATTGGTGGCCTTGGCCAGGTCGCCGATCTTCATGGATGAGCCGCCCTTGCAGCGGGCTTGACTTTGTAGTTGCTAGAGGGTTTCCAATTATGCAGTCCGAGGAATACCCATGAGCGCCACCACAAAATTCGAAAGTACCTTTGCCGTTCCGAAGATGGATTGCCCGTCCGAGGAGAACATGATCAAGATGGCCTTGCAAAGCGTCGAAGGCGTGCAGTCGCTCACCTTCGACCTGCCGGGCCGAAAGCTGGTGGCCGTGCATCGCGCGCCGGTCGCCGAGGTGTTGCAGCGTCTCGAACCGCTGGGCTTGGGCGCGAAGCTGGTGCATTCGGCCGCGGTAGACGATAGCGCCGCCGGCAGCTTCAAGAGCACCTTCCATGTCCCGAAGATGGATTGCCCATCGGAAGAGAACATGATCAAGTTGGCCCTGCAAGACGTTCCCGGGGTGAAATCCCTGTCCTTCGACTTGGCCAACCGCAAGCTGACCGCAGTGCATGGCGCTCCGGTGGCGCAGGTCCTGCAACGCCTGGAGCCGTTGGGTCTGGGCGCCAAGCTGCTGGAATCGGACGCGGTCATGGGTGACGACGATGAAATCGACCCGCCTGACAATGCGGCCGAGGCCAGGCTGCTATGGATACTGCTCTCGATCAATGCGGCCATGTTCGTGATCGAGATCGTGATGGGCTTCATCGCTCAATCGACCGGGCTCATCGCCGACTCGCTCGACATGTTCGCCGACGCTGCGGTGTATGGGCTGTCCCTGTTTGCCGTCGGCCGAGCAGCTGCCCTTAAGACGCGTGCGGCTCACACGGCGGGCTGGTTGCAACTGGCGCTTGCGCTCATGGCACTCAGCGAGGTCGTTCGACGCTTCATCGCCGGGAGCGAACCTGTCTCGGGCCTGATGATGGGGATGGGCCTGGTGGCCCTGATCGCCAACGTCATCTGCCTGGTCTTGATATCCAAGAAGCGGGATGCCGGTGCGCACATGAAGGCAAGCTACATCTTCTCGGCCAACGACGTGATCGCCAATGCGGGCGTGATCCTGGCTGGCTTCCTGGTGGCCATGACCGGATCCAACTACCCTGATCTGGTCATCGGCACCGTGGTGGGTCTGATCGTCTTGAACGGTGCCCGGCGCATCCTGAGTCTCAAATGACGAACCTGACAGCCATAGACGATCGGCAGCGCGGGGCAGCATTTGCTCACCTCGTGGAGCGGGCGAGATCCCGAGGACCTGACCGGTGGAAGGTCCTGGAGGCCGCGCACGTGCTTGGCCAAGAGCGCTTCTGGCTTCATCTGCGGAGTCATTGGTACATGCTGGCCCTGGCCGCGCGTGAGCGTGACGTGCGGGAAGCCGCGGGCCAGCTGTTTAGGATCCTGCTGGTGCCGCTTGGCCACCTCTCGGGCAGGCTGCCGCTTGGCAACCCTGGCCGGGCCACGGTCAGTGCCTTCGCGCCAATGCTGTGAGACCGGAACTCGCTGAAATTCTGTCCGCGTCAATAGCACTCACGGCCGAGCACGGTGCGGCAACGCGCTGAATCCAACCACGGCCCTGCGATCTGGTCTAACCAACAAGAACGATGAAGTATGTCAACCGACCAGCTCGCTGGTATTGCCTTGCGCTTGTAGTCTTTGCCGCAGACCAGACTGCCAAGACCTGGATTCATCTGACCACCCTGCTCGGCTGGTCGCGCGAGGTCGCACCGTTCTTCAGCCTGGTCCACGTACTGAACCCCGGCGCGGCCTTCAGCTTCCTGGCCGGCACCGGCGGATGGCAACGCTGGTTCTTCCTGGCCATCGCCCTGGGCGCGTCGGCCTGGCTCGCTTGGCTGCTCGCCAAGCCGGTGCGCAGCCTCGAGGGCTTGGCTTATAGCCTCATCCTGGGCGGCGCCCTGGGCAATGCCTTCGACCGGGCTGTGCGCGGGTCCGTGATTGACTATCTGGACTTCCACCTGCACGGCTGGCACTGGCCGGCATTCAACATCGCCGACATGGCCATCGTTGGTGGCGCCGTTGGTCTCATTGCATCGTCAGTTCTGGGGCACCGCGAGGCAAACACATCCTCTCGAAGGCACACGTAACTGTTGCCGCTTAGCAGTCCCGACAACAAGGGAGCCCCCCAACCCGCGCGTGCAGGCGTGCTCTGCTGTGCGAAACTTCCTGATGACCAAAGGAATCATCGCGCTTGACGCTGACGGAGTCCTCCTGGACTACGGCTTGGCCTATGCCAGCGCTTGGCAGAAGGCGTTCGGCACGTACCCTGGCGAGCGCGATCCGCTCGCCTACTGGCCCATCGACAGATGGGAAGTGGAGCGAGTTGAAGGGGATAGGCTTGATCTGCTTCGGCGGGCCTTCGACAACGAGTTCTGGTCATCGATCCCGCCGGTTCCAGGAGCGATTGAGGCGTGCCACAAGCTCGCCGCGGCGGGCTCGGCCTTGCCTGCGGAATTCAGGGCAGCTCGCGAGCACAACCTGAGACTGCACGGATTCCCGATTCACCTGGTCCACGCCACCGACAACGTGGCAACGGCCGCGAGCCCTAAGGCCGACACGCTCAACTCCCTAAAGCCGATCGCCTTCGTCGACGACTACTTGCCGTACTTCGTGGGCGTCGATGCCGCGATCCATCGCGCATTGATTTTGCGTGGGATTACCGGGTCGCCCAACGCGGGCGACCTGTTGGTACACACGGATTCGCATCACGCCGACCTTCTTGCGTTTGCGAATTGGTGGTCGCAGCGCGCTGGTGATAAGTGCCGGTAACAGTTACTGCTGTTGAGAAACCATGATCACGCAGAACTGCGACAACGTGCCCGTGCTGAACCTGATGCACAGATCAGACCCCAAGCGGGCACCGGACATGCAGGACAAGCGCACGGTTGTGCCGCTGGAAAAGGGGGCCTGGGACGCCTGGCTGCATGGCACGGTGGGGGAGGCCGAGGCATTGATCAAGGTGCTGCCGTTAGTTTGTTTCGTTCATGGCGCCAGGGATCCGACGCAGCAGGTTGAGTTGCTTGATTCGCCAGACCAACGCAGGTGATCGACCGTACACCGGAACCGAGATTGATCGATTGGATAACTTCAGCCCTCAATCAGACCAGTGACATAGACGGTTTAGCAGCGACTGCGGTCGGTCGCTGCAGGGGGCTGGATTCACGGAGCCTGGCGCGAAGCTGTCATCGGCTCACCCAGCAGCACGGCGACATCAATGACAGGTATCGAAAGGGCTGCAGTCATCCAGCGCGGCAGGCCACCGTTTGCACCGCCAACTCGCGGTCGAATGTCCACTGCACGAAGTGGTCGAACTTACGCTCTGGGCCCAAAAGGGAAATATCCATGTCGTTGGTCAATGGCCGCTACCGCTGCTTTGCAGGTACTGATTTTGACAGCCGTCCACCTCTTGTGTCGATATGTGCAAGGCATCGGTGGTTAACACAACGGAAGGCGAAGAAGCCTTCGCGCTCATAAACTCCGCGCATGACCACAACCCAAACGGCGCACCGATCCGAAGCCCTCACCGCAGTCTACCCACTGTTCTTTGTTGTACTGTGGAGCACCGGTTTCATCGGTGCCAAGTTCGGTCTGCCTGATGCCGAACCACTGACCTTTCTGACCCTCCGCTATCTGGCCGTCCTGGTGCTGATGGGTGTTCTCACTTGGCTCATGCGCGCACCTTGGCCCCGAACAGGGCTGGAGTGGATTCACATTGGCGTGTCAGGACTGCTCATTCATGCGGTCTATCTGGGCGGTGTGTTCACCGCCATCAGCCACGGCTTGCCAGCCGGTGTTGCCTCCCTGGTGGTGGGACTGCAGCCTGTACTGACGGCACTTGGGGCCGGAATGCTGCTGGGCGACCGCGTGCGCCCGACACAATGGGTTGGCTTGGCGGTGGGTTTTGCCGGCGTTGGCATGGTGGTGGCGCACAAGGTTGCAGCCAGTGCCAGTGGTGACGCCATCTCGGCCATGCTGCTGCCAGCCGTGATCGCACTACTGGCAATTACCGCGGGTACGCTTTACCAAAAGCGGTTCTGTCACTCGTTTGATCTACGCACAGGCTCGGTGATTCAGTTCCTCCCGTGCCTGGTGTTCACTGCGCTGGTGGCCAGCCAGACCGAAACCATGCGGGTGCACTGGACCGGCTCCTTCGTCTTCGCACTCGGATGGTTGGTACTGGTGCTCTCGCTTGGCGCAGTGAGCTTGCTGAACTTGCTAATCCGAAGCGGCAGTGCCGTGAACGTCGCCAGCCTGTTTTACCTGACCCCACCCACTACCGCACTCATTGCCTGGGCGCTGTTTGGTGAGACCTTGACGGGCCTGTCCTTGATCGGCATGGCGCTGACCGTCTTCGGGGTGTGGCTGGCTCGCAAGTAAGGTGCCTCTGATGTTAGGCGACACGTTAGGAGGTGCGTCCGCAAATGTCGCTGCGGCATGGCACCACAAGCAAATTGAACCCTGTCGCCCCAGACTCAACAAACGACTGCTGCTGCGGCCACGTTCACTTTCATGACACTGCCCCGCTGATCAGGTGCGGCAAGCCCAGCGGGCCCAATGCGTGCATCACCCCCCGGTTACTTTGGTCAGGTGAAGAAGCGCAGTTCAGGAGCCCGGGTGCCGTGTCAAACGCTGCCCTGTTACGACCGATCAATCAAAGGGATACCTTTTTGACACTCGACCATCAGGTTGGATTGGCATAACGCCCCGTCGTGCCAGCTGTGTCTGCTAAATCGTGGCACGCTATGGCCGCGATCTGGCGGGCATTTCAGCTACATGGCCGACAGCAACCAGCCTGAAGCGGTAGTTCGACCGTAAGACGTGAAGGTTGCTCTTGACCATCACCTGCCAGCCCCATAGAAACCAACTCTACTGAGCCTGGTAGCGTTTCACGAGCGCAAGACATGGCTACTGAGCATTGAATCTGTTGCCCCCCCGCTCCCTCAACACCTCATACAACTGCGCCGGCCCCAGCAAGATGGCCTTGAGCCCGGAGCGCACCCGCTCGCTGTCCAGCGCCTGTTTGCTCATGGTGGTGTAGGCATCAAAGGCGTCGATGATGGCGTCGGTCAGTGCGCTGTCCAGGTCGGGTGAGTTGTCGAACTGGCCCTTGCTGTTGTTGCTGGCCTGTTGCACCAGGATGTCGGACTCCAGCAGTTTGCCTTTGACGTGGTTCACATACACCAGCCGGTCGTCGTCGCTGAGTTCGCCGTCGAACAGGTCGTTCACCTTGGCAACGATCTCTGATAGCAGCACTTTCATCTTGTCCTGCACCGCGCCCGCGCCGGTGTCGGTCAGGGGCTGCAGCTTGTAGTCGCCGTCGGTGTCGTGCAGCGCCAGGCTGCGCTGGCCTTGCTCCTTCAGCCGGTGGTGGGTCAGCACCACCTTCGACAGGTCCACCCCTTCGCGCTCCCGGCCGAAGTCCAGCAGGGGCAGCAGGCGCTTGAAGAAGATGGCGCGCTTTTCGATGGCGGTGTTGCCGTAGTCGAATACTTGGCCCAGGAAGGCGTACACGCGCACGAAGGTGCCCAGGTCGCGCTTGAACAGGGTGAGGGCTGCCAGTTCATCCTTGGCGGCCTGCGCAGCCGGGCCGTCTGGGATGGCGCTGGCCTCTGCGTCCTGCAGGTTCTGCCGCGCCGCCATGTAGCGCTTGAGCAGCCGGTCGGCCACCGGCTCGATGGCAGCCACCAGTAGGGCCTGCGTGGCCTTGGGGTTCAGCTCGGCCAGCACCACGCGCTCGACCTCGAACTCGTCGTAATGGCCCGAGGCATCGAGCTTGGCGCGCAGGTCATAGACCAGATGCGGGTCGGTCACCCCGGCCAGCTCGGCGGTTTCGTAATAGGTCTTGAACGCTGCCAGAACATCGTCGGGCTCGTTCACAAAGTCGAGGATGTAGGTCGTGTCTTTGAGGCCGAATGGCCCGCTGTAGGCGCGGTTCAGGCGGCTCAGGGTCTGCACCGCCTGGATGCCGCCCAGGCGCTTGTCCACGTACATGCCGCACAAGAGCGGCTGGTCAAACCCGGTCTGGAACTTGTTGGCCACGAGCAGGATTTGGTATTCATCGGTGGCAAACGCCTCGCGCATGTCGCGGCCCTTGAGGTTCGGGTTCAGCGCGGTGCTGTTCTCCGACACCGGGTCAGGCAGGCTCTGCGGGTCGTTTACCTCGCCCGAGAAAGCCACCAGCGCGCCCAGTGGGTAGCCGTTGTCCTGGATGTAGTTCTGGATGGCCAGTTGCCAGCGCACCGCCTCTTGCCGGCTGCCCACCACCACCATGGCCTTGGCGTGGCCGTCGAGCAGGGGCTGCACGTTCTCGCGGAAGTGCTCCACCACCACCGCCACCTTCTGGCTGATGTTGTAGGGGTGCAGGCGCACCCAGCGCATCAAGCCCTTCATGGCCTCGTTGCGCTCAACCTCTTTCTCGTCCCACTCCTTGCCGTTGTTGGCCAGCTTGAAGGCCAGCTTGTAGGGCGTGTAGTTCTTCAGCACGTCGAGGATGAAGCCCTCCTCAATGGCCTGGCGCATGCTGTAGATGTGGAACGGCGCGGGCAGGTTGCCCGGCCCGGCGGGCTGATCCGGCTGCGGGCGGCGGCCAAACAGCTCCAGCGTCTTGGCCTTGGGCGTGGCGGTGAAGGCCACATAGGTGATGCCGGTGTCTGCTCTGCCGTTGCTCGCCCGGGCCGCCATCTGCGCCGCCAGCAGGTCTTCGGTGCCCACCTCGCCCCCATCGGCCAGGTCTTTCAGTTCTTCAGCGCTGAGCAGCTGCTTGAGCTTGGATGCGGCCTCGCCCGTCTGGCTGCTGTGCGCCTCGTCGGCAATCACGGCAAAGCGCTTGCCCTGCGTGGCGGCCAGCTCCTGCACGGCCTTGAGGGCGAATGGGAAGGTCTGGATGGTGCACACCACAATCTTCTTGCCGCCGCCCAGTGCCTCGGCCAGCTCGCCGCTCTTGCTGCCCGCGTCACCCTTGATGGTGGCCACCACGCCCTTGGTGCGCTCGAAGTCAAAAATCGCCTCTTGCAACTGCGCATCCAGCACATTGCGGTCGCTCACCACCAACACGCTGTCGAACAGCTTGTGGTTGTGCGCATCGTGCAGGTCGGCCAGAAAGTGCGCCGTCCAGGCAATTGAATTGGTCTTGCCACTGCCAGCGCTGTGCTGGATCAGGTATTTGTGCCCCGCACCCTCGGCCAACACGGCGGCCTGCAGCTTGCGCGTGGCATCGAGCTGGTGGTAGCGCGGGAAGATGAAGCCCGTCACCTTCTTCTTGCTGTCGCGCTGGGTGACGAGGTAGCGGCCGATGATCTCCAGCCAGCTGTCGCGCTGCCACACCTGCTCCCACAGGTAGGCCGTGCGGTGGCCTGCGGGGTTGGGCGGGTTGCCCGCGCCGCCGTGGTCGCCCTGGTTGAAGGGCAGAAAGCGCGTGGCGGGCCCAAGCAGGCGGGTGGCCATCATCACCGTGCGGTTGCTCACGGCAAAGTGCACCAGTGCGCCGCGCGGGAAGTCCAGCAGCGGCTCGGCAAACGGTTTGCCCTTGGGCTTGGGGATGCGGTCAAAGCGGTACTGGTCCACCGCCGCGTTCATGTCCTGCGTGAAGTCGGTTTTGATTTCTGCCGTGGCCACCGGGATGCCATTCAGGAACAGCACCAGGTCGATCACGTCGTCGTGCCCGGTGCGGCACTGGCGCACCACGCGCAGGCGGTTGGCGGCGTAGCGGGCTTGCAGATCCGGGTTCATGGCCAGCGCGGGCTTGAACTGCGCCAGCTTGAGCGGGCTCTTGAGCCCCAGCATGTCGATGCCCACTCGCAGCACTTCGAGCGTGCCCCGGTCGTCCAGGGCCTTGCGCAGGCGATCGAGCAGCATGGCTTCGGCGGCGGCGCCGTGGTTCTTGCTCAAAGCCTCCCAGGCTTGCGGCTGGGTGGCCTGCACCCAGGCCAGCAGGTCAGCGGGGTACAGGGCGCGGGGGGTGTCGTAGCCGCTGGCATCGCCCTCGGTGCCGGGTGCGCCGTAGAGCCAGCCCTGCGCTGCCAGGTGGTTGCAGATGTCGGTCTCGAACGCGATTTCGTTGTGCAAGCTCATGGGCTGCAGGTTCCTTCCGATGCTGTTTGTCTCATGGGGACACCGTGACTGCACTCCATGCCTGGCCTTGGATTCAGCGGGGGGCAGGTGAGCTTCAATGCCTTGCGATGCCGCGCCATCCTTTTGCGGGCAGCGGGCAGCTCCCCTTCCAATGCCGGTGCGCTCGCAATCCGACGTTCAATGGTGTGCATGTCGAGGAGCCCACTTTTCAGTCCAGCGAGCAGCCAACGCAGGTCGCGTTCTTCGCCGCGCATGTACTTGGAAACCGCCACATCGTCAGGCTGCACAAAAAAAGCCTTCACGTCACCGAAATCCAGCGGAATCAACCTCTCCTGCCACCCCTCCGGGAACGAGGGCAGGCTGGGGGATACCGGGTCCAGGTAATAACCGAATTCATCCTCGAACACAGAGCCCTGGCCCAGTGCCTGGGCCAGTTCGTAGGTGCGCTGGGGGTCGTTCTTCAGATAGGTATCCACATCAATGGACATCACCATCGTGCGGGGTGGGTCGCTGACGGCGCCCAGGATGGAGAGCGAGCCAACGATCACGAAGTCTGTGTGGTGAACGATGGCTTTGGCCTGCGTCAGCAGTGCATGAAGCTGTTCGCGGTTCAACGCAATTCCCGCAGCAAGAACGAAAAGGGCGTGTTCTGCATCATTCCCAGCGAGCGGCGCTCCGACGCTTCCAGCACTTTCTGCTTGTAAACAGCACTGTCGCCCGAGCTCACCACACCAGACCAAAACCGGATGTAGTAATCGCTGCACAGGCGGCCCTGTTTCCACAGCCCGATGCGCTGGCGCGCATGTTGCAGGATCTCATCCTTGCGGTCTGACTGCAGCTGCTCGTAGACATAGCGGTGCAAGGACCGCAGCGCTTCGTCCTGCGCTTGCTTGCCTTGGCGTGCTTGCATGTTGGGCGCTTGCATGAAAAACCTTGGGTGAGGGACCGTCTGGAAATGAGATGACTGAATGGTAGCAGGAGGGCTGTCAGAGGGCGTTTGCGTGGAGGCGCCTTGCTGGACAGCGCCCGCAGAACTTGGCGTCGGCGTTGCGCCCGAACAATCGGGGGGAATTTTCAGCGCCAGGGGATTTTTCTCAGAAATGCGGGGATGGGCGATTTATTTCTCAGTTTCCTGGCCGCCGGTTCACTACCCATCTGCCCATGCAAGGGCGCTATGGCGGTCCGTTCTGTTTGTTGCTCATAAGGCGACGATGGTTGCCTTGAAGGCTTCATGCGGCAAGGGGATAGGGTGGGTTTGAAGCAAAATTGGCCTCAAGCGCTTGCTGGATAAGCGCTGGCAGCTACTGAATCAGGAGCATTTGCGCTGCCCGCCAGCCCGCGCACGTCGATCTGGCCGGTGACGGCGGCGGAGATCAGGGCGGTGCGGCGTTCTTGGAGGAGGATGATGGCGGTGCGGGCTTCGTACATCAGGGTGTCGAGCTTGGCAGTTTCGCTATCGAGGTAAATCGCTATGGTTGTTTGCTCAGTGAGTGGCGGCGACGGGTACTTAGTTTCTCCAAGGCGCTCTGTATTGAGTATTTTTAGGACATTCCCTGTCGCTGAATTTTCGAGCTCCACCCTGGCAGCACAGGTAGTGAAGTAGAAATAGCGAGGGTCCCCCAAGAAGGTTGCAGCGGTGATTTGCTGGTTGGTCGAAACGTTCTCATCAACGATTCCCACTTTACCGATGGTTCCGATGCAACAAATAAGGCTCGCTCCCGCTGGAATCAATCGGGCCAGTGCTTTGCCCTTTTCTGATAAAAATTTCGATGCTTTTGTGATGGCACCACTTTCATCAATGTCCTCTGGTCTGACCCACGGGAAGCCATTTTCTTCGTAGTTTTCGTGTTCATCTGTGGGAGGCGTCATCCCTGTTGTCAGTCTCGCCAAATGCTTTAGCTGTCTGACCTCCCAATGCCCCGGCACTTCCCCCAGCCACTCCACGCCCGAGTCCTTCATAGTCACGTTCGGGTCCAGCCCCTTGGTCACGGCGTGGGAGATGACGGCCTGGCGCTTTTCCTGCAGCAGGGCGATCAGCTTTTCCTGTTCGGCCACCAGCGCGTCGATCTTGGCGGTTTCGCGGTCGAGGAAGGTGGCGATGGTGGTTTGTTCTTCAGTTGGAAATGCGAATCGGACTTGCCCGAGAGTGCTGCGGCTGATGCGCTGCATGGTGGTGCCGCGAGCCAAAATCTCCATGTTTGCAAAGTGCGATGCACTTGAAAGCATGTAGGCAAGATATGCCCGGGAATAACCGCTATCCGGGCGGGTGATCACGTTATCCACTGAAGTGATGATTCGTTCACCCAGATCAGGCACAACACAAGCGCGGCCTATCGGCAGGTTGAGACGCGAGATCAATACATCGCCGGGTAGCACTTCTGTGCATCGCAGTTCGTCAAACTTGGCCTGACTGATGTATCCGCTGCCTTGTTCCTTGTATCTGCCTTCGCCAACATTGCCGGTCGTGATGTACCTAATGCCGTCATCCGCCAAGTCCTTGCTCTCGACCCAGTCCCCATCGATGAAAAGTGAGCCTGGCCCCAGGGCTATCTTGGCCAATGGCATGACAGTCCAATGGCTCGGAATAGTTCCAAGCCAATCCTGACCACTGTCCTTGTACTCCGGGTATCGCGGAAAGCTCATGCCGACAGCCCCTTGATCATGTCCAGGATGCGGTCGGTGGTCTGCTTCAGTTCTGCATCAATCTCGGCCAGCGGGCGCGGGGGCTTGAAGACGTAGAAATGCCGGTTGAACGGGATTTCGTAGCCCACCTTGGTTTTTTCGGGGTCGATCCAGGCGTCGGGGGCGTGGGGCAGCACTTCGCGCCGGAAGTATTCGCCCACGTCTTCGGTGTAGGGCACGTTTTCGGTGTCGCGCAGGCTGGCGTCGGGCTGGGGCTTGCCCTTTTGCTTGCCCTTGACGCCCAGTACCACGTTGCCCGCTTCATCGCGCAGCGGGCGCTCGACGGTGATGGCGTGGTAGCCAAAGGCTTCGTTGTCGAAGATGCGGCTGATGGGGGTGCCGTCGTCGTCGTGCGCCTCGGCAAAGTCGCCAAACAGGCGGGTGATGCGCTCGATGTGGGCATCGCTCAGTTCCTTGCGCTTGCTGCCCAGGCTCTTGCGCATCTTCTGCCACATGCCGCTGGCGTCGATCAACTGCACCTTCCCCTTGCGCGCCTCGGGCTTGCGGTTGCTGATGATCCAGACGTAGGTGCTGATGCCGGTGTTGTAGAACATGTCGGTGGGCAGGCCCACGATGGTTTCACACAGATCGTTCTCCAGCACGTAGCGGCGGATTTCGCTCTCGCCACTGCCCGCGCCGCCCGTGAACAGCGGCGAGCCGTTGAGCACGATGCCGAAGCGGCTGCCGCCCTCTGATGTGGGGCGCATCTTGCTGAGCAGGTGCAGCAAAAACAGCATGGAGCCATCGGACACGCGGGGCAGGCCGGGGCCGAAGCGGCCGTTGTAGCCCTGGCTTTCGTGCTCTTTGCGCACTTCCTTCTCGACCTTCTTCCACTCCACGCCAAAGGGCGGGTTGGACAGCATGTAGTCGAATTTCTTGTTGCCATGGCCGTCGTCGCTGAGGGTGTTGCCAAAAGCGATGTTGCCCACGTCCTGGCCCTTGATCAGCATGTCGGCCTTGCAGATGGCGTAGGACTCGGGGTTGAGCTCCTGGCCAAAGACGGTGAGGCGCGCCTGGGGGTTGTGCTCGGCCAGGTATTCGCCCGCCACGCTGAGCATGCCGCCGGTGCCTGCTGTGGGGTCGTAAATGGTGCGCACCACGCCGGGCTTGCTGAGGATGGCGTCGTCTTCAATGAAGATGAGGTTGACCATGAGCCGGATGACTTCACGCGGGGTGAAGTGCTCCCCGGCGGTCTCGTTGCTGATTTCAGCGAACTTGCGGATCAGCTCTTCAAACACCAGGCCCATCTGCATGTTGCTGACCACCTCGGGGTGCAGGTCGATCTGGGCGAACTTTTCAGCCACCTGGTACAGCAGCCCGGCCTTGGCCAGGCGCTCGACCTGGGTGTGGAATTCAAAGCGCTCGAACACATCGCGCACCGCGGGCGAGAACGCCTGCACGTAGCTGAACAGGTTCTGCGCGATGTGGTCCGGGTCGCCCCGCAGCTTTTGGAGGTCGAGCGTGGAGGTGTTGTAGAAGCTCTGGCCCGCCTTGCGCAGCAGGAAGGGCTCGGGGTTGACGCCCTGTGCCTGCTTGGCGACCAGCTCGGTCAACACGGCGGGCTTGGTCGATTCGAGCACGCAGTCGAGGCGGCGCAGCACGGTGAAGGGCAGGATGACCTTGCCGTAGTCGGATTGCTTGTAGTCGCCGCGCAGCAGGTCGGCCACGGACCAGATGAAGGCGGAGAGGGTTTGTTGGTTCATTGATGGTGGTTATACGCAGATCTCTGAGGCAACTTCGTGTTGTGCCGCAGGGGACGGGTTGTCATTCTTGGTCCGACGTACTGTCTGGGACGTATTCGAACAATTCACCTACCGGAACGCTGAAGTAGCCACACAAGGTGTTGATCGCATCCAGATCAACTCGTGTAGCCGTCTCCTGGTAGAGCAGCGTGATGGTGTTCCTATGGAGACCAGTGTCCCGCGCAAGGTCGCTGATCTTGAGCTTTCGTTCTCCCATAAGCCTGGACAGGTGACACTTGATCAAGACATTCTCCATGTAGAAATATCGCTCAGAACGACAAAAAGTCATTGACAAGGGTGATTTCGCGCTCATAATGCCATCCAGGATGACAAAAAAACGCAGTGCGTGACTTTTTTGAATCCTGATTGTCCACCATTGCAAGGAGAGAGAAATGACATCGTGTACCTATCTGACCACTGACGAGTTGTCAGACCGCATCAAGTACGACGCACGGACCATCCGGGACAGGCTCAAGGACAGCGTCCTACTTGAGGGTCGGCATTACATCCGCCCTTTCGGTGGACGCAAAACTCTCTATATCTGGGAGCACATCGAAACAGACATGACTCAGTATTCGGCCGTATGTGCAGAGGGCATACCGCTGGCCAATGGAGGTGTGATTCATGGGTAGTATCCGCCGCCTGGAAAGTAAAGGGACGCTGTTCCTGGACTTCCGATATGCGGGGCAGCGGCTGCGGGAATACACCACGTTGCCCGACACCTCAGCCAACCGCAAGCGCTTACTGAAGGTGCTGGAGCGCATCGAAGGAGAAATCGCCCTGGGCGCCTTCGATTACCAAAAAACCTTCGGCAAACCCTTGCCTGCCGTGGAGACAGACCCCCCGCAGGAGCCCATGCTTGCCGGGCCTGCACCAGGCGCGTTGAAGCAGCCTCCCAGCACAACCCCGCTGTTTAGCGACTTCGCCGAGGTGTGGTTCGTAGAGGCCGAGGTGACATGGCGGCGCAGCTACAGCATCACGCAACGCGGTGCACTGGACAAATACCTGATCCCCTTTTTCGGGGACAAGGAGGTCGGCCAGATCACCAAGGCAGACGTACTGGCATTTCGGGCTTCACTCGCCAAAGTTCCCGCCCGAAAGTCCAGCAACACCCTATCCAACCGACGCATCAACTCCATCATGAAGCCTTTGCGACAGATCCTTAACGAAGCGGCCGACCGGTTCGAGTTTACGTCCGCCTTCCGCAATATCAAACCCTTGAAGATGAAGCGCAGCGATGTCATGCCCTTCACGCTGGAGGACGTGCAGCGCATCCTGTCCACCGCGAGGGCGGACTATCGCAACTACTTCACCGTGCGCTTTTTCACAGGAATGCGAACCGGAGAGGTGCATGGTCTCAAATGGAAGTACATCGATTTCGAGCGTCGGCTCATCCTGGTGCGTGAAACGATCGTGCTCAACGAGGAAGACGAGCTCAAGACGGATGGCAGCATGCGCGACATCCAGATGAACGAGATGGTGTTCGATGCCCTGCAGGCGCAGTTCAAGACTCGGCACCCTGACTCGGAGTATGTATTCAGCTTGCGCAGTGGCAAGCCCATTGATAACCAGAACTTCCTCAACCGGGTCTGGGCGCCGCTGCTACGTCACCTGGGGTTGGAGCACCGCAGGGCCTACCAGATGCGGCATACGGCGGCAACGCTGTGGCTTGCTGCCGGGGAAGCGCCGGAATGGATTGCGCGACAGTTGGGTCACACCAGCACCGAAATGCTGTTCCGTGTCTACAGCCGGTATGTGCCCAACCTGACGCGCCGGGACGGCTCTGCCATGGAGCGCTTGCTCAAGCAGCACATCTCGTTAGCGTCCGTCACGGGGAACGTGACCCCCGTGATCCTGGCGCTTGAGGCTTCACCGGCAGTGGCAACCACTACCTAACCACATCGCTTTTTTGAACCTACGCCAAGTGCCCGACGCGCAGGGCAGGGCGGAGCCTTGCCTGCGCCCACCCTGTAAGCCCGATTGGCCGAATCTGCACTTCGAGTGCCAAGGAGTTTCATATGACCGCATCACTTCACTTGCATCGAAACCGTAACCGCATCTCCCTCCGCACGCTCATGTCGGAGCGCGTGCAGCAACATGACTGTGACGTGATCACGCAATATCGCGACGAGATCTACGCTCGTATGCCCGATGCTGCACAGGGCGCGCTGAACGCATTCATTCGCAATCTTTTTGGCGATGATGGCCTGGTGCGTGCCTATCTTCATCCCGTGGCAACTCCTGCGGGAGAGCCGGCGACCATGCCTCTGGACCTTTGCGAACGCGCCGCAAACCAAGCGAGCCGTTACCCGAGACTGTTGCACCGCCACGAAAGAGAGTTGGCAGCAGTCGCCGCCTTTGTGCAATCCTGTGGCTACTATTGGTGTGCCTACCAACAAGTCCTGGGGCGGCCTGCTGCCCAGAATGCCGAAACCATGCGCTTCTATCGCAGCCGCATAGCCTCGGCACACAAAGCGTTACTGGAAGAGCCCCTCAGGCAACTGCGACGCTGCCACGCGGATCTGGGATACACACTTGCTCAAGTGCTGGGGATGGAACATGACGACACGGCTGACCCGCAGCAGGTAGCGCGTATACAGGCTGCGCTTGGCAGTGTGATGATGCAGATGCCTTAGCTATCAATCAAGGTGCACAAAATGAGAGTTCATGAATTGATGTCGACACCGTTCGTCGCGGAACTCATTTGCGACCGCTGTGGAACGCAGGCGCGACACGATGAGGGCGATGGCCTGAACAACTTCCTGCAGCTGGGGTTCGACGCGGGCTGGGGATCGCCCCTGGGCGATGGAACGCGGGTGGATATCGATCTTTGCCACAGTTGTTTGAAGGAAACACTGGGTCCCTGGCTGCGCCTGTCGACGTCTGCCTGGGCCTTAGCACCCAAGGGTTGACCAAGGAATCCACATGAGAAATCCGCATTATGAGTATTTGGGTAGGCGCATGCGTGAGTATCACCGCATGCAACAGTGGCGTCTTTCAGATGGCGGTCTGTTCATCCCGCACGCCTACTGGAACATGGGGCCTGAAAGTCTGTCGTATTGGGATGACGTGGGTTTCATCCTCAACGGGCGGCGCATCATCGTCTGGTGGCATCACCCTCGACACATCTATGGGGAGGCTATTTCTTCCATGGCTTGGGACGAGGCGGGTGACGGCCCACGGGATGACTGGCTCTTTGAGGGCGGGACCAAAGGCTACAAGATGGTTGGCAAGTCGAGCAAGCGGAAAAAACTGAGCAGCTTCACCAGCCGCGCACCTTCCGAGGCCCAGACACAGCACTACGCAAAGCTTCAGAAAATTGAAGAACGGCTGACCCGGGATGGGATTGACTTGGAGGTTCGGCCCTCATGGAAATGGGAGCGTCTCAGTTGGGCGATGGGTGTCAGCCTTGTGGCACCGTTTGAAGTAAGAAATGAAAAGGAGCTGGCAGAAGTGGCGCACTTGGCCCGAGAACTCATCTTGCAGAAAACCACCTTGACCCAAGAGTTTCCGGACTTTGTATACGACAAAGCAAGCTGGCTGCGCGAGCGGGCCGTACTGGCTCCCGCCCACCACACTGCCCCTGAAGTGAAGGCCTGAAGAGGCTTGAATGGACAGGGCAGTACCGGCTGTATGGCGAAGTAGTACGCAAGGAATTGATATGACGATTGACCGTGCCAGCTATCCAGGCGTGCCGGATGATTTCCCGGTGACTGCGGTTCCCTCTGCCATTGGAGGCGCCCAGCCGAAGATGAGCCTCGTTGAGGAAGATGGAAAGTTCTATGCGCCAGGTACTTCGCCCTCAGAAGTCGTGGCAGCCTTTCAGATGTGTGACGACCTGGTCTCGCAGATGGTTCCGTACTGCCAGCGAAAGCTGCCCACCTTTGAAGGGGGCCAGGAAGCGACGGTGAAGACTGCGTTAAAAGGTCTTCTGGCCAAGCGATGGTGCACAGATGCGCAGTGCGTATGGATCATGCGCAGGGTTGCGCGAGAGCTGCAGTGGCCAGTGGACGAAAGCGCTTTGGGCGTCTGAACGCTTTGGCTCGTTACCCCGGCGCTGTTGATCGAAGACCATGTGTTGACGCAAGGTGCGCTTCGCGCTGGCACGCTCATGGGATTTACCGACGAAGTGCTCTCCAATGCCATTGGACTGTAGCTCAAGACGATTTTAAGGTTGGACGCAAGACTGCAGGATCTTTGTGCGGGCACTGCAAGTGGGCTCACTTGAAGTCGGCTGTGCAGCGGAGGACTAAACCGCTCGCGCGGTAGACCGCCGCGAAGGCCCTGACGCAAAGTACACATCGCGCCCCTGTCTATGTTGGCGAGTGAGGCAACCCATGCTGGTGCGCAGGCGTTGATCGGTATCGCATGAGATCTGCTTGGCAGTTCTCTACAAGATGAAAGGAATATGCGCCATGGTGGGCTTAATTACCCTATGCCTTATCGGCGGCGTGATTACCTGGTTCGGCATATATGTGGCCACGAGCCAAACGCAACCTTCTGGCCCCTGCGCCGCCAACTACACGTTGGAGTGCATGCGTGACAACGACGGACGGTTTCTGGCCGAGGTTGTCCCGGAGCTGCCGGGAGCACGTGCCTTGGGAGCCACGGCTGAAGATGCCATGGCGAAGGCCCAGGCCGTAGCGTTGCGCGTTCTGGCCGAGCGGTTGGAGCAAGGCGAGGTCACGCCGCGCGCCATCCGCATCGAACTCCGCGTACCCGCAATGACGGTGGATGCCCCTGCCACCCCAACGTAAACATTACCCGAAGGCAAAGGCACAGATTCGAGCGCTCCTCATGTATGTCAACAGTCATCCGGCGATTCAATCATCCTAAGAAAAGACAAATTGACGGTTTGGCCTATCCGATTGACATAGCGGCATGCGTCAACCTCAACGAGTGCTCGTGACTCCATGGATTCCAGGAGAATTTCATACAGAAATGGATGCTCCAGCGGAAGCCAGTGAAGCTGGATCTGCTTGCTCTTGGTCTTCAGTTGTGATCGATGTTCCTTGGTCGGCTCAATAACAGCTTTCTCGCGACCTACCATGTCTACACGAAAGCGAACGGAGACGGGGTCGGGAAGCATTGTTCTTCGCGATTGGTAGATTGAATCCACAGAGATAGTCACGCCATCGCTGGTCCGGAAGCTCGTGGTTTCTTCCCGGTCCGTAAGCAGGCGGATCAATGCTGGCGCAGTGGTGCGTATGGCATCAATGAAGTCATCAGGGCTCAAGCCCGTCGAGGTAGACAATGTTCTCAGGTGCTTCAATGCGTTAGTCGCTTGCATGACTGTTCCAGCGAGAAGCGGATCCTCGGTGGAGGATGCTGAGTAAGGCGCCTTTCTGTCCTCAAAGAGCCTGCGCTGAAGACTGTCACAGCAGGAAACCACTAACCACTGGTCAAGTTTGCACGGGTCTACCTCCAGAGAGTAGTACAGGCGGTCCTGTTCAGACAGCTGCCCCAAGACCGTGTTCATCGTGTTCTGCACGAGCATGATCTCCCGCTGCTCCTTGGCGGGATCTCTGGCCTTTTGCACCGAGTTGATGAACACCCGAAATATTTCTTCGTGCTTACTCATGCGCATCCATTCCAATCATGCCGTGCCATACGGCCATGGAAAACATAAGGCCATGAAAAGATCCCATGCGCAATCTGGCGGAAGGGCAAGGCTTGGATGTTTTGGTGAAAGGCTTTCTTGAGATCAGCATGTAGGGAGGTTGTTCGAGTTTCCGTTGGCGAACCCCTTCAATCGTGACGGAGGTCCCGAAGTACTGTCCTAGCTGATCTTGCGCACTTCTGGCTGAATCACTGCTCACAGTCGTAGCGCGAGAATGAGGATCAGCAACATGCTTCATTGGAACTCGAAGGACAATGCAGCTGCCAGGAACGGAGCCGTCGCTCAGCCAACGCAAAAGGTCGTCGGCCGATCCATCGGGTCGCAATGCAATGCTTTGCCCATCGCGGCAGTGCATCCATGAGCGCACGGCATTGCGCTGTGCAAACGTAGGAGCAATGTTTTGAGGTGCCAACTTTTGCCAGGAAGGTTCATCGGTGACTGTCGGCCGAATATCGCAATCCATAAAGATCTGAAGTAGCCGTGCAAGTTTGATCACCCGCGTGGCATGTTCGAGGATCAGGCAGCGACCACGGACACTTCCCAAGACAAGAAGCTGGTTGGCGATCAATACAGCACGATCGATCACTTCCAAGACGGTGGCCAAAGGGACACTGCAGCGAGAAGCCACAGCCTCGACTGGTATGCCAGTGTGAAGGTCGCAGAGGATCTTGCGTACATGCATCAGGCCGATTGACGCTATTGGTGGCGGCGGCAACGCCGCCAGCAGAGATGGGGGCGGCGCTTGGCGTACAGCCAGCCCAGTGGATGTCTCGAAGAGACAAGACCACAAGAATTCCGCTTTGTTCTCACTGCGTTGTTTAGCCTTTCGCAATGCGGCAGCGGAACGTCCGGTCCAGAAGGCTGCGACTTCAGCGGTAAGTGGCCTCGTCTGCCAATAGCTGTTCAGAGAGCAGCGCAAGGCCATGTCGGGTCGGTGGAAATAGTGCTGCAGGGTTGTCGGAACTTGGGCATGTCCCACCTCAGCGGCAACTTTTTGCAACCAGGAAACGGGGCTTGGACGAGAAGAAGGCTGATCCAGCTGATGGATGATGTTGCGGTTGACCCATGCGTGCCGCAGCGTATGGAAGGAAACTGATTTGTCGCCGCAGACTTGCTTAAGAGCGCGGTTGACCAGTCGGCTGCAGGCGGAAAACATGTAGGTGCGATGGCTGCTGTGGGGATCTCCAAACAGCAGAGCAGACTTGCCATGTCTGCCCTCTTCTTCACTCTTCCTGCGCTTGATCCAGCTGACTACGCACGCCACCCACGCCGGCTCGCCGAAGCTGCGCATCCATCGCTTCGCGCTGTAGCTTTTACCTTGATGCTGCCCTCGCCGAGGGTGGTATCGGAGTTCGATGCCTTCATCAGTGATGACGAAGTCCTCCAGGCGTAGGGCTTGTGCCTCGCCGATACGCAGGGGAAAAATAGCGGCAAGAGCCAGCAGCGCTTGCACACTGGCGCAGATGCGTGCATCGCTGCTGGCAGTGAGGGCAAGTTCCAGGGCCCTGTGGATTTCTTGGGACCAGACCGTGTTGGCGTGCACTACCGTGGTGTTTCCGTCACCCGAAAAAAGTACCTGCGCCATCGGCGGGGCGCCAAATGTCTGGATGCAAAACTGATGGAAGGAGGCAAGGGCCGGGCGTTGTGGGTCGCTGTTAACGGCATGCTTCAGTGCATCGAAGAAGGCGATCCACTGTTCATCGTCCATGTGAACTGCAGAGCACGGGCATTGAGTGTAGTTTTCGGAGATGAGCCCCGCGGCAGCGCTGACGTAGCGAGAGATTGTTGCGACGGAAGGATTCTTCAGGCGCACGCTGCCAACGCTGAGCAGGTGGTGCACCCACAGCAGGACCAGCGCATCGCCTTCTGTGCCTTGGCGTGCAATCAAGTCGGCGGTCATGGCCAACCTGCTGTACAGGCTTGTTCGCCAATGCTGATCAGAAAGCCGGATGTCTGTTGCCTGGTTGGGTAGAGTAAACAGGTCTTGAATCTCCTTCAGGCACCGAGCGCGGCGGTTGATGGGCGCCTCCATCTCAAGGAGTATTTCCAATGCTCCGTCGTGGGAGGGACTGAGAGCATCGTCATCTGCAGCATCCCGCGTTTCCCAGTGCACGTCCTTTTGTCGTAGGTTCCATCGCGTAAGCACATCGCGGGGCAGTGCCGTGATGGGAATACTGCCCGTGAGCATCCCCAGACAAAAATTGGGGATGTGCTGATGTAGCCAGGCCAGCGCGTCGTGGAAGATGAGATGCCAGAGGTCCTTGCCCATCTGGGATTGGGCCATTGGGTAGTTCTTCAGCAATACTTGATGGAAGGAGTCCAGGTCCTTCTTGGGCAACGTTCCACTGGGGACTCGGAACAATGCGATGCGCGTGCGTGGATCGAGCGCCCGGCTATGCAGACGGTCCTGTTCATCGGACCATTGGACGTAGTGGCCGTCACAGGTGGAGTGCGATGACACCAAGGCATGAAGGAAGTTCGATAGCTCTGCGGATGAGCCCATGCCTTCGTAGAGGATGGCGCACAAGATCAGGGCATGCGAAGGCGCGAGTTGGGTCACCAGCCGGTCGGCCGATCGAATAAAGCTGTCGAAGCGAGCGACCCCGCCGGGAGCGCTGAAGGCCGGAATCAGGACTGGATTTCGTTTTGTTGTTGTCCAGGGTTGTGACAGAGATGTCATGGAGCGATTTCCTTGCTCAGGCCGGACCTGGGTCGGATGTTCAGCTCCAGTAGCACTTGGTCGATGCCTGAAATAAGGCGTTCGGTGCTGTGGTACTTGACGCGGTTGGAGTTCAGTTCGTGCGTTGAGATTCCCGGCGAGAAATGGCGGAGCCAGTCTTGGATATCCTCGAATGGCATGCCCGCATCCAGCAAAAGATCCGGCAGAGAATGGCGACCAAAGTCCCGGTTGAGCTGGCTGGCTGGGCCCGTGAAAAGGACATCTGAGCTCAAGGGGACGGGGGCGCCATGCGTGTCCAGCAAAAAAAGCATGGGCAAGTTCTGGAGTTCCCTGATCTGGCGGATGAGTTGAAAGGCGGCCGAAGAGCCGGGGGCTTGCAATTTCAATAGCCGCTTATCCAGCGCGGCGATGTGCGCGTGCCAAAGCTTGAGCTGCTCGGAGAGCGCTGCTGGGATGGGGATCGGTGTCGTGCCTCGCGTGGCACTCAAGGGCTTGTCTTCCATCAAGCCGAAGGTCGTGGTGCTGCTCCAAACGCTCGCACGAAAGTCGATAAGGCGGCGGTCGCGGCCTCCAACGACAAACTGCATCAAGAGGCCGACGTAGCGCGCACACGCGTTGTGGTGCTCGATCAATGATGGCAACGAGTACCTGCGACCACACTTTTTCGCGAGCAGTTCATCGCCAGCGCTTGCAAATACTTCTTTGATCCAATCCGCCGATGGTGTCAGGCGGGAGCCGATGCGGACGTTGGAGTTGCCACCACTTTGCGGTACTGCTGGCCCCAGGCCGACGGCGTCATAGAAGTCGGAGCAGGCCTGCCAGATCTCGCGCTCGCGTGGGCAGACGTAATGGAGATCGGATTTGTTTACCAGTTCAAGGGCAAGAGTCGCGTAGGCAGAGATATCACGCCTGTCGGTGGTCTCTAATGAAATCGATCGCGCGGAGTTCATCAGTCCGGCCAACGAAGCGCTGTGATGAACCCCCAGCAACGAGATTTTTTTGCGGCTGGTTGGTTTGTTAATGCACAGATCGGCGAGCGTGCGCAACTGGCTGTTTTGCGTGTGAGCCTCTCGCAGCATGGTGGCAACACCCTGCGGCAGGGGGCGCTTCAGGATCAGCGTGGACGCTTGATGCCGCGGGCTTGAACGTTTACCAAGACCTGCCAGTGCGAATGACAAGTCCACGTATGTTGAGCCTGCAACCGGATCGATCCAGGCCATCCAGCCTTGTCCGCTTTCGCCCGAAACCAGTGGTATTCGCTTGCCGAGGTTTAGGCCGAGGCCAACGCATAGGCAGATGAGGGTGACCAGGTCATCAGAGTGACCCTGCTGTGCGTGGTCGAGAAGAAGGACGACGGTGCGTGTGAGCTCGTTGCGGCGGAGTGTTTGGCCGGTATCTACGGCCTGGCGCTCGGTTTGACGTAGGGAGCTCAGTCGATTGGAAAGGCAGGAGGTCACCGCTGCGTTAAATGACAGTTGCGCGCTGTTCGTGGAGCAGGAGTTCAACGCCAGCAACTGCAGGAGCTTTTGATGTGCTTGCCCTTCAAGCTTGGTGACCTCCGCTTCGAACTGCTGGTTTGTCAGGATCTCGTCGTGAGATTGTTTGATGAGCTTGCGCAGTTTTTGAACGAAGCTCTTTTCTATGGAGGCTTCTTTCAGGAGGGCCGCGGCCAAATGCTTGCCGACCAAGCTCTGGAGTCGATGCGCGCAAGGAAAACTGGCCGATACGAACCAAGCCCAGGCTGGGTAATCGCTCGCGAGGCCGAGCATTGCATTCGGATGAGCAATGCAGGCGCCTGAATCGTCGCTCAACTTGTTGAGCAGCGAGATATGTTGCGCGAGATGAGATCCGGCAGCGGGAACTTCGATCAGCAGTGCCGTCAGGCAGGTCAAGGCATTTTTAGCGACTAAGCCGATGCCCGGTTGATGCGGTGGCGCCGGAATGATGCTCAAAAGCAGTCGCGCAGCATCAGGCCCCTCCACGGCAACGGAGGTTTGAGCGAAAACGAAGGACGCCGGAATAGTCATAGCAACTCCATAGAAAAAGCCGGGCCGAGAAAGGGGGGAAGGGCCATGTAGGCGCGCGCGGATGCACCTCGATCGGCGCCAGCCGAGGTGTCGGGCATCAAGGGGGGCGGCGTGACGCCGCTCGTGATGTGGCTGCGCCGGCCCGAACGTGGTACGCGTCAGGCGGGCAGCATTGAAGGGGCGCGCGTGAGCGCGCCGCATTGATAGCCCCTAATCAGGGCAACTTTTGGGGCTTGGCTTTGCTGGCCTAATTTCCGGACATCGGAGATCGTTCAGTCGAACGCCCTCCACTGAGGTACAGGACGACCTCAAAGAGACTTTTGGCAAAAAAGCCATCGCGAGCAAAAGCCCACGAAATTTTTATCTGGGCAAGCAGAAATATCCGGCCTAGGGGCCTTTTGCTGGGATCGGGCCCAGCTTGTTCAGGGGCCCGCAAGTATTTTTGGTGCGGCGGGCTCACACCAGCAGGCCATAAAGCTAGCTCGCGCTAATCTAGCGGAGCTGATGGCTCTTTGTCAATGCCCATTGAGCGCGTCCGATCAGAAGCTGACTGCCCGGTAACTTTATGCATGTGATCAGCAACTGGTCGATGGGACAAGAGGGCTGTTCCCTTCTGCCCTGTATTCAATCATCATCAAGGGGCAGCACGCCCTGTGGCGGTGTGGGTGGCCACTTTCCTGCGCCGCCGCGCTTTTCAAACCAGCGGTGCATGGCCACGTCTTCTAGCGCGTATTCACCGCGGGCCGACTTCCATACCAACGCGGGCATACGCTGTCGCAAACCCTCCAGCGCCCGCTGAACTTGGGTAGCGTTTACTGGGTGGCCAGTTCTTTCCCGGTAAAAGCGCAGTGCTTCGGCATCGTAAGGGCGGTATCGTGAACCTTGCGTCAGCATGCGCCACAGCACGGCCTGCTCGGTGGGCTTCAGCCCCAGGTAGTCCGACTCCATCTGCGCTTCGTCGTGGGTTTGTTGTTGTTGAGCCGCATCCAGCAATGCCGATTCAAAGCGCCCGGTCAGGGCAGCGAGGGGACTGAGCACCTGGCCCAATGCGGCCATGAAAAATTGCGGACGGAAGCCGAACACTTCAAATGCCTGTTGCAGCAGGGTCTGATCCACCGGTTTGAGTTCGGGCCGCTGCGCCTCGATCAACGCTGCTATGTGGGCAATGAAGTCAGGCCCCAGGGGCGGCATGCGCTGAATCTGTGAGCCGTAAAACGGTGCACCGGCCGTGTTGACCAAGCGCAGCAATTTGTCGCGGTCTGAGCCTGACATCACCAGCATCAGGTTCACCACGCCGGGCTGATTGAGTTGGTCGCGGGCTGATTTCAAGGCAGTCATGGCTGCCTCGCCGGCTTCGCTGGTAAGGGCGTGCTGCGCTTCGTCGATGATCAGCGCGATCGGCTTGCCGGCGTGGTCATGCAGCAGGCGCAGCGCATCGGTCAGGGTGAGTCCATCGATCTTGCCGATCTTGCTGGTGTCCACCTCTAGCCCGCCCACCTTCACCTTGTCCAACCCCGCCTTGCGGGCGGTTCGGGCCACAATGCCCAATTGGGGTTCCAACGCGCGAGCAATGGCTTCGGCGATCAGTCCACCCGGGTCACGTCGCGTATCGGCCCACAGATCCACATACACCACGACCACATCGGCTGCTTCCAGCGCGGGTCGTAAGTCACCTTGCAAAAAGGTGGACTTGCCGGTGCGGCGGGGGGCGGCCAAGAACAGGCCGTTGTGGGCGTCTCCCAGCAGGGCTTTGCCTTGCAGGGCGGCGACTAACTCTTGGGCGAGTGCGGCGCGTGGGAAAGCGATCATGTCAATTATCGGAAATTATCTTGAAAAAGATATTTTATCGTATTTTCGATAAAATAGCATAATTAACGGTGTTCTTACAGTGGCTTTGTTGCACAAGCCCAATTGTGCGAACTGGTATCAGCGCACCGGCGAAGGGCGCAATGAGCGAGTGGCGCTTGCATTTGAAGGCTGCTTCAGGCTGATTGCTGTCGTTCAAACTGAGCGATTGGATGTCCGCTAAAGCGGATGCCGGACATTGCCAAGTCACCGACCTCCTGGGCGGTGTAATCCCGGGTGAGAAGCTGTTCAGCCGTGACCTCGCCATGGACCGATCACTTGCGAAACCTGTCCGTTTGGCATGGAATTCGGATGTAACCATTCCAGTATCGCTATGATCGCGATCAATTCTCAATAGCCATTTCGTACTTCATGCGCCGACTGCTCGCAGTCATCCTGTTGCTCTCCTTCTTCTGCCAGGCCTTCGCAACGGCCCGTCAGGTGGTCGCGTTCGACCATGAGGGAGCATTCCAGGTGGTGCACGCTGAGATGCATTTGGACGGTGCCGCGCACCACCATGACGAACACGGTGTGATGCACCAAGACGATTCCCAGGAGTCGATCCAGCACATGCTCGCGGAAGCAGGCCCAGGAACCGTAGCACTTCTCCATTTCCCCTTGCTGTCGCATTCTCTCGACCGCTCGCCAGCCCCAGCAGTGACCGACGAAACCGTGAGCCCGTCACCCTATCTGGACGGTTTGCGACGACCTCCCAGACGGTTTTCCTGATCCACCCTTAGCGCCCCGCTTTTCACACGAAAGCGGGGTTGTTCATCGGTGCGGCAGTCCTTTTGATCAGGCGCTGACGCGCCAAAGATCCCGGATTGCTGCCTTTGATCGGTCAGGAATCACGTGAGTTTTGTTATTTCCAGGCTTGCGGTGCGTTGCGCCACAGGCTGCGCGTTGAGCTGCGCCCTCGTCGGCGCTGCGCTTGCGCAGTCCAACACCGCCCCTTCACTTTCTGCCACGGCATCTCCTGTGGCTCCGACACTTGCACAAGCTGTGGATGCCGCATGGCAGCGTGCTACGCAGGCTAGAGAAGCTGAAGGTCAGACGCAGCGGGTTGCTGCCGAACGGGTGGCGATCTCCAGCCCGTGGGCGGCGCCCCCAGCACTGGAGTTGTCCTACAGGGACGACCGCTGGCAAACATCGGCTGGACGCCGGGAGACTGAGGCTGGCCTGGCCTGGCCGCTATGGCTGCCTGGCCAGCGCAGCGCACGCGGCGCTGCTGTGGATGCCGATGTAGAGCTATCACAGGCTGCCGTTCAAGCGGGGCGCCTGCATTTCGCGGGCCTGGTGCGGGAAGCCGCCTGGGGCATTGCCGCGCAAAAGGCCGAGGTCGACCTGGCTGACGCCCAAGTGCGATCTCTGCAGGAGATATCCGATGACGTGCGCCGCCGTGTCAAAGCGGGTGATCTGGCCCATGCGGATGCGCTTGCCGCTCAATCCGAAGCGCTGGCTGCGCAATCTGCACAGATGGCTGCACGGCAGCGTCTGAGCGCCAGCCTGTCTCAATGGACAACCCTGACGGGCATAGCCCTGGCGCCTGATCTCACGGCTGCCCCGGTTGTTGATGGTGCTGCAGTTTCACCAGGCGGGGCTCACTTCACCGTTGAAACCCACCCCGATGCGCGTGTCGCTGCGCTGACGGTTGAGCGCGCTCGCAAGCGGCTGGACGTGGTGGCCGTCACAAGGCGCGACCCACCTGAACTGCTCCTTCGTATCCGGCAAGACATGCCGGGTAGGGGTGAGTCGGCTCAAAACAGCATCGGCGTAGGTGTGCGCATTCCCCTGGGCACAGCGAGCCGCAACCAGCCGCTGCAAGCTGCCGCACTGAGTGAGCTGGATGTAGCGCTGACCACGAAACAGCGAACCGAGGAGCGGCTGGCTGCTGACGCCGCGATGGCGCAGTCTGCGGTGCACACGGCAGAGCAGCAACTGGAAGCGGAGCGCCAGCGCTCGGCACTCCTGCGGGAGCGTGCCACGCTCATTGAACGATCTTTCAAGGCGGGTGAAACACCGCTGCCGGAGTTGTTGCGCGCTCTAGCCGCAGCCTCCCAAGCCGACACCAGCTTCGCACGCCAGCAAGTGGCCCTGGGCCTGGCCCGCGCCCGCTTTCAGCAATCTCACGGAATCCTTCCATGAACCTCTTGAATCTATGCCCCCCTCGTTGCCGCCTCTCATTGCTGGGTGCAGGCTTCGCCTTGCTGGTGCTTGCCGCAACACCCTGCTATGCCGCGCCAGGTGCGCACGGCCCCAATGGCGAGCACCTGGATGCCCCCGCTCAAGCTGGGGCCCAAAGTGGCACCGGACCCAGCTTTGAGGCCCGCTCGGAAGCCTTCGAGTTGGTGGGCCGGCTGCAAGGCGGAGAGTTGTCCATCCTGATCAACCGCTTTGCCACCAATGAACCTGTGCTCAATGCCACAGTGGAAGTGGAGACGGGCGATCTCAAGGCGCCTGCCAAGTTCCATGCAGATATGGGCGACTACGCCATCGACGATGCCAACATGCTCAAGGCTCTGGCGGCGCCCGGTGACCACCCCATGGTGGTCACCGTACTGGCGGGCAATGACTCCGACCTTCTGGACGGCACCCTCACGGTCGCGGGCGCCATGCTCGATGACCATGGTCACCCCCACGACGACGGTCACGCCCATGGGCCCTCCCGAACGGTCTGGCTGGCTGTGGCCCTGGCGGTCCTGGCGGCGGTCGGTTGGTTCCTTGGCCGCACGCCGAAGGCTGCAGGTACGTCCTCCAAAGGAGGTGCGCTGTGAACTCATCGACTCAAAAAACCAAGGCAACCAGCATGCTCCATGTTTTCGGCTTGAGTGTCATCACGTGCATCGCGGCGATGTTTCCACCTGCTGCCGTCGCAGCGCCGGGTGCCCATGGGCCGAACGGTGAGCATCTGGATGCCCCCACGGCGGTCAGCGCATCCGGTTTGATGCGGTTGCCAGACGGCAGTGTCAACGTTCCGATGCTCGCCCAACGGCGCCTGGGTATCCGCACACAGTTGACCCCTGAAACCCAGGCCGCCGCCACCATCGAGTTGTCAGGCCGTGTGGTCGTGGACCCCAATGCGAGTGGTCGTGTCCAGGCGATCCATGGGGGACGGATCGAAGCGGGACCACGCGGTCTGCCGGTTGCCGGTCAGACCGTGCGACAAGGAGAGGTGCTGGCCTATGTGGCTCACCACGCAGAACCCTATGCCTTGGCAAATCAGCAAGCCCAATTGGCAGATTTGCGTAGTGGCCGCGATCTGGCTGCACAGCGGGTGCAGCGGCTGCAGTCCCTCGAAGGCACGGTGCCGCGCAAGGAGATCGAGGCGGCACGTGCTGAGCTGCAGAGCCTTACCGCGCGCGAAAAAAGCATTGGAGCGAGCCTTGCTGCCCGAGAGGCCTTGCTGGCTCCCGTCTCCGGGGTGATTGCAAGGGCTGATGTGACCAAAGGCCAGGTGGTTGAGGCCCGCGAAGTGTTGTTCGATGTGATTGACCCGGCACGCGTGCTGGTGGAGGCCACTACGGCAGATCCTGGCTTGCCCGCACGCGTCGGCCAAGCCCACATGCAGGGGGTGCCTGGAGTCAAGTTGCAGCTGGTCGGCGCTGCGCGCAGCCTGCGCGATGGCGTGCTGCCAATGACCTTCAGGGCGGTCCCGGAGCAATCGGGCACGGCTTTGCCGCTGGCGGTCGGACAGCCTGTCACCGTCGTGGCCTCGCTGAACGAGCAGGTCAAAGGCTACGTCCTGCCTGCGCAGGCCGTCGTGCGCAACAGTGCCAACGAACCGGTGGTCTGGATCAAGTCCGGCGCAGAGCGCTACATTCCCCAGCCGGTGCAGTACCGGTCTCTGGACGCCGCCACTGTGGTCGTCACGCAGGGCCTGGGCGCTGACAACCGCGTGGTGGTGCAAGGTGCACCGCTGATCGCACAGATCCGCTGAACGGAGCCCACGCAATGTTCAATTGGATCGTAAGGAACAGCCTTCACAACCGCCTGTTCGTCCTGGCGGTCGCGGCGCTGCTGATGGTCTACGGGGCTATCACCGCATGGCGCACGCCAGTCGATGTGTTTCCTGACCTCAACAAACCCCTGGTCACCGTCTTGACGGAAGCAGGAGGTATGGCACCCGAAGAAGTCGAGCAACTGGTGACCTTCCCTCTGGAGACCGCGCTCAACGGCATGCCGGGGGTCACGCGCGTGCGCTCCACGTCAGGGGTGGGCCTGTCCATCCTCTATGCCGAGTTCGATTGGGGGACGGACATCTACCGCAACCGCCAGCTCGTTGCGGAGCGCCTGGCACTGGTGCGGGAGCAACTCCCAGGGGGCATCACGCCCGTCATGGGGCCAGTGTCTTCCATCATGGGCGAAGTCATGCTCATCGCACTGCCGTTGGCGGCAGGCGATGGTAAGGCCGCTGCAGCGACACCCATGCAGGCCCGGGAGTACGCGGACTTCGTGCTGCGCCCAAGACTTCTGTCGATTCCAGGGGTGTCTCAGGTCATCCCTATCGGCGGCGAAGTACGTCAGTTGCGGGTGGAGCCTGATACCGCGCGCATGGCGCAGTTTGGGGTGACATTGACACAGATTGAGCAGGCCCTTCGAGGCTTTGCGGGGAATGCGGGAGGTGGCTTCATCGACCTCAACAGCCGCGAATTCCTCATCCGCCACATCGGCCGTACCAGCCGTGTCGAGGATCTGCAGGGTGTGGCCGTTGCCTGGAGGGACGGCCGAGCCATCTTGCTGGAACAGGTGGCCAATGTCCGGTTCGCTGCCGCCATGAAGCGCGGCGACGCCGGATACAGCGGCGTGCCCGCCGTCATCGTCAGTGTGCAAAAACAGCCTGCGGCCGATACCGTCAAGCTCACCCACGCCATCGAAGCGGCATTAGGGGATCTCAAACAGGGGCTGCCCGTGGGCTTGGCTGCTCCGAAGGTGTTGTTTCGCCAGGCGGACTTCATCGAGGCGTCTATCGGCAACGTGACCGAGGCCTTGCGTGATGGTGCCATCATGGTAGCCATCGTGTTGTTCGCCTTCCTGTTGTCCGCGCGAACCACTTTGATCTCGCTCGTGGCGATTCCCCTGTCGCTGGCCGTGACAGCCATGGTCTTCCGGCTGCTGGACCAGTCCATCAACGTCATGACTCTGGGTGGCCTGGCCATTGCCATTGGCGAACTGGTGGACGACGCGGTGGTGGATGTGGAGAACATCCTGCGCAGGCTGAAGCAAAACCGTGCCCAGGGCAATCCACTGTCCATGCTGGAGGTCGTGCGTCGGGCGAGCGTGGAAGTCCGCTCGGGCATCGTCTACGCCACCGCCATCGTGGTGCTGGTGTTTGTGCCGCTCTTTGCGCTGCCGGGCATCGAGGGTCGCCTGTTCACGCCCCTGGGCATCGCCTATATCGTGTCGGTGCTTGCATCGATGCTGGTCTCAATGACGGTGACGCCGGCGTTGTGCCTTTACCTGTTGCCGGGGATGAAACGGCTGGACCATGGTGACAGCACCCTGGTCGCCTGGCTCAAGCGGCGGGATGCGCAAGTGCTCAGCTGGTCGTTTTCTCGCGCCAAGTTGCTGATGGCTGTCGCCGCACTGGCGGTGGCGGCTGCGGCGGCCAGTGTCCCGTTTTTCCCGCGCGCCTTTCTTCCGGCGTTCAATGAGGGCTCGCTGGTGCTGGGCATGGTGTTCAACCCGGGCACGGCGCTGGCGGAAGCCAATCGCATGGGCGCGTTGGCCGAGACGCTGATCGCTGAGGTCCCCGAGGTCACCCAGGTTGGGCGCCGGACGGGACGCGCCGAGCTGGATGAACATGCCGAAGGCGTGCATTCGGCCGAGATCGATGTGGACCTGAAGCGGTCCGCCCGGGACCGCGAGGCCGTGATGGCAGATATCCGTGCCCGTTTGGCCGTCCTTCCAGCCCAGGTGGCCATTGGCCAGCCTATTTCCCACCGCCTGGATCACCTCTTGTCAGGGGTGCGGGCGCAGATCGCGCTCAAGATTTTCGGCGATGACACGGACACCTTGCGGGGCCTGGCCGAGCAGATGCGCCAGGGAGTCTCGGGCGTTCCAGGGCTGGTGGATTTGACGGTGGAAAAGCAGGTGCTGATCCCCCAGATCACGGTACGGCTGGACCACCGCAAGGCCGCGCAGGTTGGGCTGTCCCCGGGGGAGGCTGTGCGGCTCCTACAGGCCCTGACAGATGGTGCCCATGGTGCGCAGATCGTGGATGGACTTCGCCGCTATGAACTGGTGCTGCGCCTGCCCGATGACAAACGCAGCCCGCAGGATCTGGCGCGCACACTGATCGACACCCCAGCGGGGCAGATACCGGTGTCTGCCATCGCCACGGTCGAGGAAACCGATGGCCCCAACCAGATTGGCCGAGAAAACGGTCGTCGGCGCATCGTGGTCTATGCCAACACGGACGGCTCCGACATGGGCCGCGTCATTGCAGACATTCGTGCGGTGATGGCAAAGACGCCATTGCCACCGGGGACCTTTCTGAGTCTGGAAGGCCAGTTCCAGGCCCAGGAGCAAGCGATGCAACTGATCGTCGGCTTGTCGCTGGTGTCTTTGGCAATGATCTTTCTCGTTCTGTATGTACGCTACAAGTCGGCTGTGTTGGCCGGGATCATCATGGCCAATATTCCGCTTGCGCTGATCGGCAGCGTGGCTGCGATGTGGCTGGCGGGGGTGAGCCTGTCGGTGGCCTCCATGGTGGGCTTCATCACGCTGGCGGGCATTGCCACGCGCAACGGGATTTTGAAGGTCAGCCACTACATCAACCTGTGCAAGTTCGAGGGAGAGGTCTTCGGCCAAACCATGATCGTGCGCGGCTCGCTGGAGCGGTTGACCCCGGTCTTGATGACGGCGCTGGTGGCCGCCTTTGCGCTGACCCCGCTGCTGCTGGCGGCCGATGCACCTGGTAAAGAAATCCTGCATCCGGTGGCGGTCGTGATTTTTGGTGGACTCGTCAGCTCGACCTTGCTAGATACGCTGCTCACGCCTGTGATGTTCTGGCTGTTTGGAGAGCGGGCGATGAGGCGCCTGATCGAAGCTGATGCCCAGATGCAAACCGAGGGTAGAACGACGCTGGAAGCCTATTGACTCCGCACAAATCACTCCAGTTTTCGCTGTTCCCGTAGGCATTTAGGCGCCGCCTTTTAAAGCGCGCCGTTTCACGCAATTTTTCATTCAAAGGAAACGCAATGACCATTAAGTCCAAACTCTCCCAACTGACTGCTGGTGCTCTGATGCTTGCCGCATCTGCACTCGTCGCTCCTACGGCAATGGCCCATGGAGCTGCCGCCCCCATGCATGGAGGTGTCGTGCAGACCGCCGCTGACTTGTCGTTTGAGCTGGTTGCCACTGGCGAAGGCGCGCAGATCTACGTGCAGGATCACGGCAAAGACGCGGATGCCTCGCGGTTCGAGGGCAAGCTGACGGTTCTCAACGGCGCAGACAAATCCGAAGCACCCCTGAAACCATCAGGTGCGAACAAGCTGGAGGCTAAGGGTGTCACCTTGTCTAAGGGCGCCAAGGCCGTCGCGGTGCTGACCACCAGTAGCCAAAAGAGTATTACCGTGCGTTTCACGGTCAAATAAGACACCCATGGCGCACGAATCTCTGCCCCTTCCTGCACTGCGAGGTGGTCTGCTGGCTTTGCTGGCCGCAGCCTTGTTCGGTATCAGTACTCCCATGGTCCAGAGGCTGGGTACAGGGCTGGGGGCATTCACGACGGCCGCGCTGCTGTACGCAGGGGCGACTGTCGTTGGAGCCTTGTCCCTGCGCACCGCCGCCCACGAGGCCAGGTTGCAGAGATCCGATGCATGGCGCCTCATCGCCATGGCGGGATTCGGCGCCGCCCTGGGCCCTGTCGCCCTGTCCTGGGGATTGCAGCACACGAGCGGCGCCAGCGCCTCTCTCATGCTCACGTTGGAAGCGCTATTCACGGCCACGTTAGCGTGGTGGCTGTACAGCGAAACCATGGACCGCCGCGTGTGGGCTGCCATGCTTCTTTTGCTGGCCGGTGGTATGGCTTTGGTCATGGACCAGGGCCTGCAGGGCGGCACGCAGCTGCTTGGTCTGCTTGCCGTGCTGTTGGCAACCGTGGCCTGGGGCGTGGACAACACCCTATCCCGGGGATTGGCCGAGCGCGATCCCAGTCAAGTCGTGATGGCCAAGGCGTCGCTTGGAGCCGCTGCGACAGCATGTCTTGCCATGGTGTCGGGAGAGCCTTTGCCCTCCGTGACAGCAGCTCTAGGACTCTTTGCAGTAGGGGCCACGGGGTATGGCTTGAGTCTTCGGTTCTACCTTCTGGCGCAGCGGGCTTTTGGCGCGGCGCGGACTGGCTCCGTGTTCGCTTTTGCTCCTTTCATCGGTGCGGCTGTGGCCTTCGGCTTCGGTGAACGGTCTGCAGGCTGGTTGATGCTGCTCGGGGGGCTTCTGATGCTTGCGGGTGTGCTGCTGCATTTGGCAGAAAGCCACGGGCATGAACATGCGCATGAGCCGATGGAGCATGAGCATGCCCACCGTCACGACGATGGACACCATACGCACGCGCATGACGTGATGCCCACGGGGAGCCATAGCCACGTGCACTTCCATGAGCCGGTCACCCATGCCCATCCCCATGCGCCAGATGTTCACCATCAGCATAGGCATTGACCCAACCAGATGTCTCAAGACTGTCGCAAAGGAACTTTGATGATGAAAAAAATCAAGCTTTCGCTGGTTGCAGCGTTGGCATTCTTGATGATTTCTGGCTGCAGCACCCCTGTTTACGAAAACCAATACGCTGTGTCCGAAGGCTGGAGAATCGGCAAGGTCACCAAACTGGTCACCGCAGAAGAATTCTTGAAGATGGGTAGCCCTCGCTGCCGGGGAATGGAGATTCGCCCCAATGGCCGCTTTGCATTCATTCAGACGCAAGTGACCCGAACGCGCGGTCACTTTGCCAAAGTGGATCCGGGCACTGGCATAGCAGTGGGCGACAAGGTCTACTTCAACGCATCGAAGTGTGACCAACCTCCAATAGTGCCGAAATTCCCGCATGGGTCCAAGACGGGGCAAGCGCTGTTGTAGAGGCTGACTTGTAGCCTCAACGCGGTGGACTCTTTCTGACCGTACCCACATACACCACGCTGCCCGCATCGCGGTACTGCAATTGAACCCCGACACGTACCACATCAAAGCAGACCGGTGAAACCTTGCTGACCTCTGGCAACAGCAAGCACAGCTGGTTGTCCTGCGCGCTCCAGCGTCCGGTGCGTGTGCGGCCGTTCTCCGAACGCTCCAGACGCCCATCCAGAAAGTAGTCATGCCCCCAATGACGCCCGTCGGTGACATGGTGCCCGCCCAGCGAGGAACGGATTTGCGCCGTGGTCAGTTTGGTTTCAGGGGGCGCTGCGCAGGCCAATGGCACCAGCGTCAAGCACAGGAAATGCGCGCACAACACCCTGCTGAAGCGGTGGAGCCACCGCTCAGCACCCGCCGTCATGCCGCCGCGCTCGGTGGCCAATTGTGGGTTTCTGACTGGCACGATTGGCACCACGCATACAGCGCGTCGTACATCACCATGCCATGCCCCAGCATTTCGTGGTCATTGCGGAAGGTCTGGGACAGACCGAGCGACAGCGCGTACAGGCCCGCAGACTGTGGCGCCAGGTCCAGTCGGGAGGTGTCCGCACCCCGCACGATCACGGCCAGTTGCTGCAGTGCGGGCTCGGTGAGGTCGTATTTTTTGAGAAAGGCGTCGAAGCTGCAATGCTCACCGTCGTGGGTCATTTCCACGCCGGGCACGTCGTAGGGGATCGCACCTGTGTCTTGGGCCACCCGAAGCACGGAGGCCGCAGGCACGTAGAGAAACTCAGGTGCCTTGTCGATGAACCGGGCAATCAGCCAGGGGCAGGCGATGCGGTCGATCTTCGGTCGCTCGCGGGTGACCCATTTCATGTGGCACCTCCTGGTGTTTCCAGAGGCAGGCCAGCGGCTTGCCAGGCCTCAATGCCACCCACGAGGTAGCGTGCATCCAGGCCGCGTGCACGCAAGGTGAGGGCCGTTGAGCGCCCGATGTCCTTGCCGCGTAGGCAGTACAGCAGAACCGGCTTCGATGCATCGAGTTCCTGGCTCCACTCATGCACGCGCGACGGGTCGCGCCAGGTGCCCCGGCAATGACCTGCGGGCTTTGCAGATAGTCCTCTTGGCGCCTCACGTCGAGCTTGCCTGGCACACCAGCCAATGCACCGCCCGTGTCGATGCCAAACGCCAACGCATCCGCCTCGACAGCAGCGCCGTAGCGCTTGTAAACCTTGTCCCACTGAATGTTGGCCATGAACGCATCCACATAGGCGCCTGCCTTGGCGCCAAAGTCCAGGTGGTAGGCGTGCTCGTACATGTCCAGTGCCAGCACCGGAGTGGCGCCCGCCAGAAGGTGCGTGTGGTCTGCTGCCCAGTGGTTGATGAGGCGGCTTTCGCGGGAAGACCAGGACAGCAAGGCCCATCCCGATCCACCGCCCATGGCCTTGGCCAGCCCGATGAATTGGCTGCGCCAGGCGTCCACGGAGCCAAAGTCACGCGTGAGCGCAATGTTGAGGCCACACGATGGCAGCACACCATTGCCCCCCAGGTTGTCGAAGTACAGCTCGTGCAGGAACGCCGAGTTGGCCGCGATCAATTCCTCGCGCTTGAGGCCGTTGATGGTGAAGGTGGCAGCTGTGCTCCAGTCCAGCACTGCGAGTTCGCTGCGGATGGCGTTCAGGCGCTTGACGGCGCCAGCGTAGTTGTTCTCGTAGTGGCTGGTGATCAGGTGATTCGACAAGCCAGGCAGCTGATCGGTATTCAGCGTCAGGGGGCGGATTTGGTACTTCATGCAGTTCTCCTTCAGATGGCTAGGCTCTGGGTCAGACGTGGGTAATAAGCGGGTAGACGGCCAGGCCAATCAAGGCTGCAGCAAGCACAACCACCGGCTCGGGCAGCTTCTTGAACCGCCACAGCACAGCCGTGGTGGCAAGAAACAGCGCAGCGGTGGGCAGGTCCACGATGGACCGCTGGCCCAGTACCACCACCGCCCCCGCAATAGCACCCACGGCAGCGGCAGTCACGCCATCCACAAACGCCACCACACCAGGGTGCTTGCCATGCTTTTTGAAGTACGGCGCCGGGATCACTGTGAGCAGATAACAGGGCAGAAAAGTCGCAGCCGCAGCAACCACCGCGCCCCAAAAGCCGCAGGTCAAAAAACCAATGAACCCCGTGGTGATGACGACCGGGCCTGGGGTGATCATGGCCACGGCCACGGCGTCTACGAACTGGCGATCGGTCAGCCATGCGTACTCTTTGACCACCCCGCCGTAGAGGAACGGCACGATGGCCAGGCCGCTGCCAAAGACGAATGCCCCTGCATAAGTGAAGTACGCGGCAATCTGCCCGAGCTTTTGCCAGTCGAGGTGGTCCAGGCTGAGTGCCCCGGCGATGGGGGCTGCCCATGCCATGCTGTGCAGCCGCCCCCCAGCCCGCTTCAATGGGCCGCGCACGGCCCACACCAACAACCCCGCGCCGAGAAAGACCCAGATCACTTCGGACTGGGTGGCAATGGTCACGCCCGCGCTGACCAGGTAGATGGCCCCGAGCAGCCTGTCCTTGCCCACGCTCTTGGTCGTGAGCTTGTAGGCACTCAAGGCAATGATGCCGATGACGGAGGCGCCCACGCCATAGAAGACTGCCTGCATCCAGGAGATGCCGCCGTAGGCTTTGTAGGCAGCCCCCAGTGCCACCACCATCGCAAAAGACGGCAGCACAAACGCCACGCCGACCAGCGTGGCGCCCCACAAGCGGAAATGCACATAGCCGAGGTAGATGGCCAACTGCGCAGCCAAAGGGCCTGGCATGAGCTGGGCCAGGGCCATGCCCTCCTTGTAGTCGGCATCTGAAATCCAGCCGCGTTGCTCCACCAGATCGCGGTACATGTAGCCGACCAGTGCCACGGGGCCACCAAAGCCCAGCGTGCCCAGGCGCAGCATGTACAGCACCAGTTGCCACAGCGTGTAGACAGGAGCACTGGTAGTGCTGGCATCCGGCGCTGCCGTTACCTTGGGATCGTTCATGTTCATTCCTGAGGGGGTGAGGTGCTACGGTTTGCGGTGGGTAGAGAAATGCGCATGGAGCGAGTCCAGCACCCCGCCCACATCGGCCAACAGGGTGTCGTCGTCTGGCCAGCGCTTGCGTGCACCGGCCAGCACGGCTTCGAAGCCACCCGCTTCGGGCGTGGTCGCGCCCCCCACATCCAGGGCATGCACCATGGCCCCCAGGCGCTGCAGGCCGCGATCACCGTCCAGGCCAAAGCTCGCCAGCAGCACCTCAAACGTCACCCTCTCACCCACATGCGAAAACGTGGCGCCGTCGAAGTCAAAGCCCAGTGCATCCGCAGGGCAGTCTGTGATGGCGTTCAGCCACACAAAGCGCGCGCTGGGGTCGATGAAGCGCTGAATGAGCCAGGCGCTGGCCACGCGATCGACCCAGAGATGGCGGCGCGTCGCCCAGAGCCGCCCTTGGTATTGCATGCGGTCACGCCGTGCAATACGGCCCGCTGTGGCCTGAGGCTCGCCGGGTGACTGCAAGGCCTCCACGGCGTTGGTGAAGTCGCGCCACTGGGCTTCGGCCCGGATGGAGGCTTCGCCCGGAAAGAAGTCGATCTTGCGGATCGCCTCGTAGGTGCGCGCATATCGGCGCTGCAAGCGCTGAAGCTCGGCGCCCACCAGCGTGGGCAAAAGCTGGCGGGCTTGCGCCAACTCGTCCAGCCAAGGCATGTAGTCGGCTGTGCGGTCAAACAGTGCCTGATAGGCCGCTTGCTCAGCCATGTCCTGGGCATGCACATGGAGCAGCCAGGCTTGCCCGCCTTCCTGCAGGGTCTCGTCGGCCAGCGTTTGCAGTTGCGCAGCCTGTTCCGTCCGTGCTGGCAATAGGTACGCCCCGTCGCGTAGGGCAGCACAGCCCAGTGCCTTGACAGCGCGCCAAATGCGCATGCGCGCCGTCGCTGCCGCAGATGGGAGACTGACGACAAAGGCCAGCCAAGAGTCAGAGGTGAGAGACATGGCGGCAGCTTAGTGTGCCGTAATGGCTGTTGCAATGATGTAGTTATCTCTACAAATTACCCAATTCCTTGGCGTACGTCCCGTGGCAATTCAGGCGCTCACGTCGCAATACGCGCAGTCTGCCAAATGACCGCTTCTTCAGACAAAGCACTCCGTCAGCTGCGAATGGCCGGCGATTGCAATCGCTGCAGAGCGGCTCTACGATCTGGCTGCTTCAGGCTGTGTACAGACGATCAGCTTGCAGCGATCGAGCGTTCGCCCAAGACTTCAAAGCGACCGATCACCGATCGGCCACTACGCTAACTTGGCTGCAACCTCGTCGCAGACGGTACCACCACTTCGTAAAGGAATGAGTTGCTGTCTGGGGAAGGCGTGACGTCAGGAATCAGCGCAACGCCCTCGTGGATGTGTCTGCCGATGATCGAGGAATGCCTGTAGCTAGAACCACGACCAAACTGGTTAAACGCCGACTGCCATTCCCGGCATCCGCTCGGCCCGAACGCGGCTGGTGGCGATGTCCAGCGTCTTGGCGGACAGAGAGTTGGCTAGGTCTTCAAAAACCTGCTGTTTGTGCGCGTCGTCGGTCGGCTCGGCGGGGTCCCACCGGCGCGGGTTCTGCAGCAATACTTGGAGAATGGCGCGCGAATTTTCTGGCCGCAGTGTCAACTAAGGTGTAAACTGACAACTGAACTGTCAACCAAGAGAAGATTGGAGCTTACCAGTGAGCGAGAGGATGTCGAACGCGCCGGTGTACTACGCGCTCGCGCAGGCGCACTTTAATCCTGTCGCAGCGATGTCCAAGTACGTGGATCAGATCCAGGATCGTCTGCGGCGCGAGGGATATCCGTTGTTCGAGCCGCAACAGGTCACGCACCTGGTTGTGCCGGGCCCTGGCCAAGCGCAGCAAGCAGAGCCGCAGATTACGCATACGGTCTCCTGGCTCATCACGCGCAGCGACCGTACAGCCGGCTTCATCCTAGCGCCGTCTGCAATCACGTACCACACGACCCACTACGACACGCACAACGAGTTCATACCGGAGCTACTGCGCGGCTTGGCGGCCGTGCACGAGGTGGCCACCCTCGATCATGTCAGTCGGTTGGGCCTTCGCTACCTAGATGCCGTGTTGCCTCGCGCCGGAGAGAGCGTGGAGCAGTACCTCGTCGGTGGATTGCACGGCATTGAGTTCAATGCAACGCAGCGGTACAGGCTGACGGAATCTGTCTTTGGGACGGACACCGGCCCACTGGTGCGGACCGGGACGCTCGTGACACGGGTGCATAGGATGACCGCGCCTTTGGGGTTCCCGCCAGACATGCAGCCCAACGGCTTGATGATCAATCCGAAATTCGAGGTGAAGGAGGCCCGGGCGCATGCGGTCATCGATACGGACCACTTTGTCGAAGGCAGCATGCCTATTGATATGGACATCCTAGATAAGCAGGTGCTCTCGCTGCATGCGACCATCAAGTCTGTCTTCGGAGCGACCACGACGGATAACGCGCGCGATGCATGGGCCTAAACCAGCCGAAACCGACGCCATGTACACCGCGACACTACCTACTTACCGACCGATGCCGTTCGCCGCGCCGATTGGCGCTGCCGCCACTGCAGCCTTTGCGTTGCTTGGCTCGGCCCTTGCGGTCGGTGGCACGGGCAGCGTCTTCGACATCTCTCGCGCAGGTGACTGGCGCAAGATGTTGGAAGCGCGAGTTCCCTTTCACGTCGACGTCGAGATGGCTGATGACAGCCAGGAGCAACGCCCTGATCTGCGATCAGCATCTGACCACCTCGGCAACATCCGCCAGGTGTTGAATCCGGCCATCGCTGATCTGGCCACGGTGTTCGGCGTCTCCAGACAGGCAATCTACAAGTGGATCGGCGGAGAAGCGACGCCAGAGCCTGACAAGTTCGAGCGGATTCACGCCCTGAGCCATGCAGCCGACGCTTTTCGAGATGCTGACATCACTCGTGCGTCTTCCATGCTGAAGATGAAGGCATTTGAGGGCCGGTCCTTGATGGATCTCGCTGCTGCCGGTCAACTCTTGCCATCGCACATCCAGTCGCTGATCGCCGAATCCCAGGCGATGGATGCAGCTTACGACCGATCAGGCTTGGCGAAGTCGAAAGCGAAGCCCTCGGAAGATTGGCGTACCGAGGTGTCCATTCCCGGATCCCCCGAGCGATAGGTCGGGGGGCGATAGATGCTGGCGCGCGATACGGACTGGCGACAGGGTGATCTTATAACTTGCCAGGCAGCTGCTGCATTGGGTTTGGTCGGCGTGACCCACCACGGACACCGCGTCATTGTCATCACCCATGACTGCGACTTGCCGCATGCAAGCGAGCACCGCGTCGAGGTCATCGTCGCCGAGTTGGTTGTCAAGGACCCAAAGCCTGACCCGCAGCTCTCCTACGCCAAGAACCCGCGACGACTCCACCTCGCCTACGCGGGCGCCGACGCTGCACCGTTGATTCTTGAGCTCCGGCATGGTGATCGCCGAAGCGTACCGAAAGGTGACTTCGCCGAGCGCGCAGTCAAAGACAACAGTCTCACACTGCCGGTTGACGCGAAGCGTGCCCTGAAGCAATGGCTTGCCGCGCGATACGGCCGACCGGTCTTCCCCAATGCTTTCGAGGAGCGGCTGCGCAAGCTATCTGGCAAGCGTACCGTCGAACAGCTGATCGCCAAGATTCTGGAACCCGACGCGAAGTACCTGGTCGGGCTGTTCTTCGATCTGGGCAAGCACCGGGGCGCAGAAGCCGTCGAAGGGGAGCCATACGCCCTGTCAATGTCCATTGTGTACGACGCAACCGAGGGCGGCATCAACGCGAGGCTGTCGGCTGAGCGGGTCGCCGGGCAGCTGCGCGAGCTGTTCGAGAAGACCTACGGCATGCCCGACTTAGCCACGGAGATCGCGCTCGACGCTTGCGAAGCCGTGGCAGACACCCACCTGACACTGGCTGATCTACGCCGCGTGGATCAGTGGCGCCTGGAGTTCATCAGCCTGCGAGATGATGATCAGGGCGACTTCCTTCCGGTTGGTGAAATACCGGCGTAGGGGCAAGGGGTAGCCGCGTCATAGAGATGGTTGCTACAGCGGCACTCCACCAGAATCGCGGTGAGGCACTCCAATCACCGATATGTGACCAATACGGTGTGAATCAGTCGCTTCAGGGCGAACTACCGCTATCGCTGCACAACGGTCATTCAAAGTGGAGCTGAGCTTGTCAGATCAGGGTCGACCCAAGCAACGCCATCGGCTCTTTATGGGCGGCAACTGCAATTCCACGTAGGGCACCCAGTACGTAAACGCACGGCAAACCCATGTTGACCGCCGATGGCGACCATTGCTGACGATCAGATGTCAGTGGGCTGCCAGCGGTGCGGCAAGAGCTCGTCGATACGGCTGGCCTTGTGCGTGGGCAGCTTGGTGAGCACGTCCTTGAGGTACGCATAGGGGTCGTGCCCGTTCATGCGGGCCGACTGAACCAGGCTCATCACCGCCGCCGCCCGCTGGCCCGCGCGCAGGCTGCCGGCGAACAGCCAATTGGCTCTGCCAATGGCAATCGGCCGGATCTGGTTTTCGATCCAGTTGTTGTCCACGGGCAGTTGCCCGTCATCGATGAAGCGCGTCAGTGCCGTCCAGCGCCGCAGGCTGTAATCCAGGGCCCTGGCAGTCGCCGAGCTGTCCGGCAGCTTTTGCCGCTGCAGCGTCATCCACTGGTGCAGCGCATCGAGGATGGGCTTGGAGTGCTGCTGCCGAATGCTCTGGCGTTGATCAGCGTTCAGCTCCTTGACCTCGCGCTCGATGTCGTAGACCTTGGCGAACTGCTCCAAGGCGAACCCGGCGATCTGGCTTTTGTTTGCCGCATGCAGGTCAAAGAATTTTCGTCGGGCGTGCGCCAGGCAGCCGACCTCGGTCACGCCGTTGGCGATCGTGACTTTGTACCCGCCGAAGTCATCGCACACCAGGCTGCCGCGCCAGTCTCCGAGGAAGCGGCGAGCATGCTCACCCGCCCTGGACTCGCAGAAGTCGTAGACCACGGCCTTCATGTCTTCGAAGGCGCCTGGCGCGTAGGCCCACAGGTAGGCCCGGTGGGTCGTGCCCTTGCCGGGCTTGAGCATCTGCACCGGCGTCTCGTCGGCGTGCAGCACGCGCTGGCCCAGTATTTCGGCCTTGAGCGCATCAACCAGTGGTTGCAGCCGCACGCCACAGGTGCCCACCCACTGCGCCAAGGTGGAGCGAGGGATGGCCAGACCGGCGCGTGCGAAGATGCTTTCCTGGCGGAACAAAGGCAGATGGTCAGCGTATTTGGCCACCAGCACCTGGGCCAGCAGGCCCGTGGTGGGGATGCCCTTGTCGATCACATGCGCCTCGACCGGCACCTGGGTGATGGTCTCGCACTTGGCGCAGGCCCACTTGCCACGGATGTGGCGCTCCACTGTGAACACGCCGGGCACATAGTCCAGCTTTTCGGCCACGTCTTCACCGATGCGCTTCATCGCACAGCCACAGGCGCAGGTAGTCAACTCAGGCTCGTGGCGGATCTCGCGCCGCGGCAGGTTGGCCGGCAGCGGCTGGCGCTTGGGTTGCTGTTTGGCTTGGGGCGCTGGCGCAGGCGGCTGCAGTTGCTCGATCTCGACGGCGACCGCTGCCAGGTCGGCCTCGATCTCGTCTTCAAGCAGGCTGCGCTGCTCGGCGTTGAAGCGCTCGGACTGTGCGGCGAACTTCATGCGCTTCAAGAGCGCGTTCTCGTGGGCGAGCTTGGCGTTGAGCGCCTGGCTGTGCTTGAGTTCGGTTTGGTGGCGGGCGATTTGCGCGTCCTTGTCGCTCACATGGCCCATGAGGCTGGCGACCATCTCGCGCAGTTGCTGTGCGCTGAGATTGTTCAGGGATTGTTGCTGCACCACCATGGCAGCCAGTGTGCCAAGGATGGCCCTGCGCTGTCATGCGCAGATCCACCGATTGCGCGCCGGCTTCAGACCATGGTGATAATGCCGGCGTTTCCCATGCGTTGCCAGGGCAGGCCCAGCACCAGGGCGTCAAGCTGGACAGGCTCCAACTGCCACTGCTCATTGCCTGGCGCCGGCCAGACGAACTTCCCCTGGTGCAGGCGGCGAGCGGCCAGCCAGATGCCGATGCCGTCGTGCACCAGCACCTTGATGCGGTTGGCGCGTCTGTTGGCGAACAGGTAGGCGTGATGAGGGTGGGCAGCACCGAACACGCTGACCACCCGGGCCAGCGCCGTGTCGGTGCCGGCGCGCATGTCCAGCGGGGCCGTGGCAAGCCAGGCAGCGTCGATACGGATCATTGCCGCAGCACCTGGAGCAAACCCTGCAATGCGCGGGAACACTCGCCAGCAGCGGCCACCGGCCAATTGACCGTCACGAGGGTGCCGTGATGACAGCACTCGATGCGGATGTCTGATGAGGGAGTTGCCGATGCAGCACTTGGGGCAGCTTGCGCACCCGCTGGCTGAGGCCCCATCGCCGGCGAGCCCAGCGTCATCGCGATGAAGGCGGGCACGGTGCTGGCATGAGGCAGATGCGCCGGGGCACGAACAGGCTGTGCATTGGCCATTGGCTCAGCCGCTGCATCGTCGCAGTGCGGGGCGATGCCGGACGCCACAGCATGCGCGGTATCGCAGGCGCTCTGGTGCAGGCCCAGACGATGCTCCTTGAGCCAGCGATGCAGCACATTGGCATTCATGCCATGTTCACGCGCCGTGGCGGCAATCGATGCGCCGGGCTGCTGGCACGCGGCGATCAGTTCAACCTTGAATTGCGCGCTGTAGACCCGGCGCGTGCGGGGGGCAGAGTAGCGCGAATTGGGGATCTCTTGAGACATGGTGTGCACGATGGTTTACGTGGACACGATGGTGCTTGCAATTCCTCATTCGAGGTAGATGGGTTGGCCGGACGGATACCCCAGTACAGACCCTATCCGCCCCAGTCCTCTCCAAATACCTGCGCCTGTTGCAAGATTAGCTCCGCCGCAGCCTCCTGCAGATCCGGCGGGTACTTGTACTTGCGCAGAATGCGCTTGACCTGCTGACTCGGGCCACTATGTCTTTCCACCTGCGCGCAAGTTCAACAACTCGGCGCCAACTCACGCAGCTCCTTAACAACGATGTCATCGAGCTGTCCTGATTCTGTTGGGGTGCGCTCCCTACGATGAACACATCTCCTCAACGCCTAAGCAAGGCATGAGAGATGCAATTTTCGTCCACTTTGTTAAGGAGCTTCAACCATGATCCAACAACGCCTCTCCCTGTCTTCCATGATCGCAGCCGCAGCCTCAGTGGTTGCCCTGGGCCTCCCAGGGATGGCTTCTGCCGCATACGAACATCCTGCCAACAATGAAAAGGGCGTAATCGTTCACCCGGAACACTTCAAGAGCGAGAAGACGCGAGAGCAGGTTATCGCAGAAACCAAGGCTGCTATGCAGCAAGGACTCCTTTCTTACGGAGAAAGCAACTTCCCGATCCGCACACCTGATGCAGCTGGTCCAGGCAAGACGCGTGCGCAAGTAATCAACGAACTGCGGAATGAGTCCCCTGCCGAACGCGATGCGCGTCTGCGTCTTTACTACCAGGGCTGATTGCCTAAGTTGGTGTCGCAGAAAGCTTTGGAATCCATTCTGTTGGATCGTTGGCGTCGGCCTGACTGACCTCTTGTCAGTCCAGGCCGCCGCCCGAATTTCCCTGACTCTCAACCGCCGACACACTGTCGCGAGAAGAGCTACGGACCGAGTGGGTGGCGCGAGGGCAGTCGGCCGGGGCGCATCGTACCGCGCATGCGAAAGCGACAGTCAAAACCCTATCCTTGGCTGAAGACACCCAGATCCCACGCTCACACCCAGGTCAAGCGCTACGGCCATGATTGGGCGACAAAGTAGGTGCCATTCGCCTGATCAACAAACGAGCGGCAGTCTGGTCTAAGGCTACGCTGAACAAGCCCTCGAAATTTCCCGCGCGAACGCGGAAGACGCCATTTTTTGGATTTTGTGGCCTCTTGCGCCGCCCATTTGGGCCGTTCGCAGGGCCTTGAGGCCCGATTTCCACCCTTACGGGCGCACCTGTCCCTGCAGTCGCCCTCGGGCAAGGAAAATGTTGGCCAGCGCCAAGGCCGTGAATGCGCGTGTGGCGTTCTTCTGCAGCCCGCGGTAGCGCACCTTGGTGAATCCCCACAGGCGCTTGACCACCCCGAACACATGCTCTACCCGAGCGCGGATGCGTGACTTGTTGCGGTTCTTGGCCCGCTGAACTTCGTCCACCTCGCCTGCACGGCGGGTGCGCTGGTTGGTGAAGTCTTTGGCCTTGGGGGCTTTGCTCGCTATCAGCGCTTTCTGGCTGGCATAGGCCGAGTCGCCATAGACGCGCTGTTCGCTGCCGTGCAGTAAATCGGGCAGCGGGTGTTTGTCATGCACGTTGGCCGCCGTCACCACGGCGCTGTGCACCAGCCCGCTTTGGCTGTCCACGCCAATGTGCAGCTTCATGCCGAAATACCATTGCTGGCCTTTGCGTGTCTGGTGCATATCGGGGTCGCGCGCCTTGTCGGCGTTCTTGGTGGAGCTGGGCGCTGCGATGATGGTTGCATCCACGATGGTGCCGGTGTTGATCTTGAAGCCGCGCTCCCGCAATTGCTGGCCTACCTTGGCAAACAGGGCTTCACCCAGTTTTTGCTCATTGAGCAGTTTGCGAAACTTCAGCAGCGTGGTGGCATCGGGCACGCGTTCGAGGCCTAGGTCAATGCCCACAAAGCGGCGCAGACTGGCGCTGTCATACAGGGCCTCTTCGCATGCCAGATCGGCCAGGTTGAACCAGTGCTGCAGGAAATGGATGCGCAGCATGCGCTCCAAGCCAATGGGCGGGCGGCCGTTGCCTGCCTTGGGGTAGTGCGGCTCTATCACCTGGCACAGGGCGGCCCACGGCACTATTGCATCCATGGTCCGCAGGAACTCTTCGCGCCGGGTGGGTTTGCGCGAATGCTCGAATCCGCTGTCTTGATCTGCGGCCATTGCCAGGGTCCGTTGCTTCATCTGCGGATAACGTTTGAGAACCCACTATGGTGGACCTTAATCAGCGTTGCCCTAAATTTCACCGGAGGCAACATGAAAGGGTACTGTTCCGCCGATGGAAGCCCTGTTGGCGTTTGGTATTCTTATAGTATCAGCCTGCTTGGAAATTCGAGGCTGAACTTTGTTCTCCCCGAGCCGGATTCAACCGTCACACGTCCTCCGTGCGCTTGTGCAATGGCCCGGGTAATTGATAGTCCGAGGCCAGCACCATCGGATTGTGGGTGCGACCGAGACGGGTCGGCACGGTAGAAGCGGTCAAACAGACGAGGAATGCTTTGAGGATCAATGTCCTCCCCCGTGTTCTCGACCGTTACGACAATGGCTTGCGCTGTCTCGCTGATGTCAATCGTTACATCGCTATGGTCTTTGGAATGGCGCAATGCGTTCGACAACAGATTGCTCAGCGCTCTGCGAAACATCAATCGGTCACCCAAGATGGCTCCATCACCGAAATGGTGTAGCGTAACACCCTTTTCTTCAGCGACGGCTTCATAAAATTCTAATAAGGCCTGGGCTTCCTTGGCTGCAGAAAACCGCTCCTTGTTCGGCAAGTCAACCCCACGATCCGTCTTGGCCAGGAACAACATATCCGACACCATGCGCGCCAGGCGTTGGAATTCCTCCGCGTTCGACGCCAGTATGTCTCGATAGGTGTCAGCGTCTCGCCGGGTGGCGAGTGCAACCTGGGTTTGCGTCAGCAGGTTGCTGATGGGGGTGCGCAGCTCATGCGCCAGGTCTGAAGAGAACTCGGACAGTCGTTGGAAGTCATTTTGCAGCCTGTCCAGCATTTTGTTGAGCTCCTGCGCCAAGTCAGCCATCTCCACAGGAACTGCCTCGATGGGCATTCGCTCATCGAGACGATGAGAACTGACCGTTGTGGCCTGGGTCTTCATGGCGCGCAACGGTGCCATGCCTTTGTAGGCTGCGAACCACCCAAGCACCCCGCTGACCAAGATGGCACCAAGGGCATAGAGCGTCAGCGTGCGCTGCAATTGCGCCATGAATTGCGTGTGATCATGCATGTCAATGGCGATCAGGACATCCAGCGGTGGCGCCGCACTATGGACAGGATGGAAGCGCAAGTTCAGCGCGCGAAATTCACGGCCTTGATCTTCCCAACTCTGAATCTCAGCGGTACGATTTTTCGGTGTTGGCGCATCCAACGTGGCTGGTGCTTGAAACCCTTCAGTCCTGAAAATAATATTCCCATTGTCATCTTTGACACTGACAGACAACCCGTGGTGATTGGTCAATGCCTCGCGCAAGCGCGATTGAATGTCATCGGTGGAGTTGGCATTGACTATGATGTTTTCGATCAGGTGCTGTTTGTCTTTCAGCGTGATTCGATCCAGTTCCAGGAAGTGGCTTTCGGTCGCAACTAGGAACAATATTCCAAGCCCCAGCACGACGGCCGCAGCCACTATCGTGAAAAAGATGGCCAAACGATGGGTGAGCGAAAAGAACCGGAACATTCAAGCGCTCTCCGGCGCTTCCAGCACGTAGCCCATACCCCGCACGGTCTGGATCAACTTGACGTCCTGGCCTTCGTCGATCTTCAGGCGCAAGCGCCGCATTGCCACTTCGATCACGTTGGTGTCGCTGTCGAAATTCACGTCCCATACCTGCGAGGCGATCAAGGAGCGCGGCAAGACCTCGCCATGGCGGCGCATCAGCAGCTCCAAAAGACCGAATTCCTTGGCCGTCAGGTCGATGCGCTTTCCGGACCGGCTCACACGCCGGCGCAGAAGGTCCAGTTCCAGGTCAGCCACTTGCAGCGTGGTGGCTTCCATACCGGTTCGACCCCGCCGCAGGATGGTGCGTACACGCGCCAGCAACTCGGCAAACGAAAACGGTTTGACGAGGTAATCGTCGGCCCCCAACTCCAGCCCTTTGATGCGGTCTTCCACCTGATCACGGGCCGTGAGGAACAGCACGGGCATCTGTCGCCCCTGGCTGCGCAGGCTGCTCAGCACCTGCCACCCGTCCATGCCCGGCAACATGACGTCCAGGATCACCAGATCATGGTCACCCTCAAGCCCATGGTGCAGACCATCTATACCGTTGGTGACCAGATCAACGGTGTAACCTGCCTCGCGTAGGCCTTGCTTCAAGTAGTCGCCGGCTTTTGGCTCATCTTCAACGATCAGAATTTTCACGGTCTTGCTCCTGGGCGCTAGTTTGCCTGCGTATCGGCCCATCGGATCAAACATGTCATTTTTGTAATCTGACGGACAGGGAAGTGACGCACCAGCACCGTGAGAATTCGGCCTGTTTGATCCATATCAAAAAGGAGCGATTGCAGTGAGATCTTCAATTCGAGTCCGTGCCACATGCCGCCTCTTGGTGGTGGGCATCTTGGCTGGCCCACTTGCGCTGTCTGCGCAGACAGCTTCTACAGTTCAGGAGTCCGACTGGCGTCGTGCCAATGATGCGGTGGGAACTTTCAAACGCGGCCACGCCGACGTGCTCAAGTGGGAGCAGGCCAATCTGACCGCCGATGCCAGACAACCGGTCGCTACTGGCGCAGCCATCCCGACCGCCGAAGCGGCGGTTCGCATGGCCTGGCGGGCTCATCTCGAACTGGCCGGTCCGCTGGCTCGCCTGGGTGCGCAGAACGAACAGTTGATCGCGGAAGGCCGATGGACAGCGCTGGACCCAAGTCTGCAGCGCCGTGTCCACGATGCGGGGGAGGTGCTGGAGGTGGCCGTCCAGGGGCGCAAAGCGTGGATTGAAGCCGTGGCGGCGCAACAGGTGCTGAAGCACCAGCGCGACATGCTGGAAGCGGCCCAGGCCGCCAGTGAGCTGGGGCAGCGCATGGTGACGGTGGGCAACTGGAGCAAGTTGCAACTGACCCCGGTTCAGCTGGCTGAGACCAACGCCCGGATGAACCTGCGCCGTGCGCAATATGCGGCAGACCGGGCACAAAGCAGTCTGATCAAGACGATGGGGCAAATGGGTCTCCAGGACGGGTTTTCGCTCCCGGAGCAGCTTCCCGCCATCCCGGCTCAGGCCATGTCCGAAGCCGAACTGCAACCGCGTGCCGAGGCGATTCGCCAGCAGTTGCCCGATGCAGAGAGCCTGCGCAACCGGGCGCTGTTTAGGCAATCCATGAACGCCTACCGGTCCGCGCATGCACTGGCGCTGGACAGCCAGGGGGATGTTCTGAAGACCCGTGAGTTCATCACCGAAGAAACGGTTCTTCACTACAACGGCATGCTCAAAAGCGTCTGGGATCTTCTGGACGAGGTGCGCAACCAGTCCCAGGCGACGGTAGCGGCTATTGGCGCGCAACGCGATTTCTGGATCGCCGAAACCGACCTTCAGTGGGTCTTGCAGGGTGGAGCGCCTGACGGCTTCGTATCGCTGGGTGGCTCTGGTGGTGACGCCCCGGCCGCAGCAGCCCATTGAAAGGACAGAACCCATGAACAACACCAATTCCAGACGACAGTTTTTTGCCGGCGCCGCGGCGTCCGTGGCCGGTTTGGCCGTGGCCCGCTCCGCCCTGGCGGGTTTGCCCGAGCCAGTCATTCAGACATCTGTCGACACCGCTCCGCCGCTCATCCCCTCGACTGGCAGGCCTTACAACCCGGTGGTCACCCTCAACGGCTGGACCTTGCCCTGGCGCATGAACAACGGAGTCAAAGAGTTCCACCTGGTGGCCGAGCCCGTGGTGCGCGAGGTATCGCCAGGCTTCAAGGTGAACATGTGGGGTTACAACGGCCAGAGCCCGGGCCCCACCATCGAAGTGGTCGAAGGCGATCGCGTCCGCATCTTCGTGACCAACAAGCTGCCCGAGCACACCACCATCCACTGGCACGGCCAGCGCCTGCCCAGCGGCATGGACGGTGTGGGCGGTCTGAACCAGCGCGCCATTCCGGTGGGCAAGACCTATGTCTACGAATTTGAAGCGCGGCGCCCCGGCACTTTCATGTACCACCCGCATGCAGACGAAATGGTGCAGATGGCCATGGGCATGATGGGCATGTGGGTGACCCACCCCAAGACCAAACACCCCCACATCAGCGAGGTGGACCGGGACTTCTGCTTCCTGCTCAACGCCTTCGACGTCGAGCCCGGCAGCAAGACGCCCAAAGTCAACACCATGACAGACTTCAACATCTGGTGCTGGAACAGCCGGGTGTTTCCGGCCATCGACACCCTGAACGTTCGATTGAACGACCGTGTGCGCATCCGGGTGGGCAACCTCACCATGACCAACCACCCGATCCATCTGCACGGCCACGAATTTCTGGTCACGGGCACCGACGGCGGCCCCACACCACCCAGCACGCGCTGGTACGAGGTCACCACGGATGTGGCCGTGGGCCAGATGCGCCAGATCGAGCTGATCGCCGATGAGGAAGGCGACTGGGCCATGCACTGCCACAAGAGCCACCACACCATGAACGCCATGGGGCACGACGTGCCCACCATGATCGGCGTGGACCACCGCGGCTTGGTCAAGGAGATCCAGAAGGTCGCGCCCGACTACATGCTGATGGGCGAGCGCGGCATGGCCGATATGGGCGAGATGCAGATGCCCATACCCGACAACACGGCGCCCATGATGACCGGCACCGGCCAGTTCGGCCCGCTGGAGATGGGCGGCATGTTCACGGTCTTCAAGGTGCGCAAAGACCAGAAACCCGGTGACTACAAAGACCCGGGACCGTACAAGTTCCCCGAAGGCACCGTGGCATACGAATGGAACGGCGCGCTCCCGCCGACACCGCGCCCTGCAGCCAGCAGCGATGCGACGTCGGCCACCGCCAAGGCGGTAAAACCCTCCGCAAAAGGCATGTCTCACTGAACCTGCAACACCCGTAACAAGGGTGCTCAACCTTTTTCCAACCCAACATTGAAAACATCCCCATGAAACTCGCACGATCCATCCTGTCCCTTCGCTCTGCGCTTTTTTTCTCCGGCGTTTTGCTGGCCAGCACGGCGGCCACCGCCGCCGGAAAACATGACGGCGGGCACCACGAGTCCCCGATTGGCAAGCCTGGTGTGGCCTCAAAAGTCAGTCGCACCATCCATGTTGACATGAGCAATGGCATGCGGTTCAAGCCCTCGGACATCCGCGTCAAGCAAGGCGAAACGATCCGCTTCGTCCTGAAAAACACCGACAGCGTCAAACACGAGTTCAGTCTGGGTACGCCGCAAGAACTGCTGGAGCACTACGAAGTGATGAAGAAGTTCCCCGAAATGGAGCACGATGAACCCAACAAGATTTCACTGGCCCCCGGCAAACAAGGAGAGGTGATCTGGCAGTTCAGCAAAGCTGGTACCGTTGATTTCGCGTGTCTGCACGTGGGTCACTTCGAAGCAGGCATGAAGGGCCAGGTCAAGGTCGCCGCCAAGTAACCGAACTTTGATCCAGCATGACCTCAACCCAATTGCACATGGAGTCACGATGAAACTGCGATTATTTCTGAGCGCAACCGCACTGGCCATCACGGCCCTGGCTGGCAATCCTGTGTTCGCGCAGATGAACATGGACCACGGAAAAATGGGCATGGCGGCAGCCCCCGGCATGACCGATGGCGAAGTCCGGAAAATCGACAAGGACGCGGGCAAGATCACCATCAAGCACGGCGAAATCAAGCACATGGAAATGCCCGGCATGACCATGGTGTTCGTGGTCAAGGACAAAGCCTTGCTGGACAAGACTGCTATCGGGGCCAAGATCCAGTTCATGGTCATGAGCGAAAGCGGCCAGATGGTGGTGACGGATATCCAGCCCACCAAGTGATCCGGCGGTCCCAGTCTGTCCGTCTTGCTGCGGCCGGCCTTGCCTTGGCGGGGATGGCCGCAGCCCTCTTTTGGTGGCGATCGGCTGATCTCTTCGGCGCAAACGCACCAGGAGTGCTTCGCCCTGATGACGCTGTGGTGCTCAAGCAGGGTGGGCAGATCTATCAGGCGCGGTGCGCCAGTTGTCACGGCGTGAATCTTGAAGGGCAGGCTAACTGGCGAGAGCCGGGCACGGACGGGCGCTTGCCCGCGCCGCCCCATGACGAGAGCGGACACACCTGGCACCATCCTGACGACGTGTTGATTCGCATCACCAAAGAGGGCGTTGTCAAGGCAGCTGGCTTGACGGACTACGCCACCAACATGCCGGCCTTTGGCGACTCGCTCAGCGATGCCGACATCGTGGCGGTGCTGTCCTGGATCAAGTCCCGGTGGTCGCGAGACATCCAGTCCCAACACGACGAGGCCAACCGCCAATTGAATCAACGGTCGAAACGCGGATCCTGACTTTTTTGTCATCTTTGGGTCATCTTGCCGACCATGGTCGGCTCCTACAGTGACTGCATGGCGTGAGGGCGCCGATACAAACCACATGGTTGTCGATGACCTTCATACCTGCTCTGGCAATCCTGCCGGTTTCTGGTCGTGAAAGGAAATAGATATGTCCAAGTGGATCCCAACCCTTCTGGCGGTGGCAGTCTCCGGCATGGCGTTTGCTGCTTCGGCGCAACAGGCCGAAGTGCAAGCCCCGCAGGCAACACCCCAGGCCGGCATGCCCATGGGCATGTCTTCAATGCCGCAGATGCAACAAAAAATGCAGCAGCAGATGGACACCATGCAGGCGCTGCGCGCCAAGATGGCGGCGGCCAAAACACCTGCTGAGCGACAAGCCCTGATGGCCGAGCATACGAAGGCCATGCAAGAGGGTATGGACATGATGAAAAGCATGAAGTCCATGGGGGGCATGCAAGGAATGCAGGGAATGGGTACCCCTGGCGCCGGATCGGCGGATCTGCCCCAGCGTCATCAAATGATGGAAATGCGCATGGACATGATGCAGAACATGATGGACATGATGATGCAGCGCATGCCGCCAACGCCCGGAGACGCCGGCGCCAAGTGAGTGCACGGGCCGACCGGCTCTTGCCGACCTTCCAGTTCCAACCCAGGAGATGCTGGATAGATCACGCCGAAGCAGGATGGATGCTGCGGTACGCGGTAACGGTCTGAATAACCAACGGCGCAGGAGCCCACCATGAACCAGCAGATACCCAACCACGCGCATGAACCCAAGAGCCTGTGGCGCACGCGCTATGGCATTGGCCTGCTGGTGCTGGGCGCGGTCGCGGCATTTTTTCTGCTGACCGAGCACCGGGCACATGTCTTCGGCACCTTGCCGTTTCTGCTGATCCTGGCCTGCCCCTTGATGCATCTGTTCATGCACCGCGGCCATGGTGATCATGGTCATCACCGTGGTTCCGAGCAGCCACGGATCGAGGCAGAAGAGCCAGGCCAGCCAACCCAGACGAACCAGGGAGATCGGTCATGAATCACAGTGAAACCGCGTATGGCCTTTGGTTTTTGGTGGCCCTTAACTCGGCCGTTTTCATCCTGTTTGCCTTCAGCTTCTTCAAGCCTGCCACTGCGCGCGACTGGCGCACTTTTGGCGCCTTTTCTGCTTTCGTCGTCGCCTTGTTTGTCGAGATGTACGGCTTTCCGCTGACCATCTACCTGATGTCTGGATGGCTGGCGACGCGGTTTCCTGGTCTTGACCTGCTGACCCACGATACCGGTCACCTGTGGTCCACCTTGCTGGGCGAAACAGGTGATCCCCATTTCGGTGTCCTGCATCTGGCCAGCTATGTCTTTCTGGGATATGGCTTTTACCTGCTGTCGAGCGCGTGGCATGTTCTGTATCACGCACAGCGACAGCATTCGCTGGCGACCACCGGGCCTTACGCCCGCATCCGGCATCCGCAGTACGTGGCCTTCGTGTTGATTCTGCTGGGCTTTCTCTTGCAGTGGCCGACGCTGCTGACCCTGCTGATGTTCCCGGTCTTGCTGGTGATGTACGGGCGGCTCGCCATCACGGAAGAAAACGAAATGCGCAAGCAGTTCGGTGTGAAGTACGACGCGTATGCCCGGTCCACACCCCGATTTATCCCGCGCATCGGGCGAGGCGCAGCCGAGGGCTAAGCAGGTGGCAAGGATGAACCGGACTTTTACATAGGTACGGGTGGCTGCGGTTGCCGCTGACTAACATGGGCAATGATCTTTTACTCAAGGAGTGCATCATGGTGAATAAAAATGACGGCGTGACGGGCCGGCGCATGGGGTTCGTGGCATCCATGGCCTTGGCGGGCCTGTTGATGGCCACGGTGTCATGGGTTGCACGGGCCCAAACAAACCCGGCTGCCACCGCCGAGCGGTCGTCCAGTGAGCAGGGGGTGACGGTCAAGGTGACTGCGAAGTCTCTCGGATTGCCGGGCAGCCCGTGGGAATTCGCTGTTGTGCTGGACACGCACAGTGCCGACCTGAGCGATGACCTGATCCAAAGCGCCACCTTGACGACCGACGACGGGCGCACGTTTAAGCCCACAGGCTGGCTGGGCGCGCCACCGGGCGGTCACCACCGCGAAGGCTCGCTGGTGTTCGATGTGCCGGCGCCGCGCCCAGGTGCGATTGAACTGCGGATCGACCGGCCGGGCGAATCCGCTGCTCGTACCTTTCGCTGGCAACTTTGAAAGGTTGACTCCATGAACCAACCTGACAACGGCTCCCGTCCACCATCGTTCTGGCGCCGCCCAGCCGGCATGGCGCTGGCAACGGCTGCCTTGATCGCCGGTTTTTACCTGCTGCGAGAGCACTGGGGCCATGTTCTGGGTTATTGGCCCTACCTGCTGCTCCTCGCCTGCCCGCTGATGCACCTGATGCACGGCCACGGCGGCCACGGCGGCCATAGCGGCCATAGCGGCCATGGTGGGCATAACAACCCTGCGCAGACGCCCCGGCGGCCCAACAACGACAAGGAATAAGCAATGGACATGCATGCACACCACCATCACGGCAGTCCCCCCCCTGCCGAGCCTGCCCCTCCAACGGATCTGTAGGATCCGGTGTGCGGCATGAACATCACGGAGCAGTCTGAACACCAATGGACGCACGCAGGGCGGCCCTACTATTTCTGTAGTGCCAAGTGCCAAAGCAAGTTCGCGGCGAACCCGTTGCAATACCTTGTATCTGTAGCCCCCGCGGACACTGCGCCAGAGCCTGCCGGAACCATCTACACCTGCCCCATGCACCCGGAGGTGCGCCAGGATCATCCCGGCACCTGTCCCAAGTGCGGCATGACACTGGAGCCCATCATTCCCCTGGGCGAGGAAGACAACCATGAGTTAAAGGATTTTCAGCGTCGCTTCTGGTGGACACTGCCCTTCACGGTCATCGTCACCGTTCTTGCCATGTTCGGCCATCGCCTCGGATGGTTTGACATGAAAGTGCAAACCTGGGTTGAACTGGCGCTGTCGCTCCCTGTCGTGTTATGGACTGGCTGGCCCTTCTTCGCACGCGGATGGCAGTCCCTCATCCTTCGCAGTCCCAACATGTGGACCTTGATTGGTCTGGGTACGGGCGCGGCCTTTCTCTACAGCCTGGTAGCCACCCTGGCACCGGGCGTGTTCCCGGATTCGTTTGTCTCCATGGGGCGTGTGGCTGTGTACTACGAGGCAACCGTGGTCATCATCTCGCTGACCATGTTGGGCCAGATCATCGAGTTGAAGGCCCGTTCGCAAACCTCTGCGGCGATCAAGGCGCTGCTCGGTTTGGCGCCCAAGACGGCACGCCGCATCAATGCGGACGGCAGCGAAGAAGACGTACCTCTGAACCATGTGCACGTCGGAGACCTGCTGCGCATTCGCCCCGGCGAGAAAGTGCCGGTCGATGGCGTTGTGACCGAGGGCAGCAGCGCCGTCGATGAATCCATGCTGACCGGTGAACCTGTGCCGGTGACCAAACGCATTGGTGACAATGTCATTGGTGCCACGATGAACACCAGTGGCGCCTTGGTGATGCGCTCCGAGAAGGTCGGTGCGGCCACCATGCTGTCGCAGATAGTCCAGATGGTGGCCAATGCCCAGCGCTCGAAGGCGCCCATGCAGCGCATGGCGGACGTGGTCGCAGGAAAATTCGTGGTCGTGGTGGTGCTCATCGCCATTACCACCTTCTTTGTCTGGGGCCTGTTTGGTCCGGAACCCAGCTGGGTGTTTGGCTTGATCAACGCCGTGGCCGTGCTGATCATCGCGTGCCCTTGTGCACTGGGGCTGGCCACGCCCATGTCGGTGATGGTGGCCACAGGGCGGGCTGCGACACAGGGAGTGTTGTTCCGCGATGCGGGTGCCATCGAAAAAATGCGCGAGGTGGACACGCTGATTGTGGACAAAACAGGAACTTTGACAGAAGGTAAGCCCGCTTTCGACACCGCAGTAGCCGCCCCAGGATATACAGCGGACGAAGTTCTGCGCCTTGCTGCCAGTTTGGACCAAGGCAGCGAACACCCTTTGGCAGAGGCTATCGTCAGCGCTGCGCGTGCTAAAGGCCTGGAGCTGGTCAAACCCGTTGATTTCGAGTCAGGCAGCGGGATCGGTGTGCGAGGCATCGTCGATGGCAGGCACCTGGTGCTGGGAAACACCGCATTGATGCAGCAGGAGGGCGTGGCCACTGATGCGCTCAAGATGGATGGCGAGCGCCTGCGCAGTGAAGGCGCCAGCGTGATGCATCTGGCCGTGGACAGGCAACTGGCTGGCATCTTGGCCGTGACCGATCCCATCAAGGCCACCACGCTGGAAGCCATCAGAACTTTGCACGCCAGTGGCTTGCGCATCGTGATGGCCACTGGCGATGGCCTGACCACCGCCAAGGCCGTGGGTGCAAAACTTGGCATCGACGAGGTGCATGGCGAAGTCAAGCCCGCCGACAAGCTGGCGCTTGTGGAACGGCTGCAGAAAGAGGGTCGCATTGTCGCCATGGCCGGCGATGGCATCAACGATGCGCCTGCATTGGCCAAGGCCGATGTCGGCGTGGCCATGGGCACGGGGACCGATGTGGCCATGAACAGCGGTCAGGTCACACTGTTCAAAGGCGACTTGCGCGGCATCACTGCGGCGCGTGACATCTCCACTGACACGGTCCGAAACATGCGCCAGAACCTGCTGTTCGCATTCGTTTACAACGGCATTGGGGTGCCGATTGCGGCAGGTGTGTTGTACCCGTTTACTGGGTGGTTGTTGTCCCCGCTGATCGCGGCACTGGCGATGAGCCTCAGTTCGGCGTCGGTGATTTTCAACGCGCTGCGTCTGCGGCGCGGCAAAAGATGACACCGTAGTTCGGAGGAATGATGAAACCCCCCACGTCGCCACAAAAACCTCGTACCTCTCAAAGCGCCACGGCGGGGGGCAAAAAACCAGCGGTGCAAAGGACGCAACGCGAGGCAGAGGATCTACAACAGACCGCCTTGGATCATGCGGGGGAGTTGGTCAAGCCTGCGGCACAGGATGCGTCCAGTGGCATGAAAAGAGCAGCCGAAGCACCTTCGACGCAGGACTTTTTCGACTACCAGCGGGACTTCTTCGAACGCTCGGTGCTGTTCTGGGACACGCTTCGCCAGCGCGCGAACAACATGCTGGATCACGAGCGAGCCGGGTTGCCGCCGCTTCTGGACTTCAAATATGAAACGCTGCTGGACGCGCGCAGCTTCGAACGGCCCGTCAACTATGCACTGCTGCGCATCACGGAAATCGACGGGCATTGCTGGGACGACTGCGTCGACTCTGACAAACCGCCGGTCATCATCGTCGATCCACGCGCGGGCCACGGCCCCGGAATTGGCGGCTTCAAGCGCGACTCCGAAGTCGGGATGGCCATGCGCGAAGGCCATCCGGTTTACTTCGTCATCTTCTTTCCGGAGCCAACTCTGGGGCAGACCCTGGCAGACGTGTTGCATGTGCTGCGACGTTTCGTCGAAGAGGTCGCACTACGCCATCCTGGCAAGCCTCCTGTGCTTTATGGAAACTGCCAGGCCGGGTGGGCGGTGACACTGCTGTCCGCAGACTGCACCGGTCTGGTCGGGCCGGTCGTGCTCAATGGCTCGCCTTTGTCGTATTGGGCCGGCGAGTCCGGTGTCAATCCGATGCGTCTTTCCGGAGGTTTCCTTGGCGGCAGCTGGCTGGCGCATCTGACGGCCGACCTGGGCAATGGCCGCTTCGACGGGGCCTGGCTGGCGCAGAATTTTGAGAGCCTCAAGCCCGAAAAGGCGATTTTGGAGAAGTACGCCCAACTCTTCACCAACGTTGACAGTGAGCAGGGGCGCTTTCTGGAGTTCGAACGCTGGTGGACCGGGTTTTATTTCCTGAGCCGAGAAGAGATCCTCGCGATCGTTGAGAACCTGTTCATTGGTAACCAACTTGAGCAGGGCCTTTTCCAGATTTGCCAGGGTTGCACTGCTGACCTGAGGCGGATCAGGAATCCAATCGTCATCTTTGCCTCTTACGGCGACAACATCACGCCACCGCACCAGGCGCTTGGGTGGATCCCCGCTGTCTATAGTGACACCGATGATCTCAAGCGGGCAGGGCAGCGCATCGTTTACCTCACGAACCCGCATGTCGGCCATCTCGGCATTTTTGTCTCTGCTGGGGTGGCTCGTCTGGAGCACCGGGCGATCCTGGAGAGCCTGGCTGAGATTGAGGCGCTGGCACCGGGCCTCTATGAGATGAAGATCGACAACCCGTCCGGGAGCCTGGACTGCCATAAGCCCTCCTACAGCATTCGCTTTGAATCCCGTCAGGTTGAAGACTTGAAAACGGATTACCCGCAAGAAGCCTTTGAGCGGGTGAAACAGGTCTCGACATTCAATGAGGCGCTTTACCGGGCATTTGTCAGTCCCTGGGCACAAGCGTTCTCCACGCCCTGGACAGCCGAAGTGCTTAAGTGGCTCCATCCAATGCGCA
>JANJSZ010000050.1 GCA_024711405.1 Acidovorax sp.
TGCCGACCGCCTGGGCGGCGCCGTGCATGGCGCCATTCACCAACCCATCCACACCTCGGTGCAATACGGTTTCGACCAGGTCGAAGATCTGATTGCCGTGTTCCAGGGCACCGCCCAAGGCGGTTTCAACTACGCCCGCCAGGGAACCCCCACCACGGCCGCGCTCGAGGCCAAGCTCACGCAGATGGAGCAGGGCCAGGGCAGCATCGTCTTTGCTTCCGGCATGGCGGGCATTTGCGCCATTTTTCTCACGCTGCTCAAGGCGGGTGACCATCTGGTGGCCAGCAAGTTCGTGTTTGGCAACACCAACAGCGTGTTCGGCACCCTGGTCGACCTGGGCATCGAGGTGACCACGGTGGATGCCACGGACGCCGCCCAGGTGGCTGCCGCCGTGCGGCCGCAGACGCGCATGGTGTTTGTCGAGACCATCGCCAACCCCGGCACCCAGATGCCCGACCTGGAGGGCATTGGCGCGCTGTGCCAGGAGCGCGGCCTGCTGTACGTGGTGGACAACACCGTGGCCTCGCCGTACCTGTTCCGTCCGGGCACGGTGGGGGCGGGCCTGGTGGTGCATTCGCTCACCAAAAGCATCGGTGGGCAGGGCGACGCGCTGGGCGGCGCCGTGATCGACACCGGTGTTTTCGACTGGGGCCGCTACCCCAACATCTTTCCGGCCTACCGCAAGGGCGATGCCAAGGGCTGGGGCCTGCAGCAGCTGCGCAAGAAGGGCCTGCGCGACATGGGCGGCACCTTGTCATCCCATGCCGCGCACCAGATGGCGCTGGGCGCCGAGACACTGGCGCTGCGCATGGACCGCACCAGTGCCACCGCATTGGCGCTGGCCCAGTGGCTGGAGCAGCACCCGGCCGTGGCGCGGGTGCATTACCCGATGCTGGCGTCACACCCGCAGCATGCCCAGGCCAAAAAGCACCTGAAGGCGGGCTCGTGGCTGCTGTCGTTTGAACTGCGCGACCCCACCCAGTGCCTGCCCCTGTGCAACCGCCTGCAGCTGCCCGTCAAGGCCACGGGCCTGGCGGACACGCGCACGCTCATCATCCCGGTCGCCCATACCATCTTCTGGGAAGCGGGCCCCGAGGTGCGGGCCGCCATGGGCATTGGCGACAGCATGATCCGCCTGTCGGTGGGCCTGGAGGAGTTGCAGGACCTGCTGGCCGACTTTGCGCAGGCGCTGGCCTGAAAGCAGGTGATGTGCTCTTGAATGAATCGCTGATGGCACTTGATCTGTAAGCGCTGGCAGCCAATTTGGCTTGAAATTCAACCAAAAAACCGGTAGCACACCCCAATCGCTGCTACCACCCCTGCCAGCTCCGCCAGCAGCGCGCAGGCCACCGCATGGCGAGCGCGCTGGATGCCCACCGCCCCGAAGTACACCGCCAGCACATAAAACGTGGTTTCGGTGCTGCCCTGGATGGTGGCGGCCACCAGCGCGGCGAAGCTGTCCACACCCTGGCTCTGCATGGTTTCGATGAGCATGGCGCGCGCCGCGCTGCCCGAAAATGGCTTGACCAGCGCCGTGGGCAGGGCATCGACGAAGCGCGCATCCACGCCCAGCACCTGCACGCACCAGCGGATGGCGTCGAGCACATAGGCGAGGGCACCCGAGGCGCGGAACACCCCCACCGCGCAGAGCATGGCCACCAGGTAGGGCAGCAGGCCCTTGGCCACCTCGAAGCCCTCGCGGGCGCCTTCGATGAAGGCTTCATAGACCGCCACCTTGCGCCAGGCGCCCACCACCACAAAGAGCACGACCAGGGCAAACAGCGTGAGGTTGCCCAGCAGTGAGGACAGCTGCGCCAGGGCTGCCGCCGACAGCGTGGCCAGCAGCGCCATGAAGCCGGCCAGCCCCAGCGCCAGCGGCAGCAGGTAGGCCAGCACCACCGGGCTGAACAGCGGCAGGCGCTGCACCACGGCCACGCTGACGAGCCCCACCAGGGTGGACGCCGACGTGGCCAGCAGGATGGGCAGGAACACCAGTGTCGGGTCGGGCGCGCCCTGCTGCATGCGGTACATGAAGATGGTTACCGGCAGCAGCGTGAGCGACGAGGCATTGAGCACCAGGAACAGGATTTGCGCATTGGTGGCGGTGTCGGGCTGCGGGTTCAGCTCCTGCAGCGCGCGCATGGCTTTCAGTCCCATGGGAGTGGCGGCGTTGTCCAGCCCCAGCGCGTTGGCGGCAAAGTTCAGTGTCATCAGGCCCAGGGCCGGGTGGCCACGCGGCACGCCGGGCATCAGCCGCGCAAACAGCGGCGCCAGCCAGCGCGCCATGGCGTTGACGATGCCGGCCTTCTCGGCAATGCGCAAAAAACCCAGCCACAGCGTGAGCGTGCCAAACAGCAGCACCATCACCTCGACCGACAGCCTGGCCATGGCAAACAGGGCCTCGACCATGGCCGCAAAAATCTGGGCATGGCCGCCGACCAGCCATTGGGCCAGGGCGGCCACTGCCGCGGAGACAAAAAAACCCAGCCAGAGGATGTTGAGCAAGGGAAAAAACTCCGTGTGGGTCGAAATGTGTTGGGGGCCGGCCCGCAGCCGTCCTGATCGCCACGCCCACCTGGGTGGCGAACCCGGCCATGGAAAGGTTAACCCGCATTTTTGCCTGCAAACGCGAAACGGACAGGGCAAATCGCCGGGTGGTACCCTACAGGGTTCGGTTGCGTGCCCGGTTTTGGTTGAAAAAAACCAGCGCGCATTCGCCCCACGACAAAAACCAGGCGCCATGGATCCATTGAACCGGTTCATCGAGCGCCACAACACCAAGGAACATCCGCCATGGGCGCCCAGTGGAAAGCAAAAGGTAAGGCACAAGTCGCAGATGCCAGAGGCAAGCTGTTTGGCAAGCTGGCCAAGGAAATCATGGTGGCTGCGCGCGGCGGGGCCGACCCGGCCGGCAACTCGCGCCTGCGCCTCGTGGTCGAGCAGGCCCGCAAGGTCTCGATGCCCAAGGACACGCTGGAGCGCGCCATCAAGAAGGGCGCCGGCATTGGCAGTGAGGCCGTTCACTTCGAGCATGTGATCTACGAAGGCTACGCCCCGCACCAGGTGGCCGTGATGGTCGAGTGCCTGACCGACAACGTGAAACGCACGGCGCCCGAAATGCGCGTGCTGTTTCGCAAGGGCCAGCTGGGCACATCGGGTTCGGTGGCCTGGGACTTCGACCATGTTGGCATGATCGAAGCCGAGCCCGCGGTTGCCGGTGCCGACCCCGAAGAAGCCGCCATCGAGGCGGGTGCGCAAGACTGCGAAGCGGGCGACGAGGCTGGCACGACCACCTTCTGGACCGACCCTGCTGAACTCGACCTGGTCAGCCGTGCACTGCCGGCGCACGGCTTCACCGTGCTGTCGGCCAAGCTGGGCTACAAGCCCAAGAACCCGGTGAACCCCGCCAACCTGACGCCGGAGCAGCTGGAAGAGGTAGAAAGCTTTCTGGCCGCCATTGACGCCAACGACGACGTGCAGAACGTCTTTGTGAGCCTGGGCAGCTGATCGCCCGGGGCTGGCCGTTACCCCGGCCCGCGCTGGGCTTGTGCTTTTTTGGGCAACCATTCCATGACCGCTGACCATTACGCAGCCCTCGGGCTGGGCGCCAACGCGTCGTTGTCCGACATCAAGAAGGCTTTTCGCCAGAAGGCGTCGTTCTATCACCCCGACAGGAACGATGCACCCGATGCCGCGCAGCGCTTCCAGGCCGTGCAAAAGGCCTACGAGGTGCTGGCTGACGACGAGGCCCGCCAGGCCTACGACGACAACCGCCGCCGCAACCTGCTGGACGACCCGCTGCAGACCGCACAAGAGATCTGGCAAACCTATTTCAAGAACATTCTTCCGTCGTGAAACTTTCCCCTTACTTTTATGACTTGCGTTCGGCCTACCAGGCCGAGCTGGATGACCTGGTTTCGGATTCGGAGGGCAAGGACGTGCTGCGCAGGCGGCTGGCCGAAAAGCGTTCCGAGATCGGCTTCCTGGTGAAGATGATGGCGCTGGCCCCCGAGATGGTGGCGGTGGTCTTTCACCAGGGTTTCCGTTTTGCCAAGCCTGCGGTGATGGAGCATGTGCTCGGCCAGGGGGCGGACAAGCTGCCCGAGTGGGGCACGCTGACGGGCGCCGTTGCGCTGGAACCCTGGGCCGCCAGCCTGGCTCAAACCGTGCTGCGCGAGCCCGGTGGCCCGGCCTTCATGGTCGTGGCGGCGGGGCTGGAGTATCTGCACCAGCATGCGCGCCTGGCCCCGGCACCGGCGCAGGGCGAGGCCGAGCACGATGGCGACGAAGAGGCCGCCGAGCACGACGATGACTACAACGCCCTGAGCGCCGACGATGCCGCCGACCCGCACAACAGCCGCACCCGCGAAGAGGCCAGCGCCCACTGGCTGGCCGAGGCCGGCTTTGATCGCAAAGACTGACAAGACCGAGATTTCCTGCCCATGAACCACCTGGCCCTCATCACCAAAACCACCAGCCTGATTGCCGCGGGCGACATCGTGGGTGCCGAATCGGCGCTGGCCGAGCTGGCCGACACCGAAGGCGACAACGCCCTGATGGTCGTGCTGGACCAGCTGGCACCGAAAGACGTGCTGGCCGTGATGCGCGAGTACGACGACTCCAAGGCGTCCGTCGTCAACCTGCTGGTCACACCCGAGCAGTTTGCGCGCGCCATGGTCCTGGAAAAGCAATACAAGGACCTCACCCACACGCACCTGCGCAACATGGTCAATGCCGTCATCTTTCGGGACGATGCCGACACAGTGGAGTTCTTGACCGCCATTGGCGACCTGGAAGGCGGCGCCGAGGCCCTGGCCAATTACTTTGCCGAAAAATGGAGCCGCATCGAGGCCTTTGCCCGCACCGGCACCTTCGACGCCACCGAAGATTACGGGCTCACCCTGACCGATGACGAGCTGCTGGCTTCCGGCTACGTGCAGCCCCGCATCGACCAAGACGAAGTGGCCGACCGCGACTGGATGCAGCTGGCCTGGCTGCTGCGCTATGAATGCCGCGATCTCTTCATCGAAACCCTGCTGGTGCTGCGCGCCAAGGCCCGTGCCCATGACATGGGCCTGGAAGAGGGCGACGAGCCGGCCGAGGAAGACGACGGCAAGTTCGAGACCAGCGACACCGACCGCGGCAAGGCCACCCCCGCAGCGCGCACGTCCGACGAAGAATCCGCTATATAGATAACAACCCCCTGAGGCGCTTTGCGCCTTCCCCCTTCTCTCGCCTCGCTGTGCGAGGCGGGAAGGGGGACGCCGCCAGCGCGGCGGGGCGGCCCTTGCGCGGCGGCCCTGGCCTGGTCCGTGCCAGTTTCGTGACGCCGCGACGACGCGCAGCGCGATGGAAAGCTGAATGACATTGCCTGACACACCACACACTGATCTGCCTGCCGCAACCCATGCTCTGCAACTGCACGACGCCCGCCCGTTCTTTGAAAAAGCGCTGGTGCATGGCGTGCAGCACGGCATCCTGGATGCCGCCCGGCTCGATGCCATTTGCACCGATGCGCCCAAAGGCATGGTGCAGATCGCCCGCTATTTCGGCAGCGAGTTTCTGCGGCCCGAGCTGGAAAAGGCCCGTGACCGCATGGTCAACCTCATCAGCCTGTATTTGCTGGAAACCACGGGCGGCGATCTGACCCAAGCCGCCATCTCGCTGCGCGACCACTCGTTCCTGTCGCGCTCCAAGGGGGGCTCCGACATGCTCAAGCGCCTGATCGCCCTGCCCGAGAGCAGCAATTTCGGCATGGCCGGTTATGCCGATGCCCAAACGCCGCTGCTGGCGCTGTGGTCGCTGCGCAGCCATGCCGATTACCGGGCCGAGCTGGCCCGCCGCAGCCAGATTGCCAGCGCCATCGGTGCCGCCCAGTGGCTGGCCGAGCAATACGACCTGGATACCGACGAGCTGGAAGCCACCGGTGCCGATGCCGAGGCCGTCATCCGCACCGGCCTGCTCATGCAGGCCCTGGCACCCAAAGCCATGCACCTGGGTGAGTGGCCCAACGCCGTGGCCCTGGAGAAACGGGTGACGGCGTTGCGCAAGAAAAAGCTGGCAGCACCCACGCAGCTGCGGCTGCCCGCTGGCGTGCCTGCGGATCTGCGCGCGGTGATGCAGACGCAATGCGCCGCCGTGCTGGCCGACCTGCCCAAACTGCTCGATTCGGCTGCGCCGCTGCGCGCTCTGCTGCGCCCCACCAGCGTATTTCGCGCCCGCTATTTTCTGCTGGACGACCCGCTCGCCGAGGTGGACCAGTACCACCGCAGCCTGGATGCGCTGCAAGAGGGCAGCGAGCCGCCCCAGCTTGCCAGCAAGACATGGATGAAGACCACCCAGGGCAACGAAGACGAGCATTCGCTGCTGACGCTGTTCCTGTGCCTGGCCGCAGGCGCCCCCCCAAAGACCTTGCTGACCGAAAAAACCGCTGCCAGCCTGGTGCGCAAGATCCGCAAGAACGGCCTGCAGCCCGAGCTGGCCACCGCGTTCATCCGCAGCCATGCGCCGGGCGCGTACCAGGCGGACTACATTGGCCTGTGGAGCAGCTTTGTGCAGGAATCGGCCAAAACGCTGGGCAGCGACATGGATTACCAGATGCACGACGCGCTGGCCTTGCTGCGCCGCGAGTGCCATGTGGCGGGGTGACGCGGCGTGCTGCCGGAGCGATCCGGGCGCTTGACGGGGGCTGGCACCTGTTGTGGTGCGTGTGGCCCATGCGCACCATGGCGGTGCGGTGCGCCTTGATGGCGCACATGGGCGCAACCTGCTCGGGCACGTAGCGTTCATGCGCATCTGCTGAGCCATCGGGGTGTGCATACAATTGCATACGCATTTTCTGGCGTGCTTTTCCCGCCGGCCCGCAACACACGGTGGATTCCTCAGGCAGTTTCGCGCGCAGCCCTCAGCCCTTCCCATCCTCCGTGCACAGTCCCACGCTCGTTATCGTCGCAGGCATCCTCGCGGTGCTGGTCACCACGGTGCTGTATGCCGTGTGGTACTTCAACAAGGGCATTCCAGGCTTGCGGCTGTGGACGCTGTCTTTTCTGAGTGCGTCGGTGTTTTGCGCCATTTTGCTGGTGCGCGTCCACTTGCCAGAGGTGCTGTCAGGGGTGCTGGCGCAGGCGTCCATCTCCGTGGCCGCCTACCTCTGCCTTCTGGCAAGCCGTGCCTACATGGGACTACGCCCCTTGCCGCATGGGTATGCGGTGACGGCCATCGCTGCCGTGATGGCGCTGGCGGCGTATTTCACGGTGGTGCAGCCACACATGGGAATCCGGTTTGCGCTGGCGGGATCGGTTTCTGGCGTGTGCTTTTTGCTGACCGCCCACACCCTGGCGCGGGGTGGCTTTCGCAATGTGCCGGCACGCTATCTGTTTGCCCTCGTTGCGGGCCTGCATGGGCTTTTTCTGTTCTTGCGTCCGCTGCTGTTCAGGTTGGCCACGCCCGAAGGGGGTGCTGGCGTCAACATGGTGGCGCTGCTGTCGCAGTTCGTGGTGCTGGAAGCCACTTTGGCCTTGGTGATGATGGCATTTGGCACGCTGATGCTCACCAATGAATACACTACCAGCGAGTTGCGCCACCTGGCCGAGATGGACCCGCTGACCAATGTGTTCAACCGGCGTGCGTTCCTCACGCTGCTGGACAAGGCCATCAGCAGCGCACAGCGCACGCCGTCCGGTCTTTCCGTGCTGGCGATGGATCTGGACCATTTCAAAAAGGTCAACGACACCTGGGGGCACAAAAGTGGCGACGACGTGCTGCGCCACTTTGTCCGCCTGGCCACCGGTTGCCTGCGCAATGAGGACGTGATGGGGCGGCTGGGCGGCGAGGAGTTCGCCATTTTTCTGCCCAATGCCGACAGCGAGGGCACCCGTGTCGTGGCCGAGCGTCTGCGTGCCATGGTGGCCAGCCAGCCTGTGCTCACCGACCGTGGCCCCATTGGCTTGACGGTGAGCATCGGAGCTACGCAATACCTGCCCGGCGATTCGTCAGACGCCCTTTTGCAGCGCGCAGACGAGGCCATGTACCTGGCCAAGGAGCATGGGCGCAACAGGGTGGAGGCACTGGCTCTTTGAGCGCAGCGCGAGTTGATCACGGATGGGCAACGCTGGCCAGGGCGCCATGACCGGGATGGCTGGTGCCTTGGGGCGGGCGCTCTGTGCACCCTGGATGCTTCAGAAGTCCATGACCAGCGAGGCGTGCAGGCTGCGGCCAGGCTGGGTGTAGGCGTCGTTCACGGTGCTGGCGGCTGCCAGGCCGTACACGTCGGGCCAGAGCCAGTATTTGCGGTTCGTGAGGTTGTGCACGGCAACGTTGAGCCGCAGATCCTTGCGCAGACGCCACTGCGACGACAGGTCGAGCGTGGTGGCCTGCCCGATGGTGAACTGGGTGTTGGGTGCCTTGACGGCCGAGACACTGTCAATGTCGCTGGCCTTTTTGGCGCCGTGGTAGCGCAGGTCGGCGCGCAGGCCCCAGGCGGCCGTGTCGTAAAGCACGCCCAGGCTGATCTGCTGGGGATCGATGGAGTTCAGCGGTGCACCGGTGGCACGGTTCACGCCCTTGGCGCGCCCCCAGCTGAAGGGGGTGCTGACGCGCCCGCCCGCCATCGGACCCCAGTCGTAGAGGCCTTTCACCTCGACGCCCGTGATGCGGGTCCGCTCGGTATTGAGGGTCTGGAACACGCGCGGGTCTGCAGCCGTGCCCGTGCCGCGGATGAGTACGGTGTCCAGGATGAGGTGGGAGTAGTGGTTGGCAAACACGGTGGCGTCGAGCTTGAACCGGTCGAACCGGCCGCGCACTCCCAGCTCCACGCCCCGGCTTTTTTCGGGTTTCAGGTCTGGGTTGGGGATGATGGTGACCTGCTCGGCAGCGTTTTCATAGTAGCCATTGATCTGCGCTGCATCGGGCGCGCGAAACCCCGCGGCATATTGGCCGAAAACGCTCCACTGTGCGGTGGCGCGGTACAGCACCCCGAACTTGGGCGACAGCGCCGAACCCGAGAGCGACTGGCCCGGCTGGGCTGCAGGCGGGTAAAACCCGCCCTGGCTGGTCACGTCGAGCGCAAAGTGGTCCCAGCGCAGCCCGGGTGTGATGCTCCATTGGTCGATCACGGATTCGGCCTGTATGTACACCGCGCTGCTGGTTTCGTGCGTGTCCGGAAAGCGCTTGAGGGGAAACACCTCCGGTGACAGGGGAGCCAGGCCGGTATAGACGTTGCGGATGTCGCTGCGGATGTGGTCAATGCCGTAGGTGAGCCTGTGCGCCCAGCCGCCGGGTGAGCGCAGTGTTTTTTCGGCCTGCAGGCCTGCCTGCCAGGTGTGCTCGGTGTACGAGTTGTCGCGAACGCGCAAGGGCAGGGTGTTGCGTACGCTGGTGCCCACCTGGCGGGAGCTGGCATGCTGCACCGCCAGCACCGTCTGCAACTGGTCAGCCCAGTCGGTACCCAGGGTGTAGCGGCCATCCCAGGTCAAGCGGCTGCGCTCCATGGTGCGGCCGGAGTTTTCGTCCCGTACGGCGCCGGCGATGGTGGCTGCACTGCCCGTCAACGGCAGGGGCGCACGGCTGGACAGCAGGTTCACATCGGCCTGCTTTTCCACATGTTCCAGGGCCAGTACATGGCGCTGCGCGACCGAGGGGCGCACCACCACCTTGGCCAGCACGGCGTTGTTTTCGTTGTGCTGCGGATTGGGTGTGGTGCGGCTGGTGTCGGAGGTGTCACGGGTGCCCATGTTGTCCATGGCGTGCGAGCGGCGGGCGTTGGCGGTGATGAGCCATTGCACGGTGTCGCTGGCG
>JANJSZ010000080.1 GCA_024711405.1 Acidovorax sp.
GATCTGAAAGACAAGTTCAAGGCCAAATATGGCTATGACCTGGGTGTCCCCCTGAACTGGAGCGCCTATGAAGACATTGCCGAGTTTTTCACCAATGACGTGAAGAACATCGACGGCAAGCCCATCTATGGCCACATGGACTACGGCAAGAAGGACCCGTCGCTCGGCTGGCGCTTCACCGATGCGTGGCTGTCCATGGCCGGCACGGCCGACATCGGTGCGCCCAACGGATTGCCCATCGACGAGTGGGGCATCCGCGTGGCCGACGACAAGTGCACCCCGGTGGGGGCCTCGGTGGCGCGCGGTGGCGCGACCAACTCACCGGCCGCCGTGTACGCGCTGACCAAGTATGTGGACTGGATGAAGAAGTACGCGCCCAAGGAGGCCACCGGCATGACCTTTGGCGAATCCGGCCCGGTGCCCGCGCAGGGCCAGATCGCGCAGCAGATCTTCTGGTACACCGCCTTCACGGCCGACATGGTCAAACCCGGCCTGCCGGTGGTGAACGCCGACGGTACGCCCAAGTGGCGCATGGCCCCCGGTCCGAACGGCCCCTACTGGAAGCAGGGCATGCAGAACGGCTACCAGGACGTGGGCTCGTGGTCGTTCTTCAAGGGCCATGACGCCAACAAGACCGCCGCTGCCTGGCTGTATGCCCAGTTCGTGACGGCCAAGACCACGTCGCTCAAGAAGACGCTGGTGGGCCTGACCCCGATCCGCGAGAGCGACATCCAGTCCAAGGCCATGACCGACGCTGCGCCCAAGCTGGGCGGCCTGGTCGAGTTCTACCGCAGCCCCGCCCGCGTGGCATGGTCGCCCACGGGCACCAACGTGCCCGACTACCCCAAGCTGGCGCAGCTGTGGTGGAAGAACGTGGCCCAGGCCGTCACGGGCGAGAAAACGCCGCAAGGTGCGATGGACACGCTCGCCGACGAGATGGACCAGGTCATGGCCCGCCTGGAGCGCGCCGGCATGAGCCACTGCGCGCCCAAGCTCAACAAGAAGGGCGACCCCAACAAGTGGCTGAGCGACAAGCAGGCACCCTGGAAGAAGCTGGCCAATGAAAAGCCCAAGGGCGAAACCATTGCCTACGACAAGCTGCTGCAAGCCTGGAAGGACGGCAAGGCGCGCTGATCCGCAGATCCGGGTGTCGCTCAGTAGCCACCATGGATCGGCAGTCAGGGCTCGCAAGGTCTCTGGCTGCTGTTTTGCGCCATCCCGCCGCTGGTGCCCATGGAGCCGCAGGGTCGGCCCTGTCATGAGAATAAGGGTAAACCCTTGGTTTTTACTCCGCCCATGGACAATCACCCCATGACCATTGCCACCGCTCCCCTTCCCACACGGCGCGCCGATCTGCTGGTCCGCCTCGCCCAGCCGCACCACTATGACCTCGCGGTGATCGGCGGGGGGGCGACGGGCCTGGGGGTGGCGCTGGACGCAGCGGCACGCGGCTTCAGCGTGGTCCTGGTGGATTCACATGATTTCGCCAAGGGAACCTCTTCCCGGGCCACCAAGCTGGTGCATGGCGGTGTCCGCTACCTGGCGCAGGGCAACATCGCGCTGGTGCGCGAGGCGCTGCATGAGCGCACCACGCTGTTGCACAACGCCCCCCATCTGGCCCAACCCCTGCCTTTCGTGATGCCGTCGTACCGGTTCTGGGAGACGCCTTTCTATGGCATCGGGCTCATGGTGTATGACGCGCTGGCAGGCAAGGCCGGACTGGGCGCCACCGAATTTCTGGGGCGTGCACGCACCCTGCAGTGCCTGCCGACGGCCCGCACCGAACACCTCAAGGGTGGCGTCAAATACTGGGACGGGCAATTTGACGACGCCCGTCTGGCCCTGGCGCTGGCGCGTACCGCCGCCAGCCTGGGCGCCCTGGTCGTCAATTACTGCCCGGCGCGGTCGCTGGTGCACGAGGCCGGCAAAGTGGTCGGCTTTGTCTGCGAAGACGCCGGCAGCGGGCAGCAGTTCACCGTGCGGGCCCGCTCGGTCGTCAATGCCACGGGCGTGTGGGTGGACACCCTGCGCCAGATGGATGGCGAGGCCATCGGGCGGCCCGTCAAGTCCATGGTGGCGCCCAGCCAGGGCGTGCACATCGTGGTGGACCGCGAGTTTCTGCCCTCCGACCACGCACTGATGGTGCCCAAGACGGCCGATGGCCGCGTGCTGTTTGCCGTGCCATGGCTGGGCAAACTCATTCTGGGGACCACCGACAGCCCGCGCCAGGACGTGGTGCGCGAGCCCGAACCCTTCCGGGACGAGGTCCGTTTCATTTTGGAGGAATCTGTGCGCTACCTGACCCGCGCGCCCCGGGTGGAGGACATCCGCAGCATCTGGGTGGGCCTGCGCCCGCTGGTCAAGCCGCAGGACGACGATGGCGACAACACCAAGAAAATCAGCCGGGAGCACACGGTGCTGGCCAGCCGCAGTGGTCTGATCACGGTGACCGGTGGCAAATGGACCACTTACCGCGCCATGGCCGAAGATGTGTTGCAAAAATGCTTCACTATGGGCCAGTTGCCTGAAAAACCAGCGGGCGTGACCAACGATCTGCTCCTGGTGGGAGCACCGCGAGAGCCTGTGCAGCACCGCATCAGTGATGCCCAGGGACTGCACTCTTATGGCAGCGAAGCGGCTGCCGTGCAGCAAATCCCGGGGGCACAGACCGACCTGGGCGGCGGCCTGACGGAGGCCATGGTGCGCTTTGCCGCCCGCTACGAATACGCTTGCACCGTGGAAGATGTGCTGGCCCGCCGCTCGCGCCTGCTGTTCCTGGACGCTCGCAAGGCCATGGGACTGGCGCCCGGGGTTGCAGGCATCCTGCGTGAAGAGCTGGGTACGGACCCACAGTTGGAGGCCTTCCTGGCCCTGGCGCGCCAGTATCTGCACGTTCCTGTGTGATACGGTGCTTGACTTCCCAAAAGACCTTTGCAATAATAGAGGGCTTCGCGTTTAAAGCGTGAAGTTTCTGCCCAGCGGGAAGTGCTGCAAATGGTTTGCGGTGCGGACGACGGGCCCAAGACTGACTGGCTGATCTGCAGCCCTTGAGAGGTTCTCTGGGGCTGTTGTCTTCTGGTGCAAGTTGGGAATATTGAAATGATCCAGACAGAATCTCGGTTAGAGGTTGCCGACAATACCGGCGCTAAATCCGTCCTTTGCATCAAGGTGCTGGGCGGTTCGAAGCGTCGCTATGCAAGCGTTGGCGACATCATCAAGGTGAGCATCAAGGAAGCTGCTCCACGCGGCCGCGTCAAAAAAGGCGAGGTCTATAGCGCGGTGGTGGTTCGTACGGCGAAGGGTATTCGTCGTGGCGATGGCTCGCTCGTTAAATTCGATGGCAACGCTGCAGTGTTGCTGAATGCAAAGTTGGAGCCCATCGGCACCCGCATCTTTGGACCCGTGACGCGTGAACTGCGTACCGAGAAGTTCATGAAGATCGTGTCCCTGGCTCCTGAAGTTCTCTAAGGACGCGCCATGAACAAGATTCGCAAGGGCGACGAAGTCATCGTGCTGACCGGCCGTGACAAGGGCAAGCGCGGCACAGTGTCGTTGCGCAAGGATGACTCCTATCTCGTCATCGACGGCATCAACCTGGTCAAGAAGCACGCCAAGCCAAACCCCATGAAGGGTACGACGGGCGGCATCGTTGAGAAGGCTATGCCCATCCATCAGTCCAACGTGGCCATCTTCAATGCGGCTACCGGCAAGGCTGATCGCGTAGGCATCAAGGTGCAGGCTGACGGCGCACGCGTTCGCGTGTTCAAGTCGAGCGGCGCTGAAATCAAGGCGGCCTAAGGGGTAAACATGGCACGACTGCAAGAAATTTACCGCGACAAAGTCGCTCCCGAGCTGATCAAGCAGTTCGGTTACACCTCGCCGATGCAAGTCCCGCGTCTGACCAAGATCACGCTCAACATGGGTGTGAGCGAAGCAGTTTCGGACAAGAAGGTGATGGACAACGCCGTGGCCGACCTGACCAAGATCGCTGGTCAGAAGCCTGTGGTGACCAAGGCCAAGAAAGCTATCGCCGGTTTCAAGATCCGCGAAGGCCAGGCCATTGGTTGCATGGTCACGCTGCGCGGCGTGCAGATGTATGAGTTCCTGGACCGTTTCGTGACCGTGGCCCTGCCGCGCGTCCGTGACTTCCGTGGTATCTCCGGTCGTGCTTTTGACGGCCGTGGCAACTACAACATCGGCGTCAAGGAACAGATCATTTTCCCTGAAATTGAATACGACAAGGTCGATGCCTTGCGCGGTCTCAATATCAGCATCACCACGACGGCCAAGTCCGACGAAGAAGCCAAGGCTCTCCTCGCTGGTTTCCGTTTCCCGTTCAAGAACTGAGGCGAAGCATGGCTAAAGTAGCTTTGATCCAGCGCGAACTGAAGCGCGAAAAATTGGCAGCCAAGTACGCAACCAAGTATGCGGAACTGAAGGCGATTGCTGGCGATGCCAAGCGCAGCGATGAAGAGCGTGATGCAGCCCGCCTGGGCCTGCAAAAGCTCCCCCGCAATGCAAATCCTACGCGTCAGCGTAACCGTTGTGAAATCACCGGTCGCCCACGTGGAACATTCCGTCAATTCGGTCTGGCCCGCGCCAAGATCCGCGAACTGGCTTTTGCAGGCGACATCCCTGGTGTCACCAAGGCCAGCTGGTAAGCAGGCAGGAGAGATACAACATGAGCATGAGTGATCCTATCGCTGACTTGCTGACCCGCATTCGCAACGCACAAATGGTCGCCAAGGCCACGGTGCTGGTGCCTTCTTCCAAAGTGAAGATTGCCATCGCCCAAGTGCTGAAGGACGAGGGTTATATCGACGGCTTCCAGGTGAAAACCGAAGCTGGCAAGTCTGAACTTGAAATCGCCCTGAAGTACTACGCAGGCCGTCCCGTGATTGAGCGCATTGAGCGTGTCAGCCGCCCTGGACTGCGTGTCTACAAAGGCCGTGATTCCATTCCACAAGTCATGAACGGTCTGGGTGTGGCAATCGTCACAACCCCCAAGGGCGTGATGACTGATCGCAAGGCGCGCGCTACCGGTGTCGGTGGTGAAGTGCTCTGCTACGTGGCCTAACCCGCGGCATTGAGGAGAAACTGAAATGTCCCGAGTAGGAAAAATGCCTGTGACCATCCCCGCTGGCGTGGATGTGTCCGTGAAAGACGACCAGATCTCTGTCAAGGGTTCTGGTGGTGTGCTGACGCTTGCGCAGAATGTGCTGGTGAAGGTGTCAAGCAATGATGGCAAGCTCAGTTTTGAGCCTGCGAACGAGTCCCGCGAAGCGAATGCCATGAGCGGCACGATTCGCCAGTTGGTCAACAACATGGTGATCGGCGTCAGCAAGGGCTTCGAAAAGAAGCTGAGCCTGGTTGGCGTGGGCTACAAGGCTGCGGCCACTGGCGCTCGTTTGAACCTGGCGGTCGGTTATTCGCACCCCGTCAATTTCGATATGCCCGCTGGTATCACGGTTGCAACCCCAACGCCCACGGAAGTGGTCGTAAAGGGTGCTGATCGTCAGCGCGTGGGTCAGATCGCTGCTGAGATTCGTGCCGTTCGTCCGCCCGAGCCCTATAAGGGCAAGGGTATCCGCTATGCGGACGAAAAGATCACGATCAAAGAGACCAAGAAGAAATAAGGAGCTGCAACATGTTGACAAAGAAAGAGCAGCGTCTTCGTCGTTCGCGTCAGACGCGTATCCGCATTGCACAGCAAGGCGTGGCACGTTTGACCGTGAACCGTACGAACCTCCATATCTACGCCAGTGTGATTTCCGGCGACGGCAGCAAGGTGCTGGCCAGCGCGTCCACGGCCGAGGCCGATGTGCGCAAGTCGCTGGGCGGTTCGGGCAAGGGTGGCAATGCCGCTGCAGCCCAGGCAATCGGCAAGCGCATTGCTGAAAAAGCAAAGGCTGCTGGTGTCGAGAAGGTTGCATTTGATCGTGCAGGTTTTGCTTACCACGGTCGCGTCAAGGCTTTGGCCGATGCAGCCCGTGAAGCAGGTCTGCAGTTCTAAGCGGAACGGAATTAAAAATGGCTAAATTTCAACCCAAGGTGCAGAGCGAAGGCCAGGACGACGGTCTGCGCGAAAAAATGATCGCGGTGAACCGCGTGACCAAAGTCGTGAAGGGTGGCCGTATTCTCGGTTTCGCTGCACTGACGGTGGTTGGCGACGGTGATGGCCGCGTGGGCATGGGCAAGGGCAAGTCCAAAGAAGTGCCTGCGGCTGTGCAAAAAGCGATGGAAGAATGCCGTCGCAACCTGGTGAAGGTTTCGCTCAAGAGCGGCACCATTCATCATTCGGTGAAGGGTCATCACGGTGCAGCATCGGTTGAACTTCATCCAGCACCTAAGGGTACCGGCATCATCGCTGGCGGCCCGATGCGTGCTGTTTTCGAAGTTGTGGGTATCACCGACATCGTGGCCAAGAGCCATGGTTCGTCAAACCCTTACAACATGGTCCGTGCAACGTTTGACGCGCTCGTCAATTCGACCACTCCGTCGAATGTGGCAGCCAAGCGCGGCAAGACAGTCGAAGACATCTTCGCCTGAACCGGAGCTTGAATATGACAACGCAACAAACCGTCAAGATTCAACTGGTGCGCAGCCCGATTGGCACCAAGGAATCGCACCGCGCCACCGTTCGTGGCCTGGGTCTGCGCAAGCTGAACAGTGTCAGCGAACTGCAGGACTCGCCTGAAGTGCGCGGCATGATTAACAAGATCAGCTATCTGGTCAAAGTCCTCTGAGAGATAGATCATGGAACTCAATAGCATCAAGCCCGCAGACGGCGCCAAGCATGCCAAGCGCCGCGTAGGCCGTGGTATCGGCTCCGGTCTGGGCAAGACCGCTGGCCGTGGTCACAAGGGTCAGAAGTCGCGTTCGGGTGGCTACCACAAGGTAGGTTTCGAAGGCGGTCAAATGCCTTTGCAACGCCGTCTGCCAAAGCGCGGTTTCAAGTCGCATCTGCTCAAGTTCAATGCAGAAGTGACGTTGACCGCTTTGGACCAACTCGGTCTGGCCGAAGTGGATGTCCTGGCGCTCAAGCAAGCTGGCCTGGTGGGCGAGCTGGCGAAGGTGGTCAAGGTCATCAAGAGTGGTTCCATCACCAAGGCTGTCAAGCTGAACGGTGTGGGTGCTACGGCCGGTGCCAAGGCAGCCATCGAAGCTGCTGGCGGCAGCGCCGCCTGACTGTGGCTCTGAAGGAAGACATCTGTGGCTACTAGCGCGGCTCAAATTGCAAAGACCGGTAAATTCGGCGACCTGCGTCGTCGTCTGGTTTTTCTGTTGCTTGCGCTGGTCGTGTATCGCATCGGGGCTCATATCCCTGTGCCAGGCATCGATCCAGCCCAACTTCAGCAGCTGTTCAGTGGCCAGCAGGGCGGTATCCTGAACCTGTTCAACATGTTCTCGGGTGGTGCGCTCTCGCGCTTCACGGTTTTTGCTCTGGGGATCATGCCGTACATCTCGGCGTCGATCATCATGCAGCTGATGACCTACGTGGTCCCCACGTTCGAGCAGTTGAAGAAGGAGGGCGAAGCTGGTCGCCGCAAGATCACGCAGTACACCCGCTACGGCACTTTGGGCTTGGCCCTGTTTCAGTCGCTGGGTATTGCTGTTGCGCTGGAAAGCTCGGCAGGTCTGGTGCTCAGTCCTGGCTTCGGATTCCGCATGACCGCAGTGGTCAGCCTCACGGCTGGCACGATGTTCCTGATGTGGTTGGGTGAGCAAATCACCGAGCGTGGTCTGGGCAACGGGATTTCGATCCTGATCTTCGCTGGTATCGCTGCTGGATTGCCGAGTTCCATCGGCGGTCTTCTGGAACTGGTTCGAACGGGTGCCATGAGCATTCTGGCTGCCATCTTCATCGTCATTGTGGTGGGTCTCGTGACTTACTTCGTGGTGTTTGTGGAGCGTGGTCAGCGCAAGATTCTGGTGAATTACGCTCGTCGGCAGGTGGGTAACAAGGTGTACGGCGGTCAGTCGTCGCACTTGCCCCTGAAGCTGAACATGGCGGGCGTGATTCCTCCGATCTTTGCTTCGTCGATCATTCTGCTGCCGGCGACGGTGGTGAACTGGTTCAGTGCGGGTGAGTCGATGCGCTGGCTGAAGGACATCTCGGGTGCGCTGACTCCTGGTCAGCCCATCTACGTGATGTTCTACGCTACGGCAATCATCTTTTTCTGCTTCTTTTACACGGCACTGGTGTTCAACAGCCGTGAAACTGCAGACAACCTGAAAAAGAGCGGTGCGTTCATTCCAGGCATTCGCCCAGGTGAGCAAACGGCCCGTTATATCGACAAGATCCTGGTTCGGTTGACCTTGGCAGGCGCTGTGTACATCACTTTCGTGTGTTTGCTGCCAGAGTTCCTGATCTTGAAGTACAACGTTCCGTTTTACTTCGGTGGTACGTCGCTGCTGATCATTGTGGTGGTGACCATGGACTTCATGGCCCAGGTTCAGAACTACATGATGTCGCAACAGTATGAATCGCTGCTCAAGAAGGCCAATTTTAAAGGCAACGCGGGCGGTTGATGGATTGGAAGGTGGAGGTCGCATCGCGGCGCTGCCTGTAAAGAGCTGAATATCGGTTGAGTTGGCGCCCCACGGTTTTTCGCGGGCACAAATTGTGTTCCAGGCAAAGCAGCCGGGACGGATGGAAAAGTTTTAGGAGAATGCAATGAGAGTTTCGGCTTCGGTCAAAAAAATCTGCCGCAACTGCAAGATCATCCGCCGCAAGGGTGTGGTGCGCGTGATCTGCACGGATCTGCGTCACAAGCAGCGCCAAGGTTGATTGGAAAGTATTAGAGGACGCATATGGCACGTATCGCTGGCATTAACATTCCGCCGCACAAGCACGCGGAAATCGGTCTGACCGCCATTTTTGGCATTGGTCGTACCCGCGCTCGCAAGATTTGCGAAGCAACTGGCATCGCTTACAGCAAGAAGATCAAAGATCTTTCTGATAGCGACCTGGAAAAAATTCGCGAACAAATCGAGCAGTTCACCATCGAAGGTGATCTGCGCCGCGAAACCACGATGAACATCAAGCGCTTGATGGACATCGGCTGCTATCGTGGCTTCCGCCATCGCCGCGGTCTGCCAATGCGTGGTCAGCGCACCCGTACCAATGCACGCACCCGCAAGGGTCCGCGCAAGGGCGCAGCTGCACTGAAGAAATAAAGAGATTGAAAGATCATCATGGCTAAGTCTCCTGCCAATAACGCAGCCCAGCGCGTTCGCAAGAAGGTCCGGAAGAACGTTTCGGACGGTATTGCACACGTGCACGCCTCGTTCAACAACACCATCATCACGATCACCGATCGCCAGGGCAACGCCTTGTCGTGGGCTTCGTCCGGTGGCCAAGGTTTCAAGGGCTCGCGCAAGTCCACCCCATTCGCAGCCCAGGTGGCTTCGGAAGTGGCCGGTCGCGCCGCCATCGATCAGGGTATCAAGAACCTTGACGTTGAAATCAAGGGTCCCGGTCCTGGCCGTGAATCCTCGGTGCGCGCACTGGGCGCACTGGGTATCCGGATCACGTCGATCTCCGACGTGACGCCGGTGCCACACAACGGCTGCCGCCCTCAAAAGCGTCGTCGTATCTAATCTCTCTAAGCCCACCGCCGCCTGTGAACGCGCAAGCGCCTCAGGCGGCTCCCGCAATGGTTTGCGGTAGATGACACAAAGGAAGCTCAAGTGGCACGTTACCTCGGCCCCAAGGCCAAACTCTCCCGCCGTGAAGGCACGGACCTGTTCCTGAAGAGCGCTCGCCGCTCGATCGCTGACAAGTCCAAGTTCGACTCCAAGCCTGGTCAGCACGGCCGCACCTCCGGTGCCCGTACCTCCGACTACGGTCTGCAACTGCGTGAAAAGCAGAAGGTCAAGCGCATGTACGGCGTGCTGGAAAAGCAGTTCCGCCGCTACTTCGAAGCCGCTGAAGGCAAGAGGGGCAACACCGGCGCCAACTTGCTGTTCCTGCTGGAATCCCGTCTCGACAACGTCGTGTACCGCATGGGTTTCGGTTCGACCCGCGCTGAAGCGCGCCAGCTGGTGTCCCACAAGGCAATCACCGTGAACGGCAAGTCCGTGAACATAGCGTCGTACCTCGTGAAGACGGGCGACGTGGTGGCTGTGCGCGAAAAGTCCAAGAAGCAGAACCGTATCGTTGAAGCCCTGCAGCTGGCTGCCCAAGTTGGCATGCCTGCCTGGGTGGACGTCAATGCGGAAAAGGCCGAAGGTATCTTCAAGAAGGTGCCAGACCGTGATGAGTTTGGCGCCGACATCAACGAATCCCTGATCGTTGAGTTGTACTCGCGCTAATCGCTCGTACGTATTTTGAGAAACCGTCCCTGAACCGCGAGGCATCGCGGTTTAGGCGCTTCACCAGCCTTACCGGTGTAACGAGCTGGGGGTATTGAGAGGAAGTTGCATGCAAACCAATTTGCTGAAACCCAAGGCGATTAATGTCGAACAGCTTGGTCACAATCGTGCCAAGGTAGCGCTTGAGCCGTTCGAACGTGGCTACGGCCACACGTTGGGCAATGCCATCCGGCGTGTCCTGCTCTCGTCCATGGTGGGTTACGCAGCGACGGAAGTCACCATTGCAGGCGTGCTGCATGAGTATTCGTCTATCGATGGTGTTCAAGAAGATGTGGTCAACATTCTTCTGAATCTCAAGGGTGTGGTGTTCAAGCTGCACAATCGGGATGAGGTGACGCTGAGCTTGCGCAAGGATGGCGAAGGCGTCGTCACTGCGCGTGACATCCAGACTCCACATGACGTGGAAATCGTCAATCCTGATCATGTGATCGCCAACTTGTCTGCCGGTGCCAAGCTGGACATGCAAATCAAGGTCGAGAAGGGGCGTGGCTATGTCCCTGGCAACCTGCGCCGCTATGCTGACGAATCGACCAAGTCGATTGGCCGGATCGTCCTGGATGCATCGTTCTCTCCGGTGAAGCGTGTGAGCTACACCGTCGAAAGCGCCCGTGTCGAACAGCGCACTGACCTGGACAAGCTGATCGTCGAGATCGAAACCAATGGTGCCATCACTGCCGAAGACGCAGTGCGTGCATCGGCCAAGATCCTGGTGGAGCAGCTGGCTGTATTTGCACAGCTGGAAGGGGGAGAAATTCCTACGTTCGAGTCCGCCTCGGGTGGCCGCGCGACCAACGCCACGTTCGATCCGATTCTGCTGCGTCCGGTGGACGAGCTGGAGTTGACCGTGCGTTCCGCCAACTGTTTGAAGGCGGAGAACATCTACTACATCGGTGACCTGATCCAGCGAACCGAAAACGAGTTGCTCAAGACCCCCAACCTGGGTCGCAAGTCGCTCAACGAAATCAAGGAAGTGCTCGCATCGCGTGGTCTTACGCTGGGCATGAAATTGGAAAACTGGCCGCCAGCCGGTTTGGACAAGCGTTAAGTTATAATTTTGGGCTCCCCACAAGGGGCCAGTGCGTTGGGCAGTACCTGATACGGCTGCCTGATTTAATTAATAGAAGGAAAGCACCATGCGCCACGGACACGGACTCCGCAAACTCAACCGCACCAGCTCGCACCGTCTTGCGATGCTGCAAAACATGATGAATTCGCTCATCGAGCATGAAGCCATCAAGACTACCGTTCCCAAGGCCAAGGAGTTGCGCCGAGTGATCGAACCCATGATCACCCTGGCCAAGGAAGATTCCGTGGCAAACCGCCGCCTGGCGTTCAATCGTCTGCGTGATCGCGACAGCGTGACCAAGTTGTTCAACGACCTGGGCCCCCGATTCAAGGTGCGCCCTGGCGGCTACACCCGTATCCTGAAGATGGGCTTCCGCGTGGGTGACAATGCACCTATGGCGCTCGTCGAATTGGTGGATCGTGCTGCAGAAACCGAAACGAACGCGACAACTGCTGAATAATAGGGTATAATTTATTTCTTACCGCGCGATGGAGCAGTCTGGTAGCTCGTTGGGCTCATAACCCAAAGGTCGGAGGTTCAAATCCTTCTCGCGCAACCAATAAAATCAAGCACTTAGCTTGTCGTCAAGGCTCACTTCGGTGGGCCTTTTTGTTTTGTGTCGAGGTTTGTGACGAGGTCTGTGTCGTCACAATTGCGGGCCTCAGTGCTAGTGACCATTGGGTATGCGTCGAGTATCCGGAGTCAAGAGCTCAAGAGCTCAAGACGTCAAGAGTGGCGGAGCTTCGCATGCTACTAAACATAGCTCCAGCGCCGTTGGCCTCAAAGTAGGACCGGCGCATCTACTTCGGCATTGCAGCGGTTGCGGACGGTGGCAACCGGTGGCCGGACTCACGCTACTCGCCACGAAGCAGTCATTGAACGGACTCCAAACGAGTTCCTAAATCCCGGGGCGGTTCATAGCGGCCGTTTACGAGCAGCCTCCTGGCGACTGCGATGAACGCCGATGCATGCTAAGCATGATGTACGCCCAGTGAGCGTGAGATGAGCATACACAAGAAGCCTCAGCATTCATGCGGATTGCAGGGTGACTTCAGAGCAGACGCCATAGCTATCGCCCCATCGAGACGGGGTCAGTCAAAGTTGGCACGTGGAGAACGTTTGACCTCGGCGACAGCGCCTTCAAGCTTTTTTGAGTGCCACGCGACCCCGTTTTCGTCCATCATGAACTCTACGGTGCCCTGTGCAATGAGAAAGTTCATGCAAGCAACGGCCTCACCTGTTGCCAGGCTCAGTTGCTGCGGATCCTGCTCTCCGATGGCGCGCTTAAAGAGGGCAGCGAACGCATCGACGATCCGTTGAGGTCCGGTAGACAGTGACTGACGCAGCCGCTCCAGAGCACTATTTTGACCCAACCTGAGCGATTCAAGGCGTTCATGCAGTCCATAAAAGGGCTCGTTGTGAGAGGGGAGGACCAACACATCGTTGGGAACATCCCTCATCAGCTTGTCGAGCGCCCCATACCACTCCTTCAGCGGATTGGCCTGTGGCTCGCTGGCGAACACCGACACATTCGACGAAATCTTCGGCAGTACCTGATCGCCGGCGATCAGTAGCTTCAAATCGGGGCAGTACAGAGAAGCATGTTCTGGTGAGTGGCCGCCGGTGGTGATGATCCGCCAGTCATGCTTACCCAACTGGACGTGATCGCCGTCCTGCAAGCGTCGGTAGCTCTCGGGCAGAGCGTGGATATGTTTGCCAAAGCTGCCGAATCGGCTGCGGTAGCTTTCAATGGCTGCCTCCGACCAGCCGGCGCGCCTATTGAAGAGCACGCCGTCGGGCGGGGCCTCGCGGTTAGTGTCGGCATGCATCACGCGGCAGGTCAGGTATTCCAGGCGGCTCATGTGCAGCGGCACACCAACGCGACGCGTGAACCAACCAGCTAGGCCGATGTGGTCGGGGTGCATGTGTGTGGCGTACACGCCTTGGAGCGGCCGTGCCAGCGGCCCCTGCGCCATGAGGGCCAGCCAGTCGGCAACGGTGTCGGGGGTGTTCAGGCCGGTATCTACCAGTACCCAGCCATCATGGGTGTCTATGGCCCATACATTGATGTGGTCGAGCCGGAATGGCATGGACAGCCGGATCCAGCGCACACCAGGGGCGACCTCGACCCAGTGGCGTGGTGTTGGTGGCTCGAATGGGTAGGTCAGTGCATTGGCTGCGGGATCAATCATTACTATCGTTTCATGGGGTGAGCGACGGTGTAGCCACCTGGTGCATCAGACCAAACGCTTTTTAGGATTTCAATGCTTGTTGTCAACCAACAAGGGGGCGTCAGTGGGCATATCTTCCTGGACTAGCCACTCGACTGAGTCGAGCTTCAGGCGGGTCAGTTGCCTGAATACTTCCATCAAGTCACTTTGTGTGGCGTCCTGAGAGGCCCCTGGCGTCAGTACTGCGCGCAAGGTCGCGGTTTCCCGATGCTGTTGTTTTCCAACGATGACCTGGGCACGTTCGATAGCAGGGAGCCGGATGAGCAGTTCTTCCACGTTGCGTGGATAGATGAAAATTTCGCGCACTTTGACACCTTGGCCCACTCGGCCTTGCAACATGCTGATGCGTTCGACGAGACCATCCGGTGAATGGGTCAGCGCTTGCGCCACATCGCCTGTGCCAAAGCGGACCAGGGGCCAGCCGCTGTCCAGCGTGGTGACCACTATTTGACCTGGTTCGCCCAGGGGAAGGGGAGCGCCGGTGCGGGGGTCGCAGATCTGGACAAGCCGGTCAGGCTGAACCGTGTAGCCCACTTGTCCTGGTTCCTCGTAGGCAATCAGCCCGAAGTCGCCGGTGGCGTAGGCTGAGAACGTGCGGATGGCGTACTTCTCCTCCAGCCTGCGGCGCTTGCCCATCCAGTCACCCAGTTCGCCCCCCAGCATTGCGGAGCGGACCTTCCATTGAGAAGGCAGGTCGTAGCCCATGCGCTCAAGCGTTTCGACCAAGGTCACGAAGAAGGATGTGGAGGCGCAAATGCAGGTGATGCCCAGTTCCATGATGAGCTGCGCCTGTTGTTCGGCGCCGCCGGGTCCGCAGGGGATGAGCGTTGCTCCGGTAGCGGCAATGCCCGCATCCAGCAAAAGGCCGGCTGGCACAAGATGGTAGGACCATGTGTTGAGAACGCGGTCACCCGGGCCGATGCCTGCCTGACGGAATGCATGCGAAAAACCGTGGCCAGTGTCGTCGTCGAACAACTGGGGTTCGTAGACGGGGCCCGGTGAGACAAAGACCCGACGGATGGATGCGTCGTCGGCCGCCAGAAACCCACCGAATGGCGGTGACTGGCGCTGCTTCTCAAGCAGTGCATCCTTGCTTGTGACGGCGAGTCGCGCGAGGTCGGCCGGGCCTTGGAGATCTTGCGGTGTCATTGTCGCAAGCTCATAGACCGCGCGGATGGAGGGGGCGCGGTCGTAGGCGAATTGCTGCGAAGCGCGCAGCGCTTCGAATCGGTTGGTGGTCGGGGACGTACGCATGGCGTTGCCGGCTCAGTGGCCCGTGAAGCGCGGGGCGCGCTTCTCGTTGAAGGCGGCCAGGCCTTCGTGGAGATCGGCGCTATGTGCATGCACTTCGGATGCCAGCAACTCCAGCCGTAAGGCAGTGTCCAGGGGCTGTTGCAAGCCATCGTCGATCAGCGCTTTCATGCGGCGCAGGCCCAGAGGGCTCTTGCTGGCGATCTTGTCAGCCACAGCCTGCGTCGCGCTTTCGAGTTGGTCGTCGTCCACCACCTGGTTGACGAGGCCCGCCTCCACCAGTTCTGCTGCGTCCACGAAGTCACCCGTGAATAGAAGGTACTTGGCGCGCGTGGGGCCAATAACTCGTGGCAGGCGCACCGAGCCTCCACCGCCTGGGAGTAGACCGTAGTTGGCGTGCGCGTCGCCAATCTTGGCACTGCGTGCCGCCAGCACGAGGTCACAGCAGAGCACCAGTTCTAGTCCGCCCGCCAGGGTGATGCCGTTCAGGGCTGCGATCACGGGTTTTGGAAAGCGATCGATGCGGTTCATGGTGACCAGAACGCTGTCCAGAAAGCCGATGGTGCCAGTTTCGCCCGTTTGTGTCTTGACGTACTTTAGGTCGGCGCCTGCGCAGAAGGCCCGGCCAGTGCCCGTCAAGACGACGGACCTCACGTCCGCCCGGTTCTGTGCTTCGTTGAGTGCCTGGTCTATCCCTCGAAGTACCTCTGGGGTCAGTGAGTTCATTGCCTCAGGCCGGTTCAGGCGGATCCACATGCTGCCTTTTCGGACCTCTGAAATAACAACCGGCGTCGACATCTGTCTTTCATTGGTGACTTGTGTGTTCATGGGTCGATTCTGCTTTTGCCTCGGTTTTCGTGGGTATGGGGTTTTCCATTACTATCAAGTCAATTATTTTAATTTAGAGTAAAAAATTAAATTTGTGGAATTTTTTGATGAAAACTCAGACGCGATCGCCAATGCCTCCGCTTCTTGGAATCAAGATCGTTGAGTTCGAGGGAATTGGCCCAGGGCCCTTGGCGGGGTTCATGCTGATGCAAATGGGTGCGGACGTGACCGTGGTTGGGCGGCCCGGTGCGGGCTCACTGCCTGACGAGCTAACGCCGAAAGACGGGGCGCTCTTGTCTCGTGGTAAACGGCGCGTCACGTTAAATCTCAAGCGGGCGGAGGACAAGGCGCAGGCGCTGGAGTTGGTCGCGCAAAGCGACGGAGTGATTGAAGGCAACCGCCCGGGTGTGATGGAGCGCTTGGGTCTGGGCCCCGATGTATGCGGTGAACGCAACCCGCGGCTTGTGTATGGACGCATGACAGGCTGGGGGCAGGATGGGCCGCTGGCCCAGGCAGCCGGGCACGACATGAACTATGTCGCTCTTACGGGGCTGATGTCGCTCACCGAGCAGCCGGGACACCCCCCCATGCTTCCGCCTACGGTGGTCGGGGATGCTGCCGGTGCGCTTGGGCTCGGGTTTGGAATGGTGTCGGCGTTGCTTGGCGCCCGGAATACTGGGCAGGGTTGCGTAGTCGACGGCGCCATCGTGGATGTGTTGGCCATGCTGTCGCCGCTTGTGCAGCTGATTCGCCAAGGCGGTGGCGTGGACGGCAGTGAACCCAGTGTCTTCCATGACTCGCCCTTCTACGACCGTTACTTGTGCAGCGACGGCCGATACATCACGGTCGGTGCGATCGAGCCCCCGTTCTATGCCTTGCTGTTGAAGCAGTTGGAGCTGACGGATGTGGATCCCGCGCAGCAGATGGACAAGTCTTCGTGGCCGTCTCTCAAGGCGCGGATCGCGCAGCGCTTTGCTTCGCAACCCAGTGTGCACTGGAATGCACTGATGGAGGGCACTGACAGTTGCTTCGCGCCGGTGCTCAACATGGCCGAAGCCGCCTCTCATCCCCACAACGTGGCCCGTGGCCTGTACGGCGTGACTGCGCAGGGCGATATTGAGACCATGCGGGGCATGCGATTCCTGCCGCTGCGCTGAGCAGCGAATGTGATTGCCAAGGGATTTCCCTAGCAAATTTTTTTTAATTTTACTTTAAAGTAAAACAACTTTATATAGAGTAATTTTTTGGTTGCATGGATTGCATGAAACCTGCCAAGGAGAAGAAAGATGGAAGATATCTATGTGGTCGGTGTCGGTATGACGCCCTTTGGTCGGCATCTGGACAAGGACATTAAGGCGCTCACGCGTGAGGCCACTGCAGCTGCTTTGGCGGATGCGGGTTTGCAAGAGGAAGACCTGGAAGCCGCCTTTTTTGGCAACACTTCCCAAGGGCATATGGATGGCCAGCACATGATTCGTGGGCAAATTGCGCTACGGGCAATGGGCATCGGGCGCATTCCGGTGGTGAACGTCGAAAACGCTTGTGCAAGCGGCTCGTCGGCGTTCGTTCTAGCCTGCAATCACCTCAAGTCGGGTGCTGGCGATGTCGCTTTGGCCGTTGGTGCAGAGAAGATGTTCTCAACCGACAAGCTCAAGATGTTCTCGGTGTTTGACAGTGCCTGGGATCTCTCGCGTGCAGAAGAGATCCGTGCGGAGCTGATGAAGATGGGACGCGACGTGGCTGTGCCTGAGGGGAGTACCTCACCCAGGCCGTACAGCGTTTTCATGGACGTGTATGCCGCGTTTGCACGATCGCACATGCGCACCTTCGGGACGACGCAGCGCCAGTTGGCTGCCGTGTCGTCCAAGAACCATGCGCATTCCATGCACAACCCGCTGTCGCAGTACCAGATGGCCTACAGCATCGAGGAAGTGCTTGCTGCGCCGCCGATCACCTATCCCTTGACCCTGCCCATGTGCTCTCCTGTGTCTGACGGCGCAGCAGCGGCCGTCCTGTGCACACGCTCGGCGCTCAAACGCCTCAACATCGATGAAAAACGTGCCATCAAGGTGTTGGCGGCCGTGGTGCAAAGCGGTTCTGACCGGAGCGAGGACGACTACACCAACCACTGCACGGCTTTGGCTTCGCGCAAGGCGTATGAGCTGGCGGGTGTTGGCCCAGCAGATATCTCGGTGGCCGAGGTGCACGATGCCACGGCCATGGGTGAAATCATTCAGACAGAAAACCTCGGTTTCTGTGAGTTCGGCATGGGCGGTGTGATTGCCGAGCGGGGTGATACCCGGATTGGTGGCCGCATTCCCGTTAATCCGTCCGGCGGCCTGGAGTCTAAGGGGCACCCTGTTGGGGCCACCGGTATTGCCCAAGTCCATGAGTTGGTAACTCAGCTTCGCGGGGAAGCCGGACTGCGGCAGGTGACTGACGCAAGGATTGCGCTGGCAGAAAACGGTGGCGGTCTTGAGGGCATTGAAGAAGCTGTTGCCTGTATCACCATCTTGGCGCGCTGAGCGCTGCACTCAATAAGAGACAAGAGAAATAGTATGGATGTCAAAAATACCATTGCCTTCGTCACAGGAGCTGCTTCAGGCCTGGGGCTCGCCACTTGCAAGGCATTGCTTGCGGCCGGAGCGAGCGTCATGGCGGTTGATCTGGACGAAGAGCGCCTTGCGAGCGAGGTGCTGCCGATGGGCGAGCGCGTGCGAATCCAGAAGGTTGATGTTTCGGACGAGGCCAGTGTGAAGGCTGGCGTAGACGCGGCAGTGGCGGAATTTGGTGCGCTGCATGTGGCGGTAAATTGCGCGGGAATTCTGGGTCCCTGCAAGACGCTTTCAAAGGGCGAGTTATTCCCGATGGATCTTTGGAACCGGGTGATCGCCATCAACCTGACCGGGACCTTCAACGTGGTGCGCTATGCGTCGTTGGCCATGTCGCAGAACGAGCCCAATGTCGACGGTGAACGGGGGGTCATCGTGAACACGTCATCTGGTGCTGCGTGGCAGGGTCAAGTGGGCCAGGCCGCATATAGCGCCAGCAAAGCGGCGGTCATTGGAATGACGCTTCCGGTGGCGCGGGATCTTGCGCAACACGGAATCCGAGTGGTGGCCGTGGCGCCTGGTCTGTTTGAGACCGCCATGTCTGCAGGCATGCCAACGAAGGTGTCGCAAAACATTATTGACAACGTCATCCTCTTTCCTCATCGCATGGGGCAGGCACAAGAGTTCGGTGGACTGGTTCGGCACGTTGTGGAAAACGCCTATTTGAATGCCACCACGATCAGCCTGGATGCGGGTGTCCGTTGTTAGTCGTGGTCCATTGATCGCTGCGAGCATTCCCGCAAATGGATGCGTAGACCCTGCAAAGGTCTTATGAAGGAAATTCGATGGACAAAGCCAAGAATTCAGAGTGGAGGTGCCAATGAATGCAGCCATTCAAAGCCAGCGGGAAGGCGTGGTGCTGACAGCCCAGAATCTGCTGCTGCAGTTCGGTGGAGTTGTGGCGCTGAATGATGTTTCGATTGATGTGCGCAAGGACGAGCTGCTGGCAATCATCGGGCCGAACGGAGCGGGAAAGTCTTCTCTGATGAACTGCCTGAGCGGGTTCTACCGCCCCAAGAAAGGCGAGATATCCCTGGCCGGGCGCAACGTGCGCGACATGGCGGTTCACGACGTGGCGGCACAGGGCCTGGCGCGCACTTTTCAAGGTACGCACATTTTTTCGGGCATGACCGTTATCGAGAACCTGATGGTGGGGCGCCACATGCACATGCGGGCCAATCTCGTGCAGTCGTTTTTCCATTTCGGCCCGGCAAAGCGCGAAGAAGTTTTGCATCGGGAGGTAGTGGAAGAAATCATTGAGTTTCTTGAAATTGAATCCATCCGGCATGTGCCGGTGGGCAGCCTCGGTTATGGGCTTCGCAAGCGCGTGGACTTGGGGCGCGCACTGGCCCAAGACCCGAAGATTCTGCTGATGGATGAGCCTATGGCCGGTATGAATACGGAAGAGAAGGAAGACCTGGCACGTTTCATTCTGGATGTGCGCGAGGCAAAGCGCATTCCTATTGTTTTGGTGGAGCACGACATGGGTGTGGTGATGGACCTAGCTGACCGCATCGCTGTGCTGGACTTTGGACGCAAGATCGCCGATGGAACGCCCAAGGAAATCCAGGCTAATCCCGCTGTGCTTAAAGCCTACCTTGGAGAGGGCGTCCAATGAAACTCGAAATCGCGACTCTTCCCCAGTTGCTGCGCAAGCATGCGCATGCCAATCCCAGCCGTCTTTCCCAGCGCCATAAGCAGCGCGGAATTTGGCGGGAGTACAGCTTTGCGGATGTGCAGCGCAACGTTCGAGAGATTGCGCTGGGCATGCACCAAGCGGGCGTCAAAGCGGGCGAGACCATTGCCATCATTGGTGAGAATGAGCCACAGCATTACTGGGCCGAGTATGCCGCGCATGCACTGGGATGCAAAGTTGTATCCATGTACCCGGACCTCACTTCGGAGGAGGTGGCTTATCTTCTGGACGACAGCGAAGCAGTCATCTTGTTCGCGCAGGACCAAGAACAGGTTGACAAGGGCCTGGATGTCCGGAACAAGACTTTGAAGATGCGCCACATTGTGTATTGGGACGAAACGGGGATGTGGTCGTATAACGACCCCATCCTGCATACCTTCGATGGCATGCAGCGGCAAGGGCGTGAAATCCATCAACGTAACGGAAAGATGTACGACGCGCTAGTGGATGCGGGAGCCCCCGATGACATAGCGGTTCTTTCTTACACTTCCGGCACGACGGGGCAGCCTAAGGGCGTCATCCTCACGCATCGCTTCTTAATCGACAACGCGCAGCGCTTGATCGATTCCATGGATGTGAGGCCGGGTATGGAATACCTGAGTTACATCGCGCCATCCTGGGCCACTGAACAAATATATGGCATCACCATGGGATTGGGATTGCCCATGGTAGTGAACTTCCCTGAGGGCCCGGAGCAGGTGTTGTCCAACATTCGGGAATTGGCAGTGGAAGGTATGACATTTGCTCCGCGCCAGTGGGAAAGCATGGCGTCCTCTGTGCAGGCGCACATGCTCGACGCAGGACCCATTCGACGAGGTGTCTACGAGTGGGGCATGAAGATCGGTCACACCGTCAATGTGGGGCGCTTGGATGGAAAACCCGTTGGCCTGCTGGACCGGTTGCTGTTTCCTATCGCCAATGCACTGGTTCTGCGCCCGTTGCGAGATCTGCTCGGCCTGACCCGGCTGCGCTGTGCCAGCTGCGGTGGTGCCACCATGGCACCAGATGTGTTTCGCATGTTCCATGCCATGGGTATACCGCTGCGCAACATCTATGGCTCCACCGAAACCGGGTTGCTGACATGCCACCAGGGTGACCGATTTGATCTGGAGACCGTAGGACACTGGATGAAGGCGCATCCAGAGGCGGGCCCACCATTGGAATGGCGCTTGAGTGCGGACGGCGAACTGCAGATCCGTGGCGGAAGCCCGTTTCTGGGCTACTACCGCAGAGAGAGCTCCGTAGAGTCTAAGGTGAAAGATGGCTGGTTCTACACGGGCGATGCCGTAACGAAAACGGAGCTAGGCGAGCTCGTGTTCCTGGAGCGGTTGTCGGACTTGAAGCGCTTGCGCAGCGGCGAAACCTTCCCGCCGCAGTTCGTCGAGACACGCCTTCGGTTCAGTCCCTTCATCAAGGACATCATGACGGTGGGAGACGAGACAAGGGACTTCGTGGCCGCTCTCATCAATATCGACATGTCTGTTCTGTCGCGGTGGGCAGAAGACAAGCGGATCGGATTCTCAACCTTCACCGATCTGTCACAGCGGCCAGAGATCGCCGAGTTGATCGGCCAGGAAATTGCCCGCGTGAACCAGTTTTTGCCGGCGCATGCGCGAGTCAAGCGATTCGCCAATTTTCCGAAAGAGCTTGATCCGGACGAGGGCGAGCTAACACGTTCGAGAAAGCTGCGGCGCGAATTCCTGGAGGTGCGATACGCCACGCTGATCAACGGTTTATATGACGGCTCGCACGCCGTGCGTATCGATATTCCTGTGACCTACCAGGACGGTCGGCGCGGCAATTTCGAGGCTCTGGTGTCCATCCATGACACGGACGCCGCAGGGTCAGACCACCTGGGCGCAGCCCGAAGCAGAGGACGGAAATGATCGATTTTATTAATTACCTGATAAACGGTGCGCTGTCAGGGCTTCTGTATGCGTTGATCGCCATGGGGTTCGTCGTGATCTATCGCGCGTCAAAGGTGTTCAACTTTGCACAAGGTGAGTTGGTGGTCTTTGGCGGCTACATGGTGTGGTGGACGATTATTCAGATGGGTCTACCGCTGTGGGTCGGATTGCCCGTGGCATTCGTTAGTGCTGCAATTTTTGGTTTCATGATTGAGCGGATATTTTTTGCCCGTCTGGTTGGAGAGTCTGTCTTCTCGATGGTCATGGTGACGATCGGTCTCTTGATTCTGATCCGAGGCGTTGTGTTGGTGCTTTTTGGCCCACAGGTGCGTGCTTTTCCGATCATCTTTCCTCTGGATCCGATCATCGTTGGCGATCTCATCGTCTCCCGTTCGATGCTCTACGGTGGAATTATGACCATCTTCATCGGCGTTGGTCTCTCCTGGTTTTTCAACCGGACAAGGGCTGGTTTGACCATGACGGCCGTGGCGGAAGACCACCAGGTGGCCATGTCCATGGGCATCTCGGTGCAGCGTTCCATTGCCTTTGCGTGGGTGCTGGGATCCGTGCTTTCCACACTGGGGGCGATAGTGCATTTGAGTGGCCGCTCCATCAACATGATGAGCTCCGACATCGGCCTGGCTGCTTTGCCGGTGGCCTTGCTGGCTGGGTTGGAGTCCCTCGCAGGGTTGCTGATCGCCGGTGTTTTGGTGGGTGTGATTCAGGGTTTGGCTTCGGCCTATCTCGATCCCCTGGTGGGGGGAGCGCTGGGCTCCGTCTTTCCTTTCATCATCATGCTGGTGGTGTTGTTAATTCGTCCCACCGGCATGTTCGGGTGGAAAACCATTGAGAGGGTATGAGCATGGATCCCGCAGGTGTATTCGCGACTTCTTTCGCCAAAGACCAAGCACTAATTCGCACGCGCAGCCAGGCGGTGGCATTGGGCCTGTTTGTTATCGCGCTGTTTGCGCTGCCCCTGATCAGCGAGGTCCGCTGGGTGGCGATCATGACCTCTATGCTGATTACTGCAGTGGTGGTCATGGGGCTGCAGATCAATACTGGTCTAGCGGGTCAGATCAATTTGGGCCAAGCTGCGTTCATGGGGGTTGGTGCGTATGCAACAGCGCTCCTAGCGACGAAAGGCCACCTGCCTTTCTGGCTGGCTTTGCCCATCGGCGGGCTGTGCGCGGCGCTTTTTGGGCTGGTGTTTGGATTAACCGCAATGCGCATAAAGGGTTTTTACCTTGCCTTGACCACGATTGCTGCGCAGATCTTGTTCCACTTTTTTGTGCTCAACCTGCCTGCCAAATGGCTGGGGGGATCTAACGGCATCACTCTGGAACCAGCACAGTTCCTTGGGTTCGTTTTCAACACCGATACCCGCATTTACTACCTGTGTCTGGTAGTGGCCTTCATCATGATTGCGGGCGCCTACGGCGTCGCACGCAGCCGCCATGGTCGAATTTTTGCGGCAGTGCGTGATGACGACGTGGCCTCAGGAATGATGGGCATCAATGTCGTGCGCACCAAGGTACTTGCCTTCTTGCTGGGTGCGTTTTACGCGGGCATCGGTGGAGGGCTCTGGGCTTACTACGTCAGGTTCGTGGCGATTGACCAGTTCACCCTGATCCACTCGATATGGTTCATCGCGATGATCATTGTGGGTGGCATGGGGTCGGTGACGGGCGCGCTGATCGGCGTTTTTGTTATCCGTACTGCCCAGGAGACGATCACCATCGTGGGCCCTTCACTGGTCGAGAACTTTTCCTTCCTGAGCGGAGACGTTGTTTTCGCAGTGATGAATATTTTCCTGGGTGGAGTCATCGCGGCCTTTCTGATCTTTGAGCCACGCGGTCTGATGCACCGGTGGAACATCGTCAAGCGGTCTTATCGCATGTGGCCCTACCCATATTGACCGCAATCCTGTTTTCTGCAGCCACCTTAGGCGCTGGGAAGGGCTGATCCAATGCAAAGCGCTACTACAAAAGGAGACATTTTTATGAAAACGAATCGAGCAAAGTTGTCGGCAATGGTCAAGCTGGGGCAACGCGGCGCTTTGCTGGCGTCAACCTTGTGCCTTGGCGGCATGGCACAAGCTCAGACTACTTACAACGTGGCTGGCCTGGCTGACTTCACCGGACCTTTCGCAGACATCATGAAAGATATGACGGGATGCCGCCGTGCGGTACTCGACTGGTGGAGCGAAGAGGTCGGTAAGGCGCAGGGCGTGGCATTGCGAATCAAGGATTTCGACACCCGCTATGACGTCGCCCAAGTGGCCAGCCTCTGGCCAGGCATCAAGTCCGAGCTCAACCCGGTGGCTGTTCTGGGTGTGGGCGGTGCAGATACCAATGCACTGCAGCAGCGCTTGCCTAGTGACAAGGTGCCTCTTGTCCAGTCGACAGCAGGATATGGATTCGCTTGGAAGGGTGATAACTGGGTGTTCAATGCCCGTGCCACTTACCCGCACGAAGCGGCTGCGTTTTATGTGTGGATGCAGAAGAAGTCGGGTTCGCCTGTTCCTCTCAAGGTGGGGGTGATTTCATCGGAAGTATCGCCGGCCTACGTGGACATCCACAAAGGTGTCGAGAAGTTCGCTAAGGACAATCCGAAGATCATTGAAGTCGTTGAAACGATTTATACCGAAGCACAGCCGACCGACCTTACCCAGCAGGTCAGCCGCCTGGTCCGCAAGGGGGCCACGGTACTGCAGGTGTTCAACAATACAGCATCGGTAGTGGCGACACGGCGCGCCCTGCAAAGCCTTGGAAAAACCAATATTCCGATAGTGGTTAGCGCTCATAACGGGTTGCTTTCGTCGGGGAAAGCGCTGGGTGACCTGAGCCAAATGGATGGAAACTTTGAGGTCTATGGCATGGCCATGGCCGCCGAAGGCGCAACACCGGCACGGGACTTCTTCGAGAAACTGCGCAGCCAATACAAGTTGCAAGCCGCCTACAACTCCGCCTGCATTATGGGCATGAGCCAAGCGATGTTGACGGTTCGTGCCGTTGAAAATGTTGTCAAGGTCAAAGGTGCTGGCGGTGTGACGGGCGAAGAGGTTCGCGCTGCACTGCTGTCCACCCCCATGCCTACCGAGCGCAGCTTTGGCTTGTTGCCCAATATCAAGTTCAACAATGATGCGCCGTTCCCGACCTCGGGCACAGCCGTCAACATCGGCACCGTCGAAAAGGGAAAGTACAAACTTCTCGAGCAGAACGTTCCGGTTCCTGTGTTGAACAAGTGGTAATTGCAAATCGGCCTGGGTCTCGGGCCACCGAGACCCAGGCCACATCATCTGGAGCTACCCGTGCTTGAACTGAACAACGTTGAAGTCCTCTACAGCGACGTCATTCTTGCTGTCAAAGGCATTACCGCCAAAGTCCCCGCTGGACAGTGCGTGACCTTGCTGGGCGCCAATGGCGCTGGCAAGAGCACCACGCTCAAGGCCATCTCCAACCTGGTTAGGACAGAGGATGGTCGTGTGACGGCGGGGAGTATCAAATTTGATGATGCGGACATCACAGGTGCGAACCCAGTCGATGTCGTTCGCAAAGGGTTGGTGCACGTCATGGAAGGGCGCAAGGTTTTGCGTCACATGACGGTGGAGCAGAACCTGGTAGTGGGCGGCCACATGGGCAGCGCCAGCGAGGCCAAGGAAATGCTGGACGAGGTGTACGACCGCATCAAGCGCCTGGCAGCCTTGCGCAGTCGCACGGCGGGTTATTTGTCCGGCGGGGAGCAGCAATTGCTAGTGATTGGCCGAGCCCTGATGGCCAGGCCCAAACTGGTAATGATTGACGAGCCCTCACTCGGCCTGGCCCCGTTGATGGTCGATGAGGTCTATGGTTTGTTAAATGACCTCAAAACGAGCGGCCTGACGCTGCTAATCGTTGAGCAAAACACGCGCGTTGCCCTCGACTTGGCCGACTATGGCTATGTGATGGAGAGTGGGCGGATCGTTCTGGAAGGACCATCCAGCAGCCTAAAGACCAACGAGGACGTACGGGAGTTTTACCTCGGCCTGACGGTCGATGGGGAGCGCAAGAGTTTCCGCGACATGAAACATTACCGCCGCCGCAAGCGCTGGCTGGGTTGACCGCATTGGGTCAGCCGTTTTCCAAGTTTTCAAGGATGGGTTTATGAGCATCGTTTCCAATGCATTGCTGAGCGAACAAGAAGTCATTATTCGGGAGTCTGCCCGGCGTGTCGCGACTGAAGTGGTGGGTAGCACGGCCGCCGAACGTGATCGCACGGGGGCTTGGCCACACGACGAAATCAAGGCAGTTGCCGACGTAGGCTTCATGGGCATGCTCGCCCCGCCAGCACACGGCGGTTCCGGGCTTTCATTTGTGGAGTATTGCCTGGCTATTGAAGAATTCGCAGCGGCCGATGGTGGCTTCGCCACCATGATGCACGTCCACAACTCAGCTGCGCACGTGTTACGTAGTTTTGGAACCGAACAACAGATGGCCCGCCATCTGCCGGATCTGGCCAGTGGCAAGCGCATTGGTGCCTTTTTATTGTCAGAGCCCCATGCAGGCTCGGATACCGCAGCCATCCGGACCACGGCTAAGCGGGACGGCGACGTTTATGTGATCAATGGCAGCAAACAATGGATTTCCAACGGCAGTGAAGCGGGCTTTGCGCTCGTCGTGGCAGCAACTGCGGAACCAGGTGCCCGTCACCGCTTCAGCCTGTTCATCGCGGACCCTGAAGATCCAGGCTACCAATGCTTGCGTATCGAAAGGAAGCTGGGCCAGCACACGGCCCACACGGCTCAGATTCAGCTGGACAACATGCGTGTTCCAGTTCAGAACATGATCGGCGAGGAAGGGCGCGGGTATGGCAAAGCACTATCGCTGTTGTCCGATGGGCGCATCGCAATCGCCGCCCTGGCCATCGGCATTGCCCGTGCAGCGTTGGAGGCGGCCATCCGCTACGCCAAAGAGCGCGAGGCCTATGGCAAGCCACTCACCGAACTGCAGGCCATTAGCTTTGATTTGGCGGAAATGGCCATGCAGGTTGAGGTGGCGCATCAGTACATGCTGTATGCAGCTCGTCTTACGGATGCGGGCCTGCCAACCAGTAAGGAGGCCTCCGTTGCTAAACTCTATGCCAGTGAAATGGCTGAAAAGGTTTGCTCTGCGGCGCTGCAAGTGCATGGTGGCTACGGGTATGTCAACGACTTCCCGGTCGAGCGCTATTATCGCGATGTGCGCGTTACAAAGATCTACGAAGGCACTAGTCACATTCAAAAGTTGATCATTGCGCGCAGCATCCTGGCTGGCTGATGAGCACGGCCTTTCTCCGCAGCCCTACCGGCGAAAGCAGTTCGAAACCATTTGCCTCAGTTAGCGATACGAATGCCCGCAAGGAATACAACATCAATGAGTACGCAAATTGAGGCAAAACCCAAGTCACGCCCACGCGATCCTGCAAAGAGATCGGGCAAGGGCGCGAAATGGAACAATGCGGTCAGCGGCGCGGATGAGCAGTACCAGCTCAAAAAGCAAGCTGTCATTGCGGAAGCTTCGCGCGCATTTGGCCGCCATGGGTACAAGAATGTCTCCTTGGACGAGATTGCAAAAACGCTCAACGTCACCAAGCCTGCCCTTTACTACTACTTCAAGAACAAGCAGGAACTTGTCTACGAATGCCACGAGCTTGCCATGCATTTGGGAGATCGCGTCTTGCAAGACGCGATCGCTTCGGAAAATACTGGTTTCGGTCGGATCTCGGTCTTCATTAAGAACTACATCTCGTTGCTAACGGATGAAATGGGCGCACCGGCGATCCTCCAGGATTTCTCCGGTATGACTGTGGCGGATCAGAAAAAAATCACTTTGCGTCGGCGAAAGTTTGATCAAGAGCTGCGCAAAGTGCTCGAGGGGGGTGTTCAGGATGGTTCCATTGCCCCGTGCAACGTGAAATTGGCGGTGTTCTGGTTCATGGGCGCTGTTAGCTCGATTACCCAATGGATGCATATCGATGGCAGCCTTGGAAGCGACGAAGTGGCCGATATTTTTATCGGTTTTCTTGCGCATGGTATTCGTCCCAATCAAGGGTGAATCTGCTTACTTGTCGCATTCCGGGCGACTATATGGTCGCGTCTGGACCAGGTGCGTATAAGACCCCCGAGCCACTCTTTTATTGTCGGCATAGGCATCTTGCTGCCCAGCGCTAGCTGGGGTCTCAGCGGTTGATCCCTGATGATTGCGATAAAGGTCAGGTTGCGGCGGAAGTCGACATTGACCAAGAAAACTTGGACGACCGCACGCAGCCTGAAGCTGACCAAGCAAACTAGAGTACCTGTGTGATCGACAACCGCCTGAAGCGGAGATCCTGTGGGGATCGCTACAGGGCCGATGCCCAGATGCAATTCAGTCGGAGACAGAAGCGGGAGGTTCGTCGGACCTAACATGCTCCATCAGGTCTTCGACGCGGCAAGCGAAGTACTCACAAAGCTTGTCGATCGTCTCGGTTCCAGTTCCATAACCCTTCTGGTTGAGGATCTTGGACAGCGTCATCCTGTTCAAACCGGTTGCTGCAGCTATCTCGCTGACGGTGATACGACGCGCATCAGCGAACTGTTTTTTCTCAATCATCTCGCCTAGCTTGAACCTGATCATGGGAGTAAAAAATGGCGAATGATAAAAAAAAGCATCAAATGACTTGAAAATTGTGTTTGCTTGTGTATCATCGGGATCAAGTGATAAATATTTTTATCGCTTGATGTAAAGATTCTACAGGAGCAACCATGAATGAGCAGACCTACCTCACTACAGATGAATTGTCGTCAAGGATCAAGTATGACGTTCGGACAATCCGAGAACGTCTCAAAGACAGCGTGCTGATGGAGGGGGTGCACTATGTGCGACCGTTCGGTGGCAGAAAGATCTTGTTTGTGTGGGAGACCATTGAACGTGACATGAAGGTCGCCTCGACCCTGTTGCCAGTTGGCATGAATGCAATCCCGATGGCCAATGGAGCAGTTCTCCATGGCTAAGGTCACAGTCAGAAATGAAACCGGCAAGTTGGTGATGGACTTCACCTATCGCAATGTTCGTTGCCGTGAGCAGACAGCATTGCCTGACACGCTGCAAAACCGAAAGCGGGTGGAGGTCGTTCTGGAAAAGATCAAGAAGGCGCTGAGGAATGGCACCTTCAAGTACCGCGATTACTTTCCTGAGAGCGCACTAGCATCGCGCTTCGATCCAGCGGCTGCAGTCGACGTGGGCAAGTCGATGCAGTCACCTGTCAATAGCTCTTCCCCACATTTTCAAGACTTCGCAAGACAGTGGTTTAAAGAGCACGAGATCGAATGGCGACGCAGCCATATCCGATCCCTGCGCTCCACCTTGGACGGTCGCCTGATCCCTCACTTCGGACAAAAGGTGGTCAGCAGCATCACCAAATCCGACATCCTTGCCTACCGCGCCACACTCGCCAAAGTAAAAGGTCGCGGAGACAAGGAAGGACTCTCACCCAAACGGATCAACGAGATCATTGGCACGCTTTGCCAGATCATTGACGAAGCCGCCGACCGATTCGAGTTTACGACGCCCACGACCAACATCAAACGACTGCGTGTGCGCAAGGTCGATGTAGATCCGTTCAGCCTGCAGGATGTACAGAGCATCCTGGCGACCGTCCGTGCGGACTATCGCAACTATTTCACCGTGCGCTTTTTCACCGGCATGCGCACTGGAGAAGTCCATGGCCTCAAATGGCGCTACGTCGATTTCGAGCGTCGCCTGATTCGCGTCCGGGAAACCGTCGTCCTTGGAGAGGATGAATACACCAAGACCGACGGCAGCCAACGCGACATCCAGATGAGCCAGCCGGTAGTCGAGGCCCTCGCCAAGCAGTACGAGGTGACGGGAAAACTGTCCGACTACGTGTTCTGCAACCTGATGGGCGCGCCATTGGATAACAAGAACTTCACAGACCGCGTCTGGTATCCATTGTTGCGCCATCTGGGCATGACTGAACGCAGGCCTTACCAGATGCGCCACACCGCTGCGACCCTGTGGCTGGCTTCCGGTGAAGCGCCCGAATGGATCGCACGCCAGCTCGGCCACACCTCTACCGAAATGCTGTTCAGGGTCTACAGCCGATACGTGCCCAACCTCACGCGCCAGGACGGTTCGGCCATGGAGCGTCTACTGGCCAGTCGGCTTGCCACCGGCAAGGTCTTGCGCATGGACGGCGCTCACCTGCAGCAAGTGGGCGATAGCAACCTATTCGCCGAAGCAGGGGGCAGGGAGCGGGCGACCATGCCCGTGCCTAAACCCCGAGGCGTGGCGGTTGGAGCCTTAGAACGGGCCCGAACAAACTGGTCACGCACATCGCAGGACATCACCCTGCCCGAACGCCATGCGGGCGAAGACCCGCAACCCCCGCCCCCGGGCGCGATGCGTACTCACGTCAGACGGCTGAACCCGCTGCACGCCTGAGGCCGCACTAAGCCACCGTCGACACCTCCGAACCCCGCTGGCACCAAGCAGCGGTCTGGGCGGAGCTTTGTCCGACGCAGGCCCCTCGCTGTGTCATCGCCCACCTCATTCACCTTCAGTCTTTCATCGCCAGGAAACCATGAATCCCATCACTGTGCGCCGATATCCCCGAGCCCCATGTTTCGAGAGCTGTTACGTGCCACCGGCACCAGCGGCTCCACAGAATAGGTCGTTGACCTCCAGAGTTGAGCAAATTCATGGAGTCGTAAACCTGCTCGATCACCTGCCAGCCTGCGCCAACAAGAGTCTGCGCCGCTTTATCGCCGATGTGTTCGACAAGGCACTTCTTGCGGCGTACTCCATACCGGCGAGGGGCGCCTGGGCGCCCGAGTGTTGCCAATCTGCAGAACATTCCCTGCTCGACTGGAGCCTTCAGATGTCCAAACGCGCCCGACGGTATCCGGCCCTGCACGCATGGGAGCGGGATGTGGCAGTCGCAGCCGCTTTGGTCGCTCCGTGTGGACTGGCGGGCTACCTGCATGACCATCCCGACCGAGACCCTGTGCTCAGCCTGAACAGCGAGGAACGCGAAGAGATTGTCGCGCGGCGCCTTGTGATCCTCGACGACCCCTTGCGCCGCTTGCGATCACGTGATGCCGAATGCGGCAGCACGTTGGGCGCAGTGCTCGACGTCAGTGGAGACGAAGAGCTCGACCGCCAGCAAGTCGCGCGCATCACCGCCGCCATCGGCTTCATGGCAATCCTCTGACTATGCGGCCCACACGCTGAACAACTAGACCCCGACATCCATGAAACCCACATCCAATCCAATATCCAAGAACGCCTCTTCCGCTGGCTCCACCCCTACCCACTTTGTGCAGGAGCACAAGGGCCTGTGCATTCTGGCGTTGCCAGCAAGCTTTCGCAAAGCGGTCCCCGCAAAGCGCTGGAATGAAATCCATCGTGAACTGCATGCCCAAGTGCTGGAACTCATTGAGCGACTGCCCGGAGCGGTTCACTTTGTCGCGATGCCCCTGTGCTTAGCCCAGATCACCGGCGACATAGACCCGGCAGAGATCGGTCAGCGGTTGACTCAAGAGGACTTCATCCTCGAGCCCCGCGGGCGGACAGGAGAAACCAGCAGCCGTGCGACCACCCGCAGGGCAGCCTCCAAGAAAGGAGCCTCCCGTGCGTAATCACCGAGCCCGACAAGGAACTCAGGACATGTTCGGAGCCCCCCAGAGTCAGCGTGCTGTGCAGGTCCAGGCTGAGCAACGTGCCCAGTTGCTCGGGCAACTACCGCTGCTTTCTAACCAGGCGCTGGTGCCATTCGTCACAACGGTTTTTGCATTGGATGAACTGGTCTCCGCATATCTCCTGCCTTTGCGTTCTGCGCCCCGAGAACTGGATGAAGGAGATCCGACTGCACTGTCGCAGTGTTTAGCGGCCATGGGGCGTGCCCGCCGTTGCAGAACCTTGGTCCTCAAATCCAGCTGGGAGCCCGTTGCCGTGGCGCTGTTGGTCAACCCCTGTGGCTACTACCTCTGCCTGCGCGAACTCATGTTTGGACGTCACTACGTATCGACGCCTGACATGTACCAGCGGATCAGCCATGTCAGGGCAGAGGTGCTGAGCAAGCCCCTGCAGGCACTGTGTGAAGCCGACCCCCAGGTCGGACGATATCTCGCCTGGATCTTGGGGTTTGGTTCCTACAAGGGGCTGGATGTCCGGCGAGCGGTCGATATGCAGAGGGCGGTGTATCGCGAGACGCTATGGATGAGTTGAGTCATCGACATGACCACGAAAGGAATCAACGATGCACCGGATCATTCACCTGACGCTCCTGGCGTTGAGCGCCATCAACGCGTATCTCATCTTTCGCAGGGATTGGGATCCCATGTACGCCTGGCTCTTTGTGGCGGGTGCTGCGATGGCGCTACTCCTCACGTTACTCCTGCATCTGCTCTTGAAGGTCAGGCCCGAGGAGCGCATCGCGTCCCTGCGCGAAGTGGCCAAGACGGTTAAAGCCGATCTGGCCGCCTTCCTGAAACTGCTTCGCTTCTGGCGTTGATAGCGATCTCCATTCCATGGCGGTCGCGCGAGATGTGACCGCTGCAGAACCCAAACAGAAATTTCCACCACCATGAGAACAACGAACATTCAATTGCGCGCGCATATCAGCGAACGCAGCGCTCAGTTACGACACATCGCCGCAGAGCTCAAGACCGAGCTCTTTGGGATTGATGACATCATTGATCGCGTGATCGACACGATACGGGCGTGGTACGTCCTGCCCGAGATCATCAACCGGCCGGTCATCGTGAACCTATGGGGGCTCACCGGTACGGGCAAGACCCAACTCATTCGCAGCCTGTCCAAGAAGCTTGGGTTCTATGACCGCCTGATCGAAGTCCAGATGGACGGCTACTCCAACGGAGGAGGGGTGTCGATCGGCTCCATGTTGTCGGACTCCGCGATCGCCGAGGGCACTCCCGGAATCCTCGTTCTCGATGAGTTCCAGCGGTTCAGGACCATTGACCGCGATGGGCGCGAGCGCAAGGTCGAGCACTACATGGACGTGTGGGGCTTGCTTTCCGACGGGAAATTGCCTCCCAACATTAGCTTCCTTGGGGATATGGAGCGCAGGTTGGCCGAGGCTGCATATCGTGACGAACACAAGCGGGTGGGCGTGAAGTCGGATGCTGACGAGGAGGATGTGGTCGTTGGTCTGTTCGCGCGAACGCCCCGCAATGATCGTTCGAAGTTCACTCTGCCGCCGTATCAGGCCCAGGAATTTAAAGCGACGTTGAAGCTCAAGGAGTCCATCATGGAGATCATGACCTGGTCTCCGCAGGATCTCCACAGTCGCTTGGTTGCCTTCATGCAAAACCCCCATGCGTGGGAGACGGATTACTCGAAACTGCTGATTTTTGTCTGTGGCAATCTCGATGAGATGTATGCAGATGCCGCCAGTCGTGTGGAAGACTGCGACACAGATGCTGATGTGTTCCATGCCATGACCCGCAAGCTTTCGCTCATTGATGTGAAGCGGGCGTTGAGTGAGCGCTTCAAGCCCGAGCAAATTGCCCGGCTTGGCAACAACCACGTCGTCTATCCCAGTCTGAACCGCTCGACCTACCAAAAGCTCATCGAGGTCGCCGTGCGCGGCTACCTTGAGGAAATCGAAGCATCCAGTGGACTGCGCTTTGAAGTGACCGATGCGGTCAGGGAGCAGATCTACGCCAATTCCGTGTTTCCCACCCAGGGCACCCGTCCAGTGTTTTCTTCGGTGCATGGTCTGATGAGTGCACCTCTGGTGGACTTCACGCTCTGGGCACTGGAGCAAGGGGCCAGGCCAGGCCAGGTGCTGACCATTGATGTGGACCCGGATGCCGGGCTTCTGGTCTTGCGATGGGGAGAGCGGATGCACACCGTGCCCGTAGCGTTTGAGATCAGCAGACTTCGCCAGCGATCCGACCCAGACATGCGGGCAGTTCTGGCTGTGCACGAAGCGGGGCATGGATTGATCTACGCCTTGCTGTTCAAGCAGGCACCGCTGGAGATTCGCATCAACATGGCGACCTTCTCTGGGGGCTACAACAGCTTCAATGAACTCAAGGTCAAAACCCGCGGCAATCTGCTCGACGCGGTGTGTGTTGCGCTCTCAGGTCGCGCTGCCGAAGAGATGGTGTTTGGCAAGGAGTCCCTGAGCTCGGGCAGCGAGAGCGATCTCAAGCTGGCCACACAGCAAATGGCAGCCTTCATTCGGCACGCCGCGTTCGGCGAGCGCATCAGTCATGTGGATGTCAGCACGGAGGCAGGGGAGAACATCAACACGGATGTGGCCAGTACCAATGCGGAAATTGAAACAGGGCTGCAGAAGCAGTACAAACGTGCGCAGGGATTGCTCGCAGAAAACCAAGTTATCTATCTTCGGATGGTCAATGAGCTCGTCAACAAGGGTCAGCTGGCGCCACAGAAGATCCGGGATTGGCTGGGCCTGTCGGAGTCGAAGGTGCCCAAGGATGCGCTGGAGCCATTTGATGCAAAGTTGAGAGAGTTCGAACGACGCCATTCCCAACGGCTCACGAGTGTCTAGGGAATCCGGGGCGATTCATCCAATTTGAAGCACTGCGCCCTCAAGACAGTTGACCGAGCGCAGGGACCTGTATCCATCTGTGATCGTGACGGTAAGATGGGACGAGTGATTTCTATGCGTCCAACCCGCTCTTTTGAGCCGGGTTGTGCGGCCAAATTCTCTCAGTCTCCATGCTCGACGACATCAAAAAAACCCTCTGGGCCACCGCCGACAAGCTGCGCGCCAACATAGACGCAGCCGAATACAAGCACCTGGTGCTCGGCCTCATCTTCGTCAAGTACATCTCTGACACCTTCGCGGCCCGCCGCGCCGAGCTGACGGCCCGCCTCACCAACCCCGACGACGAATACTTCTACGGCGATGCCGACCCGGCCGACATCGAAGCCGAGCTGGAAGACCGCGACTACTACAAAGAGGTCAACGTCTTCTGGGTGCCCGAAGGTGCACGCTGGGAGCAGCTCCGCAATGCCGCCAAACAGCCCGACATTGGCAAGCGCATCGACGACGCCCTGACGCACATCGAAGTCGAGAACCCCAAGCTCAAAGGCATTCTCGACAAGCGCTACGCCCGCGCGCAGTTGCCTGATGGCAAGCTGGGCGAACTGGTTGATCTGGTATCCACCATCGGCTTTGGTGAAGACCCCGCCATTGCCCGCGACGTGCTGGGCCAGGTGTACGAATACTTTCTGGGCATGTTCGCCAGTGCCGAGGGCAAGCGCGGCGGGCAGTTCTACACCCCCGCCAGCATCGTCAAAACCCTGGTGGCCATCCTCAGCCCCCATGAAGGCAAGGTGTACGACCCGTGCTGCGGCTCGGGCGGCATGTTTGTGCAGTCTGAGAAATTCATCGAAGCCCACGGCGGCAAGCTGGGCGATGTGAGCATCTACGGCCAAGAGGCCAACCCCACCACCTGGCGCCTGGCCGCCATGAACCTGGCCATCCGGGGCATTGACTACAACCTGGGCCGCGAGCCTGCCGACACCTTCACCCGCAACCAGCACCCCGACCTGCGGGCCGACTACATCCTGGCCAACCCGCCGTTCAACATATCCGACTGGTGGCACGGCAGCCTGGAAGGCGACCCCCGCTGGGAATATGGCGACCCACCCCACGGCAACGCCAACTACGCCTGGTTGCAGCACATGCTGCACCACCTGAGGCCCACGGGCCGCGCAGGCATCGTGCTGGCCAACGGCAGCATGAGCAGCAGCCAGAACAACGAAGGCGTGATCCGCGCCGCCATGGTGGATGCCGACGTGGTCGAAGTCATGGTGGCCTTGCCCGGCCAGTTGTTCTTCAACACCCAAATCCCCGCCTGCCTGTGGTTTTTGGCCAAGCAGAAAACGCGCAAGGGCGAAGTGCTGTTCATCGATGCCCGCAAGCTGGGCTGCATGATCAGCCGCGTGCAGGCCGAGTTGACCGATGACACCATCGCCCGCATCGAAGCCGTGGTGGCCGCCTGGCGCGGCGAGTCGGGCGCATGCAGTTATGAGGATGTGAAAGGCTTTTGCCGCAGCGTGCCGCTGGCCGAAATCGCCCAGCACGGCCATGTGCTCACCCCCGGGCGCTATGTGGGCGCGGAAGAGGTGGAAGACGACGACGAGGCCTTTGCCGACAAGATGCAGAAGCTCACCGAAAAGCTGGGTGAGCAAATGGCCAAGGGCGCGGAGCTGGACGCGGTGATTCGGGCGAAGCTGGGGGGGCTGGGGTATGAGTTCTGATGTGGCGCAGTTCTCTTCGGTACCAGAGGGGTGGGATGTCGAGGAGCTTAGAGGCTTCCTTGAACTCATTACCTATGGATTTACCAATCCAATGCCCGATGCAGACGTTGGGCCGTGGAAACTCACCGCTAAGGACATCGTTGGGGGGCGGATCAACTACTCAACTGCTCGAAAAACCACCCACGAAGCTTTTGAGCATTCGTTGACAGACAAGAGCCGACCACGCGTTGGAGATGTATTACTAACAAAGGATGGCTCCATTGGGCGTGTCGCTGTCGTAGACAGGCCTGGCGTATGTATCAATCAATCCGTTGCTCTGCTTCGTCCGAATGACCGCATTTCTTCGGAGTACTTGAAATACCTGCTTCTGTCTCCGTACTATCAGTCAGTGATGGAGGGCGACTCTGACGGGTCGACAATCAAGCACATCTACATTACGCGTGTAGACAAGATGCGAGTGGCGGTGCCACCTCCCGCAGAACAGCTATCGATTGTTGGACTTGTTGGAAAGATCGACGACCGCATCACCCTGCTCCGCGAAACCAACGCCACCCTCGAATCCATCGCCCAGGCCTTGTTCAAGTCCTGGTTCGTCGATTTCGACCCCGTGCGCGCCAAGATGGAAGGCCGCACGCCCGAAGGCATGGACGAAGCCACCGCAGCGCTCTTTCCCGATGGGTTTGAAACGTCGGAGTTAGGGGAGGTGCCGAGGGGGTGGGCACTCAAACCATTTGGCGCGCTTTTGGCGCACAGCATTGGTGGCGATTGGGGATCTGAGCAGCCGGAAGAGAAGAACACAGTGCGCGTTGCCATCATCAGGGGCACCGACATTCCCGACTTGCAAAGCGGGCGGGATAACCGAGTGCCGATCCGGTACACCAGCGAGAAAAAGCTATCAACTCGCCAGCTTCAAGATGGCGACATCGTGATTGAGGTATCGGGCGGCAGTAAGGATCAGCCGACGGGTAGAGCGCTCTATGTGACGTACGACCTACTCAAGCGATTCGATTGCCCTGTGGAGCCAGCAAGCTTTTGCCGTCTTTTCCGGCCCGTTGATAGAGCAACCGGGGTGCTGCTTGGCCAGCATCTTCGATTCGTCTACGACCAAGGCAAGACGTGGGAGTACCAAAATCAAAGCACCGGTATCGCCAATTTCCAGACGACGCACTTTCTTGAGAAAGAGCTTGTAGCTGTTCCCTCCGATTCCGTGCTCAACGTCTTCTCTGAGACAGTCCGGGCGTTGGTGGATCGCGCGATCACGAGCCAGCTCGACGAGCTGAGCCAAATCCGCGACACCCTGCTCCCGCGCCTCATTTCTGGGCAGTTGCAATTACCGGAGGTCGCCGATGCACATTGACGCATCTGTTCTAAGCGGCTTGCCGCACGAACAACATGACCGCTTTGTTCGGAATGCCAATGAAATCGTCATTGAGTCGTTCATCTTCACAGGCGACAGGGACTACCTAACGGCACGCTTTGCCTTTTTTCAAAAGCAATCGCATTTGTTTCTCTGGTCTGCTGCACAGGCACTGGAAAAGTACATCAAAGCGAACATCTTGCTTTTGGGCTCTGGTGCAATCAAACGAATCCACAAGCACACCGAACTCGCGAAAACGCTGAGGGAAACTCACGCTGAGCGATTGCAAATTGACACGGCCATGCCAGATGGCTGGGCAGATCAAGGAGTGGCACTGTGGCCCACCGTAGACGCTGATGGATTTTTACAGCGCGTAGAAGCGCAGGGCTCCCCCGATGTGCGTTACGACCAAGTGCAGCTTGAAGTGCATTTGCAAGACCTTGTGCTGCTCGATCGCATGGCTTTTCGTTTACGCCACCTGTTGGTTGCTGAACCTGTGGAGAGTTGCCGCTTGGTCGGAGAACAGTTGACGCAGTGCTTTTTTGATCTGAACTATTCGTTTGCGCCAGAAGGGTTTGAACACCCGCCATTGACGGGACTCCGGTTGTGTCACGCCTCGGTGAGCAAGTTGGAAGCTGCTGTCAGAGGCTGCTACGGACATGCGAACTTGTACCAACAGTGGGCCTGTAAAAGCATGGATATGAAGTCGAAGGACATGGAGAGGCTGAAGAAACCTGCCAAGGAATGGGAGGGGCTGCCCAATGACTGAAAGCCCAACGAAATTGGTCAACGTCCAAGAGCGCATTCACATCTACTGCGACGAATCGTGCCATCTGGAAAACGATCACATGCATGCGATGGTGCTGGGCGCGGTGTGGTGCCCGGCTTCGCACAGACAGTCGCTGGCAGACAAGATCAAACGCTTGAAAGCAGACTACGGCTTGCCTGTTCAGTTTGAAATCAAATGGGTAAAGGTCTCGCCCGGCAAACTGCCTTTCTACCAAGCATTGCTGGATTTGTTTTTCGACGAGCCCTTGCTGCACTTCCGAGGGTTGGTGGTGCCAGACAAGGCGGCCTTGGACCATGGCCGTTTTGCCCAAAACCACGACGATTTCTATTACAAGCAGTGGTACACGCTGCTCAACCGGCTGATCAACCCCAGCAACCAGTACCGCATTTTTCTGGACATTAAGGACACACGCGGTCAGGCGAAGGTGCGCAAGCTGCACGATGTGCTGTGCAATGCCAACTATGACTTCGACCGCAGCGTGATCGAGTCCATCGAACTGGTGCATTCGCATGATGTACTGCTGCTGCAACTGGCAGACTTGCTGATTGGCGCGCTGGCCTATGTGTACCGGGGCTTGCACGGCAGCCCAGCCAAGCTGGCGCTGGTGGCGCATTTGCGGCATCGGTCGGGTTTACGGCTGGAACAAAGCTCGTTGCTGCGGGCAGACAAGTTCAATTTGTTCGTTTGGAGGCCGCAGTCTTGACCATGCCGCCACCTTTGATGCTGTTCAGCGGATACAGCGACTGGGCCGACTATGAGGATGCCATTTATGCGGTTTATCTACAAACCGTCGCTCACGCCGGGCTCACGTTCTTGGGCTCCTCTGTCAAGGTGCGCTTCATCCCCACCACCAAGCACAAGGGTTATGGGTTTTGGCACCTGATTTCTGAGGCACCTGAACAAGACAACCGGAATGAAGACGACCGCATACCCGACCTGCGCCGGTGCGAGCGAGTGCGCTGGGTGGCCTGGTGCATCCAGAACGCCGGAACCCCAGGTTTCTCTTGGTGGGAAAACGACCGTAAAGGCCAGACCCATGTGGTCATTTGGGCCGAGGAGCATGACTATGCGGTGATGCTGGGCAAGCGGAACACGGCTGAAGGCGTCCGCTTCTACTTGCTCAAAACGGCTTACTGCTTGCGGTCACACAACGTGCGCCGCTTTGCCAAGGAACGTGATGCGTATTGGGCAAGCCAAAAAGACTGAAGCCCCGGCACACGAATGTGCAAGGGCTTCGGATACTCCTTCTGCGCGTGGCAGATGAGCTGCGAGCATTGTAGCGTAGTCCAAGACTTTGGGAAGAAGCGGGAGAAAGATGACAGAAGACCAACTCGAACGCGACACCCTGGCCTGGCTGCAGGACGTGGGTTACACCCACCGCCGCGGGCCGGACATTGCCTTTGATGGCGCCACGCCCGAGCGCACCGACTACCGCCAGGTGCTGCTGGTGCAGCGCCTGCGCGAGGCCATGGCCCGGCTGAACCCCGGCGTTCCGGCCGCTGCCCGCGAGGATGCGCTCAAGCAGGTGCTGGATTTGGGCACTCCCTCGCTGCTGCAAGCCAACCGCGCTTTTCACAAGCTGCTGGTGGGCGGGGTGCCAGTGCAGTACCAGCGGGACGGCGAAACCATCGGCGACTTTGTGCGGCTGGTGGACTGGGCGCAGCCCGGGCACAACGAGTGGTGGGCGGTCAACCAGTTCACCATCAAGGGGCCGCACAAGACGCGGCGGCCCGACATCATCCTGTTCGTCAATGGCCTGCCGCTGGTGCTGCTGGAGCTGAAAAACCCGGCCGACGAAAACGCCAGCATCTGGAAGGCGCTGGACCAGATCGAGACGTACAAGGAGCAGATTGCCGAGGTGTTCCAGTACAACGAGGTGCTGGTGATTTCGGACGGCACCGAGGCGCTGATGGGTTCGCTCTCGGCCGATGCCGAGCGCTTTATGGCCTGGCGCACGATTGACGGTGTGGCGGTGGACCCGCTGGGGCCGTTTCAGGAGCTGCAGACGCTGGTGCGCGGCGTGCTGGCGCCTGCCTACCTGTTGGACTACCTGCGCTACTTTGTGCTGTTCGAGGACGACGGCCAGCTCGTCAAGAAGATTGCGGGCTACCACCAGTTCCATGCGGTGCGCGCAGCCATTGGCGAGGTGGTGGCAGCGTCGCGCCCCGGCGGCACGCGCAAGGGTGGCGTGGTGTGGCACACACAGGGCAGCGGCAAGAGCATCACCATGACCTGCTTTGCCGCCCGCGTGATGCAGGAACCCGCCATGGAGAACCCGACCATCGTGGTCATTACCGACCGCAACGACCTGGACGGGCAATTGTTTGGCGTGTTCAGCCTGGCGCAAGACCTGTTGCGCGAGCAGCCGGTGCAGGCGCTGACGCGGCCCGACCTGCGCGCCAAGCTGGCCCACCGGCCCTCGGGCGGCATCATTTTTGCCACCATCCAGAAGTTCATGCCGGGGGAGGACGAAGACAGCTTTCCGGTGCTGTCCGACCGCAGCAACATCGTGGTGATCGCCGACGAGGCGCATCGCACGCAATACGGCTTCAAGGCCACGCTCAAGACGCGCAAGCGGAATTTTGAGCAAAATATGCCTGCGTCGCTTGATGGGCAAGCGCAAGAAGCTACTAAAAGCATAGCTGCCAGCGATGCAGGCAGCAGTGCCCTGCCGGCCCATTTTGAGCCGCCGCCGTACCACCTGGGGGTGGATGCCAACCTGCAAGCCACCTGGCAGGCGGGCTATGCCCAGCACCTGCGCGATGCGCTGCCCAACGCCACCTTTGTGGGCTTTACCGGCACGCCGGTGAGCAGCGCGGACCACAACACCCGCGCGGTGTTTGGCGACTACATCCATGTGTACGACATGCAGCAGGCCAAGGAAGATGGGGCCACGGTGGCGATCTACTACGAGTCGCGCCTGGCCAAGCTGCGCCTGAAGCAAGAGGATTTGCCCGCCATCGACGACGAGGTGGACGAGCTGGCCGAGGACGAGGAAGAAAGCACCCAGGCCCGGTTGAAAAGCCGCTGGGCCGCCCTGGAAAAGATCGTGGGCGCCGAGCCCCGTGTGGCCAGCGTGGCCGCCGACCTGGTGGAGCACTTTGAAGAACGCAGCACTACCCAGACCGGCAAGGCCATGGTGGTGGCCATGAGCCGCGAGATTTGCGTGCACCTGTACAACGAGATCACCAAGCTGCGCCCCGACTGGCACGACCCCGACCCCGAGAAAGGCGCCATCAAGATCGTGATGACTGGCTCGGCCAGCGACAAGGCCCTGCTGCGCCCGCACATCTACGACGGCAAGGTCAAAAAGCGCCTGGAAAAGCGCTTCAAAGACCCGGCCGACCCGCTGCGCCTGGTCATCGTGCGCGACATGTGGCTGACGGGTTTTGATGCCCCCTGCGTACACACCCTGTACGTGGACAAGCCCATGAAGGGCCACAACCTCATGCAGGCCATTGCCCGCGTGAACCGCGTTTTCAAGGGCAAGCAAGGCGGCCTGGTGGTGGACTACATCGGCATCGGTAACGAGCTGAAGGCCGCCATGAAGGAGTACACCGCCAGCAAGGGCAGGGGCACGCCCACCGTGGATGCGCGCGAGGCGTACAGCGTCCTCATGGAAAAGCTCGATGTCCTGCAATCCATGCTGCACGGTTGCGACACCAGCGACTTCCTCACCGGGGGCCACCAAACCCTGGCAAGGGCCGCCAACCACATCCTGGGCCTGCGTGAAGAAGGCGGCAAGGATGGCAAACGCCGCTTTGCAGACACCACCCTGGCACTGACCCAAGCCTTCTCGCTGTGCTGCACGCTGGACGAGGCCAAGGCTGTGCGTGAAGAAGTTGCCTTCATGCAGGCTGTGAAGGTCATCCTGACCAAACGGGACATCACCGCCAAGAAGCGCACCGACGAACAGCGCGACGAAGCCATCCGGCAGATCATCAGCAACGCCGTGGTGTCCGATCAGGTGGTGGACATCTTCGACGCCGTGGGTTTGGACAAACCCAACATCGGTCTCCTGGACGACGAATTCCTGGCGCAAGTCAAGAACCTGCCCGAGAAGAACCTGGCGGTGGAACTGCTCGAACGGCTGCTCGAAGGCGAAATCAAAAGCCGCTTTGGCAGCAACGTGGTGCAAGAGAAAAAGTTCTCCGACCTGCTGGGCAACGTGATCAAGCGCTACCAGAACCGCTCTATTGAAACCGCGCAGGTGATGGAAGAGCTGGTGGACATGGCCAAGAAGTTCCGCGAGGCCGCCAGCAGGGGCGAGCAACTGGGCCTGACCGAAGACGAAGTGCGCTTTTACGACGCCCTGGCCACCAACGAATCAGCCGTTCGAGAGCTCACCGACGAAACCCTCAAGAAGATTGCCCATGAGCTGACCGAGAACCTGCGCCAGAACCTGACGGTGGATTGGTCAGAACGTGAGAGCGTCAGGGCCAAGCTGCGACTGATGGTCAAGCGGGTCTTGCGCAAGTACAAGTACCCGCCAGACTTGCAGGAAGAGGCGGTGGACTTGGTGCTGCGGCAAGCGCAGGTGTTTGGAGACAACTGGGGCAGCACCTAGCCGGACTCCGGGGCGAACCGACGCGCCAATATTGATGAGCACTTCGCTCAGGGATTCTTGGTACGGGCGTGTCCGAATTTTTGTGTAAACGGTTCGGACTTCAGTTGACGGAGATGCGGTCTCCGAACTGAATGGTAAAGCGGGTCAGCGCAGCCTTCCAATCCCGGATGGGCATGGTCCACTTCTGGCTGATGTTGCGCAGGGCCAAGTAGAACAGCTTGGTTAGCGCCTCATCGCTGGGGAATGAGCCCCGGTTCTTGGTCAGCTTCCTCAGGCCCATGTTCACCGACTCGATGGCGTTCGTCGTGTAGATGACCTTTCGGATTTCCGCCGGGTAGTCAAAGAACGGCGTCAGCCGGCTCCAGTTCCTGCGCCAGGACTGGCCAATGGGCAGGTAGTCCGAGTCCCACTTGGCTTCGAACTCGCCCAGGCGCAGCTCGGCCTCTTCGGCGGTGGCAGCCTGGTAGATGTGGCGCAGGTCCGCCGCAACATCTTTTCTGCGCTTCCACGAGACGTAGTTCAGGCTGTGGCGCACCATGTGCACGATGCACAGCTGCACCACCGCCTTGGGGAACACCGCCTCGATGGCTTGCGGGAAACCTTTGAGCCCATCCACACAGGCAATGAAGATGTCCTGCACGCCCCGGTTGCGCAATTCGGTGACG
>JANJSZ010000081.1 GCA_024711405.1 Acidovorax sp.
GCGCTGCAGCTCATGCTCGACAAGGGCAAGGAGCTGGACTGGTTTGCCTCCAGTGAAATCATCCTGATGGCCGTGGTCGCCGTGGTGGCATTTGCCGTGTTTCTGGTGTGGGAGCTGACCGACAAGCACCCGGTGGTGGACCTCAAGCTCTTCAAGGGCCGCAACTTCACCTTCGGCGTGCTGGCCCTGTCGGTGGCCTACGCGCTGTTCTTCGGCAACGTGGTGCTGCTGCCGCTGTGGTTGCAGCAGTGGATGGGCTACACCGCCACCTCGGCCGGCATGGCGCTGGCGCCGGTGGGCGTTTTCGCCATCCTGCTCACGCCGCTGGTGGGCAAGAAGGTGGGCCAGTGGGACCCGCGCCGCATGGCCACGGGCGCGTTCATGGTGTTCAGCACGGTGCTGTGGATGCGCTCGCAGTTCACGGTGCAAACGGATTTCATCCACATCCTGATCCCCACGCTGCTGCAGGGCGCGGCCATGGCGTTCTTCTTCATACCGCTCACCACGCTCACGCTGGCAGGCATTGCGCCCGAGCGCATTCCGGCGGCTGCGGGCCTGTCCAACTTCGTGCGCATCACCGCCGGGGCCATGGGCACCTCGATTGCCACCACGCTGTGGGAGAGCCGCGCCGCCATGCACCACGCGCACCTGACCGAGGGGCTGGTGCAGGGCCAGGGCGTGTTTGCCGCCACGCTGGACCAGCTCATGGCATCGGGCCTCACGCAGCTGCAGGCGCTGGCGCAGATCAACCGGCTCATCGACCAGCAGGCCTTCACGCGCGCCGCCGACGACATCTTTCTGGGATCGGCCGGCCTGTTCCTGCTGCTGATCGGATTGATCTGGCTGACCAGGCGCCCCGTGCGCGTGGCGGGGGGTACCGCGGTGGATGCGGGTGGCGCGCACTAAACGCCTGCTGCCACAGTCAATTTCAGCAAAAAAGACCTCTGGCACTTATCCAGAAAGCGCCAGAAGCTCTATTTTTAATAGCAATTACCACCCGCTTTTCACAAGCCACCCCAGTGTGCCTGCCGCTCACCACCAGCGGCGCGCTGGCACGCACCTATCGGCAATGGCTGACGCGCCCGCGCGCCATTCGCCTGCGCCGGCGGCTGCGTCCGGCCGCAAGAATGCAGTCATCCCCTTTTCAGGAGCTGCCATGTCCATTTCAATGATTCTTCTGATCGTTCTGATCCTCATCCTAGTGGGCGCCCTGCCCACCTGGGGCCACAGCCGCTCGTGGGGGTATGGGCCCAGCGGCGGCATCGGGCTGGTGGTGCTGGTACTGGTGATCCTGTTGCTCATGGGCAAGATCTGACAAAAGCCTTGCAACACCGGTCAGCGACATGGCGAGCGACCGGGGCCGGCATCGCACCGGCTTCGTGCAGCCGGGGCGCAACCCAAAGCCGTGCGCCCGACTCCCTTACCGCCACACGGTGCGAATCCATTCCACCGGGCTGATGGAATGGCTGGCGCCAGGTGGCATGGCATCCAGCGGATGCGCCCTGGCAATCTCGTCCATGCGGTCGAGCTTGTTCACCGCGTCCAGCGCTATCGTCTCGCTCGGGTCGAACACGATCTGCAAGCGGTGGTAGCGGTCGTCCAGCAGTTGCTGGGCCTGGTAGTCCGAGATGCCTGCCACACCATCGGTCAGCACACTGATGAGCGGCTGCGCCCACTGGGCATAGCCCCAGTCCAGCGTCTGGCCCTGGATGTAGGTAAGGCTCACGCCGGTGCCCACCGAGAGCAGCACCACATCGCCCAGCGCCGCTCGCTCGGTGGCCTGGTTGCGCCGCGAGATGGCCTGCGCCAGCGCCACGATGCTGGGGTTGTTGGCATACACGCCGCCATCGATGTAGCCATCGGCCGAAGGAAAGTACGTGGGCGCCGAGCTGGTGTACAGCGCGATGCTGGCCACCAGTTGCTGGCCGTCGGAGTCGGCCCCTTTGAAGTTGTGAAAGATCTTGGGCTTCCAGGTGCGTTTGGCCGCCACCTCTTCGTTGTCGAGATCGAACGTGGGAATGGCCACCTTGCGGGTGAGGTCCTTGAGCTGCAGCGTGCCGAACACTTTCTTCAGCTCGGCCTTGAGCCCCTTGGCCGAATAGTCGGCCCCAATGGTTTTGCCCAGGTCGCGCAGGTTGTCCCAGATGCTGTCGTCGAAGATGACGCCGCCCCGCTGCTGGTAGAGCGCGCACAGCTCTTCGGGCGTTTTGCCGCTGGCCAGGCCCAGCGCCAGGATGCCGCCCGTGGAGGTGCCGGCAAACAGGTCCACCGCGTCGAGCCAGCCGGCAATCTCGGGGTGGGCGTTGAGCCGCGCCAGCAGCCGCGCCGTGATCAGGCCGCGCAGGCCGCCGCCGTCCAGGCTCAATATCCGGTACTTGGCCACGGGTCACCTCCACATCATCGTATCGCCACAGGGGGAAACACCCCGGAGGCGACGATCCCCCATGCTATGCAGAGCAGCCAGGGAAGGCAAAAACAAGATGACCCACGCCACCATCCCACCACCCACCGGCGCCACGCACCCTGGGTGCTTCAAATTCAAGCGAAAACAGCTCTGAGCGCAGGCCAAGAAAGCGCCAGAAGCTATGAATCAAATAGCACCCGTCCCCGGCAAAAGCAAGCCCTGCTGCGCCGCCACCGCCTCGCGCAGAAAGGCCCAGGTGGCCTGTATGCGCGCCACATGCTTGTTGTCGGCGGGCATGGACATCCAGAACGTGCGCTGGAACCGCGCCACACCGGGCAGCACCGGCACCAGCGCCGGGGCTTGCGCCGCCACCAAAGCGGGCCGCACCGCCCGCCCCGCCCCGGCGCGCGCGGCCTCGAACTCCGCCCGCAGGCGGGTGATGCGCAGCGCAAAGAGCGCGGCGCGGAGCCACGCCGCCAGGCGGAGCAGCGACGG
>JANJSZ010000102.1 GCA_024711405.1 Acidovorax sp.
TCGACCAGGAACACCTCGTTGTAGGCCAGGTCGCGGCTCTCGCAGTCGGTGAGCTTGCCAGGCAGCACGGCCACGCCCGAGCCTTTTTTCTTCTCCACCTTCTGGCCGGCGCGCTGGCGCGTCTGCGCCGCCTTGATGGCGAGTTCGGCCAGCTTCTTGCCGTATTCGACATGCTGGTTGAGCCAGAGTTCAAGCGCCGGACGCACAAAGCCGCTCACCAGCCGCACGGCATCGCGCGAGTTCAGGCGCTCCTTGATCTGGCCCTGGAATTGGGGGTCCAGCACCTTGGCACTGAGCACATAGCTGGCGCGCGCAAACACGTCTTCGGGCATCAGCTTCACGCCCTTGGGCAAAAGACTGTGCAGCTCGATGAAGCTCTTGACGGCGTTGAACAGGCCATCGCGCAGGCCGCTCTCGTGCGTGCCGCCAGCGCTGGTGGGGATCAGATTGACATAGCTTTCGCGCACGGGCTGGCCGTCTTCGGTGAAGGCCACGCACCACGAGGCACCCTCGCCCTCGGCAAAGTTGTCATGGCCACTGTCGGCAAAGCCCTCGCCCTCGAACAGCGGGATCACCGGGTCGCCGTTGAGCGTCTGCTGCAGGTAGTCGCGCAGACCGCCCTTGTATTGCCAGGTTTGCGTGTCCCGCGTCTTCTCGTTGGCAAGCGAGACCGACACGCCCGGCATCAGCACCGCCTTGCTGCGCAGCAGGTGGGTGAGCTCGCCCAGCGGCAGGGTGCTCGATTCAAAGTATCTGGCATCGGGCCACACGCGCACCGTGGTGCCCTGCTTGCGCTCGCCGGCCTCCAGGGGGCGGGCCACCAGCGGCTCGATCACGTCACCCGCCGAGAACACCAGGCGCGCCACCTGCCCTTCGCGGTGGCTGCTGGCTTCCAGGCGCGTGGCCAGGGCGTTGGTGACGCTCACGCCCACGCCATGCAAACCGCCCGAGAAGCTGTACGCGCCGCCCTTGCCCTTGTCAAACTTGCCGCCCGCGTGCAGGCGGGTGAAGACCAGCTCGATCACCGGGGCCTTTTCTTCTGGATGCATGCCAAACGGAATGCCGCGCCCGTCGTCTTCGATGCCCACCGAGCCATCGGCATGCAGCGTGACCTTGATCTTCTTGCCGTAGCCGGCCAGCGCCTCGTCGGCGGCGTTGTCGAGCACCTCCTGGATGATGTGCAGGGGGTTGTCGGTGCGGGTGTACATGCCCGGGCGTTGCTTGACAGGCTCCAGCCCCTTGAGCACACGGATCGAACCCTCGGAATATTCGCTGGCGGACACAGAAGACGGTTTGACAGACATGGGGCGGATTGTAGTGCCGCAGCACCATGCGAACTGGATGAATACCCAGCCGTTCCAACCCTTGCCGTTGAGGGTCATGCAGGTGTCAGGCAGATGCGTGCGGTATTCGCTACATTCCCCACATGCCTACGAATCCCCCCAAACTGTCCATGCTCCAGGTGCTCGCGTGCGGGGCCGCCATCGTGACGCTGTCCATGGGCATCCGCCACGGCTTCGGGCTGTGGCTGCAGCCCGTCACCCAGGAAATGGGCTGGACGCGGCAGTCGTTCGCGCTGGCCATTGCCATCCAGAACCTGTCCTGGGGCCTGATCGGCATTTTTGTGGGCATGGTGGCCGACCGGTTTGGTGCCTTTCGCGTGCTGATGGGCGGCGCCGTGCTCTATGGCCTGGGCCTGGCCGGCATGGCGCTGTCACCCACGCCCACCCTGTTTGCGCTGACTGCGGGTGTGCTCATCGGCGCAGCCCAGGCAGGCACCACCTATGCCGTGATCTACGGCGTGCTGGGCCGCCAGATCGCACCCGAAAAACGCTCATGGGCCATGGGCGTGGCAGCGGCGGCCGGCTCGTTCGGGCAGTTTCTGATGGTTCCGGTGGAGGGCTGGCTGATTGCCAGCCTGGGCTGGCAGCAGGCGCTGCTGGCACTGGCGCTGATGGTGCTGCTCATCGTTCCGCTGGCTTTCGGTCTGCGCGAACCTGGATTTCACGGATCGGCCCCCGCCCGACGCGACCAGACCATTGCGCAGGCGCTGGGCGAGGCGTTCCGCTACCCCAGCTTCCTGCTGCTGACGGCGGGGTATTTCGTATGTGGCTTCCAGGTGGTCTTCATTGGCGTGCACATGCCCAGCTACCTGCGCGACCATGGGCTCTCGCCCCAGGTGGCCAGCTATTCACTGGCGCTGATCGGGCTGTTCAATGTGTTCGGCACCTACATTGCGGGCACACTGGGCCAGCGCATGCCCAAGCGCAGGATTTTGGCCTTCATCTACTTTGCGCGGGCCGTGGTCATCACCGTTTTTCTGCTGGTGCCCCTGTCGCCGCTGTCGGTGTATGTGTTTTCCGCCGTGATGGGGGCACTGTGGCTGTCCACCGTGCCTCCCACCAATGCCGCCATTGCGCAGATTTTTGGCGTGCAGCATCTGTCCATGCTGGGCGGCTTTGTCTTTTTCAGCCACCAGGTCGGCAGCTTCATGGGCGTGTGGCTGGGCGGCTACCTGTATGACCGCACGGGCAGCTACGATGTGGTCTGGTACATCGCGATCGGGTTGGGAATTTTTGCGGGACTGGTGAATCTTCCCGTCAAGGAAGCCCCCATCCGGCGCGCCGCGCCGCTGCCCGCCTGACCACACCCGTTCCGAACAATCCGTCCATGGCCCTGCACAACCCCACTCCACGCCCTGTATTCCGCCCCGCCCGGCTGCTGGGCTGGGTGGCCGCTGTGCTGGCCTTGCTGGCGGTGTTTGCGCTGTACACCGCGCCAGGCTTCATGGTCATGCTGTCAGACCAGCTTTGGGCATGTTTCTGAGGATTTCAAGCCTTCTAGGCCACGAGCGCTCATGAATCAACCGCCAGCAGCTCTTATTGCAATAGCAAACATTTCCCATGCACGGCACTGAAGCCCCTTCAGACTGGGTGCGCCGCTGGTCTCCCCTGGCACCGCCGGGCAGCACGGTGCTGGACGTGGCCTGCGGCGCGGGCCGCCACCTGCGCTGGATGCACGAACATGGCCACCCCACCGTGGGCGTGGACCGCTCCGCCGACGCCGTGGCGGCCTGCACCACCTGGGGCGAAATCCACTGCGCCGACATCGAAGCGGGCCCCTGGCCCTTTGCCGGCCGGCAGTTTGGTGCGGTGATCGTCACCCACTACCTCTGGCGCCCGCTGCTGCCCCTTCTGGTGGACAGCGTGGCCCCCGGCGGCGTGCTGATCTATGAAACCTTCGCCAGCGGCAACGAAACCGTGGGACGCCCCGCGCGAGCCGACTTTCTGCTGCAACCCGGCGAACTGCTGGCCGCCTGCGCGGCCCTGCGCACCGTGGCCTACGAAGACGGTTTTCTGGACGCACCCGCACGTTTCGTGCAGCGCATTGCCGCGGTGCGCGAAACCGCGCATCCAAGCCAGCCCGTTCGATACCGTCTGGACCTTGCGGTCTAGTTAGAATGCCCTTTTACCGTTTACCACTGCGGACATGACCTCTTCTTCCGTCCCCCTTACCGGCAGCATCGTCGCCCTCGTCACCCCCATGCACGAGGACGGTAGCGTGGACTACCCCGCCCTGCGCAAACTGATCGACTGGCACATCGCCGAGGGCACCGACTGCATCGGCGTGGTGGGTACCACGGGCGAATCGCCCACGGTCAACGTCGAAGAACATTGCGAAATCATCCGCGTGTCTGTGGAGCAAGCGGCCAGGCGCGTGCCCATCATGGCCGGCTGCGGCGCCAACTCCACCGCCGAAGCCATCGAGCTGGCCAAGTTTGCCCGTGGCGTAGGGGCCGACAGCCAGCTGCAGGTCGTGCCCTACTACAACAAGCCCACGCAAGAAGGCCAGTACCAGCATTTCCGATCAATAGCCGAGGCCACGGGCGACCTGCCCATCGTGCTCTACAACGTGCCCGGCCGCTCGGTGGCAGACATGCAGCACGACACCGTGCTGCGCCTGGCCCAGGTGCCCGGCATCATCGGCATCAAGGAAGCCACGGGCAACATCGAACGCGCCCAGTGGCTCATCCGCGACGTCCCCCAGGGATTTGCCGTGTATTCGGGCGATGACCCCACCGCTGTCGCCCTGATGCTGTGCGGCGGCCACGGCAACATCAGCGTGACCGCCAACGTGGCGCCCCGCCT
>JANJSZ010000241.1 GCA_024711405.1 Acidovorax sp.
GCCGCGCACGACCACTGGACCGCCACCGACGCCTACCGCGTGACGGAAGACGCGAACAAGAAGAAGTTCTACGCTTGCTCGATGCTGCCCTACCCCAGCGGCAAGCTGCACATGGGCCATGTGCGCAACTACACCATCAACGACATGCTCACGCGCTACCTGCGCATGAACGGCCACAACGTGCTGATGCCCATGGGCTGGGACGCGTTCGGCCTGCCGGCCGAGAACGCCGCGCTGAAGAACGGCGTGCCGCCCGCCAAGTGGACGTACGAAAACATCGCGTACATGAAAAAGCAGATGCAGGCCATGGGCCTGGCCATCGACTGGAGCCGCGAAGTCGCCACCTGCGACCCCACGTATTACAAGTGGAACCAGTGGCTGTTCCTCAAGATGCTCGAAAAGGGCATTGCCTACCGCAAGACCCAGGTCGTGAACTGGGACCCGGTGGACCAGACCGTGCTGGCCAACGAGCAGGTGATCGACGGCAAGGGCTGGCGCACCGGCGCCACGGTGGAAAAACGCGAGATCCCCGGTTACTACCTCAAGATCACCGACTACGCCGAGGAACTGCTCGATTTCGTGACCGGTGACAAGCTGCCTGGCTGGCCCGAGCGCGTCAAGTTGATGCAGGAAAACTGGATCGGCAAGAGCGAAGGCGTGCGCTTTGCCTTCCCGCACGACATTGCAGGCGACGATGGCGCGCTGATTGGCGACGGCAGGATGTACGTGTTCACCACGCGTGCCGACACCATCATGGGTGTGACGTTTTGCGCCGTGGCGCCCGAGCACCCGCTGGCCGCCCATGCCGCCCAGACCAACCCCCAGCTGGCAGCCTTCATTGAAGAATGCAAGAGCGGCGGCACCACCGAGGCCGAGCTGGCCACGCAGGAAAAGAAGGGCATGCCCACGGGTCTGTTTGTCACGCATCCGCTGACCGAGGAAAAGGTCGAAGTCTGGGTCGGCAACTACGTGCTCATGGGCTATGGCGACGGCGCCGTGATGGGCGTGCCGGCGCACGACGAGCGCGACTTTGCGTTTGCCCTCAAGTACGGCATCGAGATCAAGCAGGTGGTGCTGGTCGATGGCGAGCACTTTGATTACCACCAGTGGAGCGACTGGTACGGCGACAAGCAGCGCGGCGTCACCATCAACTCCGACAGCTTCAGCGGCCTTTCCTACAAGGACGCCGTGGCCGCCGTGGCCCATGCCCTGCAGACCAAGGGCCTGGGCGAGACCAAGACCACTTGGCGCCTGCGCGACTGGGGCGTGAGCCGCCAGCGCTACTGGGGCACGCCGATCCCGATCATCCACTGCGACGAGCATGGCGCCGTGCCCGTGCCTGAGAAAGACCTGCCGGTGGTGCTGCCCACCGACTGCGTTCCTGACGGCTCGGGCAACCCGCTGCACAAGCACGAGGGTTTTCACGCCGGTGTCGTGTGCCCGGTCTGCGGCAAGGCGGCGCGCCGCGAAACCGACACCATGGATACCTTTGTCGACAGCTCGTGGTACTTCATGCGCTATTGCGATCCGAAGAACAGCGAGGCCATGGTCGCAGACGGCACGGCCTACTGGATGCGGGATCAAAATAATGCCGCTGGCGGCAGCGGCATGGACCAGTACATCGGTGGCATCGAGCACGCCATCCTGCACCTTCTGTATGCGCGTTTCTGGACCAAGGTCATGCGCGACCTGGGGCTCGTGAAGGTCGATGAGCCCTTCACCAAGCTGCTCACGCAAGGCATGGTGCTCAACCACATCTACAGCCGCCGCACCGCCAAGGGCGGCAAGGACTACTTCTGGCCGCACGACGTGGAGCATGTGCTGGGCGAGGACGGCAAAATCGTCGGCGCCAAGCTCAAGAACGAAGCCACCAGCGGCGACGGCTTGCTGCCCGTGGGCACGCCGATCGACTACGAGGGCGTGGGCACCATGTCCAAGTCCAAGAACAATGGCGTGGACCCGCAGGACCTGATCGAGAAGTACGGCGCCGACACCGCGCGTCTGTACACCATGTTCACGGCCCCGCCCGAAGCCACGCTGGAGTGGAATGACGCGGCGGTGGAGGGCAGCTACCGATTCCTGCGCCGCGTGTGGAATTTTGGGGTGAAGTTGTCTGCCAAGAACATGGAAGCTGCCAGCGCAAGCGTGGCAAGCGCCAAAGCCCTCAAGAACGTGGAATTCGGCAAGGAGGCGAAGGCCCTGCGCCTGGAGATCCACACCGTGCTCAAGCAGGTGGACTATGACTACCAGCGCATGCAGTACAACACCGTGGTCTCGGGCGCGATGAAGATGATCAACGCGCTGGAAGACTTCAAGGCACTGGACAGCGCCGGCGCCCAGGCGGCGCTCATCGAAGGCTTCGGCATCCTGCTGCGCTGCCTGTACCCGGCCACGCCGCATGTGGCGCACAGCCTGTGGTCGCAACTCGGTTACGCCGGGTCTCTGGGCGATCTGCTCGATGCGCCCTGGCCGCAGGTCGATCCCGATGCGCTGGTGCAGGACGAGATCGAGCTGATGCTGCAGGTCAACGGCAAGCTGCGCGGCTCCGTCCATGTGCCGGCACAGGCCGACAAGGCCGCGATCGAGCGCATCGCGCTGGCCAGCGAGGCGTTTGTGGCGCACGCGGCTGGCGCCGCACCCAAGCGCGTCATCGTCGTGCCAGGCCGTCTCGTGAACGTGGTAGTGTGACCGTGATGCACAAGCGCACACTGCTCTGTCTCGCGCCCGTGGCACTGCTGGCCGCCTGTGGGTTTCGCCTGCGGGGGGTGCCCGAGTTTTCCTTCGCAACGCTCTACGTGGCGGCACCGCAGGGCTCGTCCCTGGCGCGGGAGCTGATGCGCACGCTGCAGGGGTCGGGCAGCACACTGAAGGTGCTGCGCGATCCCGCCGACCTGCCGACCGCCGAGGCCGTGCTCGACCTGCTGTCGGAGCAGCGCGAGCGCGTGGTGGTGGGCCTCAATGCCTCGGGCCAGGTGCGCGAGCTGGAGTTGCGCCTGCGTGTACGCTTCAAGCTGCGCACACCGGCCGGCGAAGAGCTGATTCCCAACACCGAGCTGCTGCAGCAGCGCGAGATCAGCTACAACGAAGCCATCGCCCTGGCCAAGGAGGCCGAAGAGGCCCTGCTGTACCGCAACATGCAGACCGATATCGTGCAGCAACTGCTGCGCCGGCTGGCGGTGGCCAGGCGCTGACGCCGGCTCAAGGCGCAGACACTGAGGCCGACGGCGCGCGCATCAGCGTGCTCTTGCCAAACAGCGATTCCACCAGGTCCACGGCCAGCGCGGCCGTACGGTTGCGCACATCGAGGGCGGGGTTGAGCTCCACGATGTCCAGCGAGGCCAGGCACCCGCTGTCGGCGATCATCTCCATGCACAGCTGCGCTTCGCGGTAGGTGGGACCGCCGGGCACCGTGGTGCCCACGCCGGGTGCGATGTCGGGGTCGAGAAAGTCCACGTCAAAACTCACATGCAGGTGGGTGCGGGCATCCAGTCCGGCCAGCGCCTGCTGCATGGTCTGGCGCATCCCGACCTCGTCGATGTGGCGCATGTCAAATACCTCCAGGCCCTGTTCGTGCACAAAGCGCTTTTCGCCTGCGTCCACGCTGCGGATGCCGATCTGGCGGATCTGGTCGGGGCGCAGTGCCGGGCCGCCGCCGGGCATGCCTGCCAGTTGTGTCAGCGCGGCCGGGCCAAAGCCGCACAGGCAGGCCACGGGCATGCCGTGCACATTGCCGCTGGGGGTCAATTGGCTGGTGTTGAAGTCGGCGTGGGCATCGAGCCACAGTACGCGCAGCTGCTTGCCCGCCTCGGCGCAATGGCGCGCCACGGCGCTGATACTGCCCAGGCCCAGGCAGTGGTCGCCGCCCAGCAGAATGGGCAGGTGGCCCCGCTGCAGCTCGGCATACACGGCATCGAACACGCGCTGGTTCCAGTCCACCACCTCGGGCAGGTGGCGGTAGCCGTCCACGGGCGGCTGCCAGGGATTGGAGGGGCCGCTCAAGTTGCCCCGGTCCAGCACCTGCAGCCCGTGCAGCTGCAGCGCCGCCTGCAGCCCGGCCACGCGCAGGGCCTCGGGGCCCATGGATGCGCCGCGCGCGCCCGCGCCAATGTCGGTGGGGGCGCCGATCAGGCTGATGGATTGGGCGCTGCGCAGGGCGTTGGGGGGCATGGTGCTGGGGCTTTCGGGCAAGGCGGCAGAGGTTGGTGCGGGCACTGGCGCCCGGGAAGCATTCTCGGGGCTTTGGGCGCCCATGAACAGCAAAACAGCAGACCAGTCCGTGCCCGCTGTGGTGCCCCGTGCGCTGGCGTCCTGGCGGCGGGGGCTGTTCGGCGCATGGCAAGGCGATAAACTTTGCCGCATGCAAGTCGCCCTGGCCCAACTCTCACCGCATCTTCAACGGGGCCTGTCGCCGCTTTATGTGCTGCATGGCGACGAGCCCTTGCTGCAGCAGGAGGCGGCCGACGCCATCCGGGCCACCGCCCGGGCCCAGGGCTATTCCGAGCGCAGCAGCTACACCGTGGCTGGCGCACACTTTGACTGGAGCGCGGTGCTGGCCGCAGGCGGCAGTCTGAGCCTGTTTGCCGACAAACAGATCATCGAGATCCGCATCCCCTCGGGCAAGCCTGGCAAGGACGGCAGCGTGGCGCTGCAGCAGATTGCCGAGGCGGCCAAGGGCAACGACAGCACGCTCACGCTGGTGATGCTGCCCCGCCTGGACAAGGCCACGCGCACCGGTGCCTGGTTTGCCGCGCTGGAGGGCAACGGAGTCTCCCTCCAGATCGACCCCATCGAGCGCGGCATGCTGCCGCAGTGGATTGCCCAGCGCCTGGCCGCGCAAAACCAGCGCGTGGTGGCGGGCGAAGAGGGCCAGCGCACGCTGCAGTTCTTTGCCGACCGCGTGGAAGGCAATCTGCTGGCCGCACACCAGGAGATCCAGAAGCTGGCCCTGCTGCACCCCCCGGGCGAGCTGACGCAGGCCCAGGTCGAGGCCGCCGTGCTCAACGTGGCGCGTTACGACGTGTTCAAGCTGTCCGAATCAGTCCTCGCCGGGCAGACGGCCCGCGTGCAGCGCATGCTCGACGGCCTGCAGGCCGAAGGCGAGGCCGAGGTGCTGGTGCACTGGGCGCTGGCCGAGGACATCCGCGCCCTGAAGCGCGTGAAAGACGCCATGAACGCCGGCCGCCCGCTGCCCATGGCCCTGCGCGAAAACCGCATCTGGGGCCCCAAGGAGCGCCTGTTCGAGCGCATCCTGCCCAAGGCCAGCGATGCCGCGCTGGCGCGCCTGCTGCAGTCGGCGCATACGGTGGACGGCATCGTGAAAGGGCTCAAGCAGCCCGACTGGCCGCAGGACGGTTGGCAGGCGCTGCAGCGGCTGGCGTTCCAGCTGTGCCGGCTGACGCAAGCGGCGCGGTGAGGTTTCACCGCCAGGTTTTCATTGTTTTTTGGCTCTGGATCTTATCCATCAAGTGCTGATAGCTATCAGAAAAATAGTATTGGTTCAGATGGATTCCAGCAGGCCACGCGCCTTGTCGACCCACATCTGCAGACTGTCGACCAGATCCTGCTGGCTGAATGAGCAGCTTTCTTCGGAGAACAGTGCGCTCGATTCCAGCCGGTCCAGCAGGCCGTGCAGCACCTCGGCGTAGCGCGGCGGCAGGGCGGCGAGCAGTTCGGCCTGTTCGCGGGCGGTGCGGCTGAGGGCGGACGCGGGCAGTGCGCCCGCGGTGAAGGCCTGGAGTGCTTCTTGCACGGGTTGGAGCAGGTGGGAGCGTGTCATCGGAGCCGCCGCAAAGTGTGAAGGGGCAAGGGTAACCGCTGTGCGGCGGGCACGCAGCGGGGTATCTGCGGCAAAATCCTGGCATGAACGCCCTCAATGTCACCGAATACACCCACGCCCTCGGTTTGCAGGCAAAAGCGGCCTCTGCGCTGATGGCCAAAGCGCCAGCAGCTATCAAGAACAAAGCGCTCAAGGCCCTGGCCCGCCTGCTGCGCGAGAACGTGGACGCAGTGCAGACCGCGCCCGCCAGTGCCCGGGAGCGCGCCCGCGCCGCCGGCCTGGCCGCGCCGATGGTGGACCGCCTCAAGCTCAGCCCCAAGGTGCTGGAGACCTGCGCCCAGGGCTGCGAGCAGCTGGCGGCCATGCCCGACATCATTGGCGAAATCATCGGCATGAAGCAGCAGCCCAGCGGCATCCGCGTGGGCCAGATGCGCGTGCCGATCGGCGTGTTCGGCATGATCTACGAGAGCCGCCCCAACGTGACCATCGAGGCGGCCAGCCTGTCGATCAAGAGCGGCAACGCCTGCATCCTGCGCGGCGGCTCCGAGGCGATCGAGTCGAACAAGGCACTGGCGAGACTGGTGCAACAGGCCCTGGCCGAAGCGGGCCTGCCGCAGGACGCGGTGCAGCTGGTGCAGACCACCGACCGCGAGGCCGTGGGCCAGCTCATCACCATGCCGCAGTTTGTGGACGTGATCATCCCGCGCGGCGGCAAGGGCCTGATCGAGCGCATCAGCCGCGATGCCAAGGTGCCGGTCATCAAGCACCTGGACGGCAACTGCCACACCTATGTGGACGATCCCTGCGACATCGCCATGGCCGTGAAGGTCGCCGACAATGCCAAGACCAACAAGTACAGCCCCTGCAACGCCAGCGAAGGCCTGCTGGTGGCGCGCGGCGTGGCGGCGGAGTTTTTGCCGCAGATCGGCGCCGTGTATGCCGCCAAGGGCGTGGAGATGCGCGGCTGCCCCGAGGCGCTGGCCATCCTGGGCCAGGTGCCGGGCGCGAAGCTGGCGGCCGCCACCGAGCAGGATTGGAGCGAGGAGTACCTGGCGCCCATCATCAGCGTGAAGGTGGTGGCGGGCGTGGACGAGGCCATCGCCCACATCAACCGCTATTCCAGCCACCACACCGACGCCATCCTGACCACCAACCACATGCACGCCCAGCGCTTTCTGCGTGAGGTGGATTCGGCCAGCGTGATGGTGAATGCCAGCACGCGGTTTGCCGATGGTTTCGAGTTTGGCCTGGGGGCCGAAATCGGCATCAGCACCGACAAGTTCCACGCGCGCGGGCCGGTGGGGCTGGAAGGCCTCACCTCGCTCAAGTACGTGGTGCTGGGCGAGGGCGAGGTGCGGGTCTGATTTGCTGCTTATTTCATCGCTGGTTGCGCTTGCCAGTATTGCGCTGAAAGCCAATACCACATGAAGATCATCATCCTCGGAGCCGGCCGCGTGGGCCAGATCGTGGCCGACAGCCTGGTGTCCGAGCGCAACGACATCACCGTCATCGACACCGACGCCGAGCGTCTGCGCGACCTGGAATCGCGCTATGACCTGCGCGGCGTGGTGGGCAACGGCATCGAGCCTGCCGTGCTGGCCGAGGCGGGCGCGCAGGACACCGATCTGCTGATCGCCTGTGCCGCCCAGGACGAGACCAACCTGGTGTGCTGCAAGGTGGCGCAGCTGGTGTTCAACATCCCCAAGCGCATTGCGCGCGTGCGCTCCACCGGGTTCCAGCGGGATGAGCGCCTGGTGTCCACCGAAGGCTTTGCGGTGGACCGCATCATCTGCCCCGAGGAATCCCTCACCCGCTACATCGGCAAGCTCATCGAATACCCCGAAGCCATGCAGGTGCGCGAGTTCGCTGGCGGGCGGGCCTGCCTGGTGTCGGTGCGGACGCGGGCCGGCGCACCCATGGTGGGCCACACCGTGGCCGAGATGCGCAGTAGCACCCCCGAGGTGGCGGTGCGCCTGGTGGCCATCTATCGCCGCTTTCCGGAAGAGCCCGACCGCTTCGTGGCCTGCGCCGGAGAAACCCGCATCGAGCCCAGCGACGAGGTTTTTGTGCTGGCCGCGCGCGAGCACATCGCCCATGTGCTGGCCACCTTGCATCGCCAGGGCGCCACGCCAGTGCGGCCGGTGCGGCGCATCATGATCGCCGGCGGCGGCCGTGTGGGCCTGCACCTGGCGCTGGAGCTGGGCAGGGAGCCGGGGCGCTATCTGGTGAAGATCATCGAGGACGACAGTGCGCGCTGCATCGAGCTGGCCTCGCGCCTGCCGTCCGACACCCTGGTGCTGCAGGGCGATACCACCGATGAAAACCTGCTCGGTGACGAGAGCATCGACGAGATCGATCTCTTTCTGGCCCTGACCGACGACGACGAGGACAACATCATGTCCTGCCTGCTGGCCAAGCGCATGGGCGCGCGCCGCGTGCTGGCGCTGATCAACCGCCGCAGCTATGCCGACCTGATGCACGGCACGCAGATCGACATTGCCCTGTCGCCCGCGCAGGCCATGTTGGGCGAGCTGCTGGCCTATGTGCGCCAGGGCGATGTGCAGGCCGTTCACAGCCTGCGCCGGGGCGTGGCCGAGGCGCTGGAGATCGTGGCCCGTGGCGACCGCAAGACCTCGCGGGTGGTAGGCCGCAAGGTCAGCGAGCTGGCCCTGCCGCGCGACGTGCACATCGGCCTGATCGTGCGTGGCCTGCCGGATGCGCCGGATGCGCACGATGCACCCGGGGGGGCGCCCGATGCGCCGCGCGAGCCGCAGGTGATCATTCCGCGCAGCGCCACGGTGATCGAGAGCAATGACCATGTGGTGTTCTTCCTGCCGCACAAGCGGCTGGTGCGCGACGTGGAAAAGCTCTTTCGCGTGAGCGCCACTTTCTTCTGAACCGGAACAGGCCCGCGAGAACACCATGGTGGACATGTTTCCCGTCCTGCGCGTGCTGGGCATCCTGGTCATGATCTTTGCGCTGTCCATGGGGCTGCCGCTGGCGGTTTCTCTGTGGACCCAGGACGGGGTGTGGCATGTGTACCCCCTGGCCATGGCGGCCTCGCTGCTGGTGGGCGCCTGGCTGTGGTGGCGTCTGCGTCTGTTCCGGCAGGAGCTGCAGCCACGCCATGGCGTGATGCTGGTCTCGCTGGTGTGGATGCTGCTGCCACTGGCGGCTGCCGTGCCGCTGATGCTGGCGGGGCACCACACAGGGCGGCCGATGTCGTTCACGCACGCGTACTTTGAAGCCGTTTCCGGCCTGACCACCACGGGCGCCACGGTGCTGACGGGCCTGGACACCCTGCCCGTGTCGGTGAACGTGTGGCGCACCTTTTTGCAGTGGATGGGCGGCATGGGCATTCTGATCCTGGCGGTGGCGGTGCTGCCACTGCTGGGGGTGGGTGGCAGCCAGCTGTTCAAGGCCGAGGCGGCCGGACCGCTCAAGGACACCAAGCTCACGCCGCGCATGACCGGCACCGCCAAGGGGCTGTGGGGCGTGTACGCCCTTTTCTCCACCCTGTGTGGCCTGGCCTACTGGGGGGCGGGCATGGCGCCGCTGGATGCGCTGATGCACATGTTCTCCACCGTGAGCCTGGGTGGGCTGTCCTCCCATGACCAGAGCTTCGGGTATTTTCGGTCGCCGCTGCTGGAGGCCATCTGCATCTTCTTCATGCTGGTGGCCAGCTGCAATTTCGCACTGTATTTCGTGGCCATCCGCAAGGGGCGGTGGGGTGGTTTCTGGCGCGACCCGGAGCTGCGCGCCACCCTGTTCACGCTGGTCGGCGGCGGGCTGCTGGTGGCCGGATTGCTGTGGGTCAAGGGGGTGTATGCGCCGCTCGATGCGCTGCGCCACGGCATGTTCAACCTGGTGTCCCTGGCCTCCACCACCGGCTATTCCACGGTGGACTATCTGGGCTGGCCGGTGTTTGCGCCCGTGTTCATGCTGCTGCTGTCGGGCCTGGCGACCAGTGCGGGCTCCACGGGCTGCGGCATCAAGATGGTGCGCGTACTGATCTTGCTCAAGCAGGCGCGCCGCGAAATGAACCGGCTGGTGCATCCGCGCGCGGTGCAGCCCGTGCGGCTGGGCGACGCGGTGGTGGACAACCGGGTGATCTTCTCGGTGCTGGCCTTCATGCTGGTGTATGGCGCCACCATTTTTGGCCTGAGCATGGTGCTGCTGCTGACCGATCTGGACCTGGTGACCGCGTTTTCGGCCGTTCTGGCCAGCGTCAACTGTACGGGGCCGGGCCTGGGCAGTGTGGGCCCCGCCGCCAACTACGCCGGGCTGACCGATTTCCAGATATGGGTGTGCACCCTGGCCATGCTGCTGGGGCGGCTGGAGATACTCAGCTTCATGGCCCTGCTCACACCGGCGTTCTGGCGGCGCTGAGCGGCAGGTGGCCAGCCCGCGCTGCCTTGCGAATCGTTGGCCCGACCCCAACTCCTACAATTCACCGCAATCGCTTTCCAAGGGCATCTATGGTTCCGCATCTCATCACGGCCCTCACGGGACCGATCAATGAACTCGAACAGCGCATCCTTGACTCGATGCCCGCCATCGAACGCTGGTTTCGCCTGGAGTGGATGGAGCACACGCCGCCGTTCTACACCTCGGTCGATATCCGCAATGCCGGCTTCAAGCTGGCGCCCGTGGACACCAACCTGTTCCCGGGCGGCTGGAACAACCTCACCAAGGAGATGCTGCCCCTGGCCGTGCAGGCCGCCATGGCCGCCATCGAGAAGATCTGCCCCGAGGCGCGCAACCTGCTGATCATTCCCGAGAACCACACGCGCAACACGTTTTACCTGGCCAATGTGGTGCAACTGCAGCGCATCTTCAACATGGCGGGCCTGAATGTGCGCGTGGGCTCCATCAGCCCCGAGATCAAGAAATCCACCCTGATCGAGCTGCCCAACGGCGACTCGGTGATGCTGGAGCCCGTGATCCGCACCAAGGGACGGCTGGGCCTCAAGGATTTCGACCCCTGCACGATTTTGCTCAACAACGATCTTTCGACCGGCGCGCCGGGCATCCTGGAAGACATTCATGAGCAGTACCTGCTGCCACCCCTGCATGCAGGCTGGAGCGTGCGCAGGAAGAGCACGCATTTCAAGAACTACGAGGAAGTGGCCAAGCGCTTCGGCAAGATGCTCGGCATCGACCCCTGGCTGATCAATCCGCTGTTCAGCCAGTGCGGCGCTGTGGACTTTGCCGAAGGCGCGGGCATGGACGGGTTGCAAAGCGGGGTGGATGCCCTGCTCGCCAAGGTCCGGCGCAAGTACAAGGAATACGGCATCCACGAAAAACCCTTCGTGATCGTCAAGGCCAACAACGGCACCTACGGCATGGGCATCATGACCGTGCGCGATGCCAAGGAGCTCGACGACCTGAACCGCAAGACCCGCAACAAGATGGCCGTCATCAAGGACGGCCAGCCGGTCAGCGACGTGATCATCCAGGAAGGGGTGCTCACGCAGGAGCGGGTGCACGAGGCCGTGGCCGAGCCGGTGGTCTACATGATGGACCGCTATGTGGTGGGCGGCTTTTATCGCATGCATGCCGAGCGCGGCGTGGATGAAAACCTCAACGCCCCCGGCGCCAGCTTCGTGCCGCTGGCGTTCGAGCACAGCACGCACATGCCCCAGCCGGGCGTGCGCCCGGGTGTGAGTGCGCCCAACCGCTTTTACATGTATGGCGTGGTGGCGCGCCTGGCCATGCTGGCCGCCAGCTACGAACTGGAAGCCACCAACCCGGACGCCGAGATTTACGACTGACCCGGGGCCATGCCCTGCCGGGGCGCCGGGGCCGGCGGGTAGTTGTTGCACTGCAACAAGATCTGCGGGGTCGATCCGCCAGCGCGGCGGCGGGCGCACAATAGCGTTCCCAAAAGTTACGGAACCCCGTCTTGCCCAGTGCCGCGGGGGGTGTCAGTGCAAAGTTCCAAATCATCGCTCGCAGCGCTCACGCTGGGCGCCATCGGTGTTGTCTACGGCGATATCGGCACCAGCGTGCTGTACGCGGTCAAGGAAGTTTTCGGCTCGGGCCATGTCCCATTCACGCCGGACAACATCTACGGCATCCTGTCCATCTTCTTCTGGACCCTGACCGTCATCGTTTCCCTCAAGTACGTGGTGCTGGTGCTGCGGGCCGACAACAACGGCGAGGGCGGGCTGATCGCCATGCTGGCGCTGGCCTCGCAGGCAGTGAAAGACAAGCCCCGCCTGCGCAAGGGGCTGCTGGCGGTGGGCATCTTCGGCACCTCGCTGTTTTATGGCGACGGCGTCATCACCCCGGCCATTTCGGTGCTTTCCGCGGTGGAGGGGCTGGAGGTGGTGTCGCCCCATTTCAAGCAGTATGTGATTCCGCTCACGCTGGTGGTGCTGTTTTGCCTGTTTGCCGTGCAAAAGCGGGGCACGGGCGGCATCGGAAAATTTTTTGGTCCCATCACGCTCCTGTGGTTCCTGACCCTGGCCGTGCTGGGGGTGTCGCACATCGTCACCCACCCTGAAATCCTCTGGGCGATGAGTCCGCACCACGCGCTGGGATTCATGTGGGCCCATCCGGGCATCAGTTTCATCATTCTGGGGGCCGTGGTGCTGTGCGTGACCGGGGCCGAAGCGCTGTATGCCGATCTGGGGCATTTTGGCAAACGGCCCATCCGCCTGGCCTGGTTTGGCGTGGCCATGCCGGCGCTCACGCTCAATTATTTTGGCCAGGGCGCGCTGCTGCTGGCCGAACCCGAGGCGGTGAAGAATCCGTTTTTCATGATGGCGCCCGACTGGGCCCTGGTGCCGCTGGTGATCCTGGCAACGCTGTCCACGGTCATTGCTTCGCAGGCGCTCATCACGGGCGCCTTCAGTGTCACCAAGCAGGTGATCCAGCTGGGCTATCTGCCGCGCCTGAACATCCTGCACACCAGCGTGCGGGATACGGGACAGATCTACATCCCGCTGGTCAACTGGGGGCTTTTCGTGGCCATTGTGCTGGCGGTGGTGATGTTCCGCTCGTCCAGCAACCTGGCTGCGGCCTATGGCATTGCCGTTACGCTGGACATGCTGATCACCACCACCTTGACGTTCTTTGTCATCCGCTATGGCTGGGGCTATCCGCTGGCGCTGTGCATTGCGGCCACTGGCTGCTTTTTCGTGGTGGACCTGGCCTTCTTCACGTCCAATCTGCTCAAGCTGTTCCAGGGCGGGTGGTTCCCGCTGATGATCGGCGGTGGCGTGTTCATGCTGATGATGACCTGGAAGGAGGGGCGCCGCCTGCTCAATGACAAACTGCGCGCCGATGCCATCGACCTCAAGGCTTTCCTGGAATCGGTGTTCCTGAACCCACCCACCCGCGTGGACGGCACGGCGGTGTTCCTCACGGCAGAGCCAGGGGCCGTGCCCAATGCCATGCTGCACAACCTCAAGCACAACAAGGTGCTGCATGGCCAGAATCTGTTCGTTACCGTGCGCAACCACGAAGTGCCCTGGATCGGGTTGGACAAGCGCCTGCAGGTCGAGCCCCTGGGGCACGATTGCTGGCAGGTGGTGGTGCATTACGGCTTCAAGAACGATCCCGACATCCCCAGCGCCCTGCACCAGTTGCGGGGGCGGGGCTGTGATCTGGAGCCCATGACCACCAGCTACTTCCTCTCGCGCGACACCATCATTCCCACCATTGGCAGCGGCATGGCGCCCTGGCGCGAGAAGCTGTTTGCCCAGATGCACCACAACGCCAGTGGCGCCGCCGACTTCCTGCATTTGCCCAACAACGCCGTGGTGGAACTGGGCTCCAAGATTGAAATCTAGCCAGATTTACAGAATTTCGGCCTGTGGCGCTTATGTGGTAGGCACAATGCGCTATTAAATATAGAGCAATATTGGTGCATGGCGATGCCAGAATGCACCCATGCAATTTTTCAAAGACCTGAGCCTGTCCGCCTTCACCGCCGGCTTTGTGGCGGTGCTGGTGGGGTTCACGAGTTCCGTGGCCATCGTTTTCCAGGCGGCCCAGGCGTTTCAGGCCACGCCCGCGCAAATCACCTCGTGGATGTGGGCGCTGGGGCTGGGCATGGGCCTGTGCTCGCTGGTGCCCTCGTTGCTGCTGCGCAAGCCGGTGATGGTGGCCTGGTCCACGCCAGGCGCCGCCGTGCTGGCCACCGCCGGACTGGCCGGAGGCTTCAGCATGGCCGAGGCGGTGGGTGCCTTCATGGTGTGTGCCGTCCTGATCACGGTGGCGGGTGTGACACGCTGGTTCGAGCGCGCCATGAACCGCATTCCCGTGGAGATTGCCGCAGCGCTGCTGGCGGGGGTGCTCGCGCGCTTTGGCATGCAGGCCTTCGCTGCGGCGCAGACGGCCCTGCCCCTGGTATTGCTGATGCTGGGGACGTATCTGGTGGCGCGCCGGCTGCTGCCGCGCTATGCCGTGGTCATCACGCTGGCGCTGGCCATCGGTTTTGTTGCGCTGCGCGGCGAGATGTCCTGGTCGGCCATCCGCCTGGAGCTGGCCATGCCCGTTTTCACGGCGCCGCAGTTCACCTGGTCTGCGGCCATCAGCCTGGCCCTGCCCCTGTTTGTCGTGACCATGGCCTCGCAAAACCTGCCGGGCGTGGCGGTAATCCGCGCCACGGGGTATGACCTGCCGGTGTCGCGCCTCATCACCATGACGGGGCTCGCGACCCTGGTGCTGGCGCCCTTTGGTGGCTATGCACTGAATTTCAGCGCTATCACCGCCGCCATCTGCATGGGCCCCGAGGCCCACCCGGACCGCACCAAACGCTACACGGCCGCGGTGTCCTGTGGTTTGCTGTATGTAGTGATCGGCATCTTCGGCGCGGTCGTCACGGGCCTGTTGACCGCGTTTCCCAAGGAACTGGTGGTGGCCATCGCCGGCCTGGCTTTGCTGGGCACGATCGGTAGCGGTCTGGCCGCCGCGCTGCAGGGCGAGCCCCATCGCGAGGCGGCGCTGATCACCTTCCTGGTCACCCTCAGCGGCGTGGTGGTGGCGGGGGTGGGGTCTGCGTTCTGGGGCGTGGTTGCCGGCAGCCTTGCGCTATTTGTGCAACAGTACAGGCGTTCCCAAGCCGAGAGCGTCTGACCAGGTCGGATGCAGTGAATGCGGCAATGCCATTGGGGCGGCAGCCTGTTCACCCTGTTGATACTTAACGCACGATCCTTTTTCCTGAAAAACCATGAAACTCCTGTTCATCGCTGATCCGCTCGAAGGCTTCAAGATCTACAAAGACACCACCTTTGCCATGATGCGCGAGGCACAGCGGCGTGGACACCAGCTGGCGGCATGTCTGCCACAGGATCTGGTGTGGCAGCGTGGCAGCCAGGTGACTGCTCGGGTGCGCGACATTTCTCTCACGGGCGATGCGACCGATTGGTTTCAGGCGCAGCCACTGCGCAGTTCTGCCCTCACGGCGTTCGATGCCGTGCTCATGCGCAAGGATCCGCCCTTCGATAGTGAATATTTTTATGCCACCCACTTGCTTGAACAGGCCGAGCGGGAGGGTGCACGCGTATTCAACAAGCCGCGCGCCTTGCGCGATCACCCGGAAAAGCTGGCGATCATGGAGTTTCCCCAGTTCATCGGCCCCACGCTGGTGACCCGTGATCCGCAAGACATCCAGCACTTCCATGCAGAACACCAGGACATCATTCTCAAACCACTCGACGGCATGGGAGGCATGGGTATTTTTCGGGTGGGTCCGGACGGGCTGAATCTGGGCAGCATCACGGAAACACTCAACCGCCACGGAGCGCAAAGCGTGATGGTGCAGAAATTCCTTCCGCAGATCGTGGACGGTGACAAGCGTGTCCTCATCATCGGGGGCAGGCCGGTGCCTTTCTGCCTTGCACGCATCCCGCAGGGCAGTGAAGTCCGGGGAAATCTGGCGGCGGGCGGCAAGGGCGTGGCTCGGCCACTGTCTGCGCGTGACTGGGAGATTGCCGAAGCGCTGGGTCCTGTCTTGCAGAGCCGGGGTTTGCTGCTGGCAGGCGTGGATGTCATCGGAGAGTGCGTCACCGAAATCAACGTGACGAGCCCGACGTGCTTCCAGGAGATCCAGGAACAGACGGGCTGCGACGTGGCGTATCTGTTCGTGGACGCGCTGGAGGCGGTTGTTGCCGCGCACGGCTGAAGACGGCGGGCAAAGTTGAACGTTCCCACTTTTCCATGCTATAGTCGATGGCTTCGCTGCTGTTGGCCTTCTTTGTGAGGGTTCTGGAGGCGGAGGAAAAAAGAAGATGGTTTTGGGTTTTGCTGGGTAAAAACCCGGTATATAATTCAAGGCTTCGCTCGGTGGATCTGGTTGCTGCAAGCGGCTGGGTTTGGAAGGTGAAAGTTTTCGAAAGTTTGACGGTTCTTCAAAA
>JANJSZ010000245.1 GCA_024711405.1 Acidovorax sp.
CCGCTTCCTTCAAGGAGCGCGGCGCCTGCAACAAGCTCACGCTGCTCACCCCGGCCGAGCGCGCGCGCGGCGTCGTGGCCATGAGCGCGGGCAACCATGCGCAGGGCGTGGCCTACCACGCGCAGCGCATGGGCTTGCGCGCCGTGATCGTCATGCCGCGCTTCACGCCCGGCGTGAAGGTGGAGCGCACGCGCGGCTTTGGCGCCGAGGTGGTGCTGCACGGCGACACGCTGGAAGAGGCGCGCGCCCATGCCTACCATCTTGCCGACACCGAGGGGCTGGTGTTCGTGCACCCCTACGATGACGAAGCCGTGGCCGCCGGCCAGGGCACGCTCGCGCTGGAAATGCTGCAGGCCGTGCCCGATCTCGACACCCTGGTCATTGCCGTGGGCGGCGGCGGGCTGATCGCCGGCGTGGCCACCGCCGCCAAGGCGCTGCGCCCGGACATCGAGATCATCGGCGTGCAGACCGCGCGCTTTCCGGCCATGGTCAATGCCATCAAGGGCACGCACCACCCGCAGGGCACTTCCACCATCGCCGAGGGCATTGCCGTGGGCACACCCGGCACCCTCACCCAGGAAGTCGTCAAGCGCCTGGTGGACGACCTGGTGCTGGTGGACGAGGGCGACATCGAGCAGGCCGTGCTGATGCTGCTGGAAATCGAGAAAACCCTGGTGGAAGGTGCGGGCGCAGCCGGCCTGGCCGCGCTGCTGCGCCACCCCGAGCGCTTTGCCGGCAAGAAGGTGGGGCTGGTGCTGTGCGGCGGCAACATCGACCCGCTGCTGCTGGCCGCCATCATCGAGCGTGGCATGGTGCGCTCTGGAAGGCTGGCGCGCATCAAGGTCAGTGCGCGCGACATTCCAGGCGTGCTGGCGCGCATCACCGCCACCGTGGCGGACGCAGGCGCCAACATCGAGGAGGTGCACCACCAGCGGGCCTTCACCATGCTGGCCGCGCAGAACGTGGAGATCGAGCTGGTGCTGCAGACCCGCGGCCAGCCCCATGTGGCCCAGGTGCTGGAGGCGTTGCGCGCGGCCGGCATGGAAGCCGCGCTGATGTGACGCGACGCCGTGGACACCGCGATCTTCGGCGCTGCAGCTAGAATCGCAGCAGTTCTACGCCCTTTGGAGTTCTTGCCATGTCTGACCACAACACCTCGCACGCCCCCGAAGCGCACTCGGCCGACGCCGTGGAAAATGTTGTCCCGCTGATTCCCGTGGTGTTGCCCGTGGTAGGCGCCATCATGATTTTTCTGCTGGCCTTCATTGCCGTGAACATGGCCTGAGGCACACGCCGCATCCGCCACGAACCCCGCAGCGCGGGGTTTTTTTACGCCCCCTTGCCGAAAGATGCCGCCCATGCGATCCGGACACGCCCTCGTACTTTTCTCTGGCGGACAGGACTCCACCACCTGCCTGGCCTGGGCGCTGGAGCATTTCGCCCATGTCGAAACCATCGGCTTCGACTACGGCCAGCGCCACCAGGTGGAACTGCAGGCACGCCACGCGGTGCTGGCCGCCCTGCGCACAGGTTTTCCGCAGTGGCGCGAACGGCTGGGCGAAGACCACATGATCGATCTGTCCGTGCTGGGCCAGATCAGCGACACGGCACTGACGCGCGAGACGGAAATCGTGATGGATGCCGCTGGCCTGCCCAACACCTTCGTGCCGGGGCGCAACCTGCTGTTCTTCCAGCTCGCCGCCGCCGTGGGCTACCGGCGCGGACTGCACACGCTGGTGGGCGGCATGTGCGAGACCGATTTCTCGGGCTACCCGGATTGCCGCGACGACACCCTGAAGGCCCTGCAGGTGGCCGTGTCGCTGGGCATGGGACAGCGCTTCACCTTCGAGACGCCGCTGATGTGGCTGGACAAGGCCGACACCTGGCAACTGGCCCGCACCCTGGGCGGGCAGGCACTGGTGGACATCATTCTGGAGCAATCCCACACCTGCTACCACGGTGTGCGCGACACGCGCCACGCCTGGGGCTACGGCTGCGGCGCCTGCCCGGCCTGCGCCCTGCGCAAGGCCGGGTATGAGCGCTGGCAGGCCTCGCAGACCTGAACTCGCGGCCATCCGAGCCACATTCACGCATAACCTCATGCTTTTTTTGCATGATTTTGGCCCGTGGCTGACAGACAAATCGGCTGCAGATTCATAGAATCGTCATCCCAGCCGACCCGCGGATTCCGTGGCATAGCCTCCACCCCGTGGGGATTCACCATGCACCCGCCCGCCGACTGAGCACCTCAGCCGTTTTTTCAAAGGCAGCGCTCAGCATCCGCAACTGCGCCAGGCCTCGCCGCGATCCACCAGGTCCGCTTCCTTTGAAAAAACTGTTTTTCAACTTAGGAAGCTCCCCGATGAACGCACCCACGATGCAGGGCCTGAATCTCAACGCCCCCGCTTACGTCAAGAACGCCCGCCTGCTGGCCTGGGTGGCCGACATGGCCGTCCTGTGCAAGCCCGATTCCATCTACTGGTGCGACGGTTCCAAGGAAGAGTACGACCGCCTGTGCCAGCAGCTGGTCGATGCCGGCACCTTCAAGAAGCTCAACCCGGCCAAGCGCCCCGGCAGCTTCCTGGCCTGCTCCGACCCGTCGGACGTGGCCCGCGTGGAAGACCGCACCTACATCTGCTCCGAAAAGAAGGAAGACGCCGGCCCGACCAACAACTGGATGGCCCCGGTCGAAATGCGCGCCACGCTGCAGCCGCTGTTCGACGGCTGCATGAAGGGCCGCACCATGTACGTGGTGCCCTTCAGCATGGGCCCCCTGGGCAGCCACATCGCCCATATCGGCGTGGAGCTGACCGACAGCGCCTACGTGGCCGTGAACCAGCGCCTGATGACCCGCATGGGCAAGGCCGTGTACGACGTGCTGGGCGTGGACGGCGAGTATGTGCCCTGCATGCACACCGTGGGCGCACCACTGGCGGCTGGCGAGAAGGACACCACCTCCTGGCCCTGCAACCCCAAGGTCAAGTACATCGTCCACTACCCCGAAACGCGCGAGATCTGGTCTTACGGTTCGGGCTACGGCGGCAACGCGCTGCTGG
>JANJSZ010000249.1 GCA_024711405.1 Acidovorax sp.
GGACGGCTGGGCAGATGGCGCAGGCGGTGCGGGCGGATCGCTGCGAAACAGGCCCCGGATCCAGTCGCGCATGCTGTCCAGCGAACGGTCCAGCGACGGTGCGGTGTCGAACTCGTCCACGAACCGGTCCCGGCCGTGGACCACGTTGGCGCGCAGCGCCTGCTGCATGAATTCGCCCACCATGGGCAGCGCGCTGCGGGCGCCCTGCCCCCAGTAGTCGCTGCGCAGCGTGATGCGCCCGTCGTTGAAGCCAGCCCAGGCGCCCGCCACCACGCGGCTGTGCATGAGGATGAACCAGCCATCGGTGTTGTCCTGCGTGGTGCCGGTCTTGCCCGCCACGTCGGCCTGGATGCCGTAGCGCGTGCGGATGGCCGTGGCCGTTCCCCGGTCCACGGCGCCGCGCAGGGTGTTGCGCAGGGTTTGCGCGGCGCGGGCGTCAAACACCGCCTCGGGCGTGGGCGGGGCAAAGGCCTCCAGCAGCTTGCCATGGCGGTCTTCGATGCGGGTGATGAGCACCGGCTCCACATAGCGCCCCAGGCTGGCGATGGAACTGTAGGCCGTCACCATCTCCTTGAGCGTGACCGGGCTGGTGCCCAGCGCGAGCGACGGCACTTCTTCGAGCGGCGACTGGCGCACGCCCAGGGCGCGTGCCACCTCGGCCACGCGGGCCGGCCCCACCTGCTGCATGACCTGCGCGGTGATGGTGTTGCGGGAGTACGCCAGGCCGTCGCCCAGCGTCATGGGCTGATCGCTGGGCGGGCGGCCATCGGTGGGGCGCCACACGCGGCCGCCACCCAGGGGGATTTCCACCGCCTCATCCATCAGCGTGTCGTCGGGCGAAGCGCCGTTGGCAAACGCCGCGCCATACACAAAGGGCTTGAAGGTGGAGCCGGGCTGGCGCCGCGCCGCCTGCACATGGTCGAAGGGGTCTTGCGCAAAATCGCGGCTTCCCACCCAGGCCAGCACATGGCCGGTGACCGGGTCCTGCGCCAGAAAGCCCGCCTGCACGCGCGTTTTTTCGGTGCGCAGCTTGGCCATGAAGGCGCTGTCGGCCAGCAGCTCCTTGAGCGCATCCTCGGGCGCTTCACCCTTGTCGATGGCGGTGCGGTATTCGGCGCTTTCGCGCACCAGCGTCTGCACCAGCGCGTTGTGCGGGCCCCAGCCGTCGCGCCGCGCCCAGGCGGCATCGGCCACGCCCTGCAACTGGCGCCCCTGGCGTGTCACCGCCTGGTTGGCATAGGCCTGCAGGCGCGAGTCGATGGTGGTGCGGATCACCAGGCCGTCGGAATACAGGCTGTAGCCCTGGCTGTCGGCCCAGGCAATAAGCTGTTTGCGCAAGTGCATGGCAAAGTGCGGCGCCGGGCCCATGACCTCGGTCTGGCGCTCGAAATTGACACGCAGCGGGCGCTTTTGCAGCGGCTCCAGTTGCTTGGCATCCAGCTTGCCGCGTTTGACCATCTGCGACAACACGGTGTTGCGCCGGTCCCTGGCACGCTCGGGGTTGAGCACCGGGTTGTAGTAGGCCGTGCCCTTGAGCATGCCGATCAGCGTGGCGCTCTCCAGCACATTGAGCTGGTCGGCCGACTTGTCGAAATAGGTGCGCGCGGCCATCTCGATGCCGTAGGCGTTGTACAGGAACGGCACGGTGTTGAGGTAGGTCTCCAGGATCTCGTCCTTGGTGTACGAGGCCTCGATCTTGAGCGCGGTGATCGCCTCCTTGAGCTTGCGCGTGAGCGTGCGCGAGCGGCCGATTTCCTCGGGGAACAGATTGCGCGCCAGCTGCTGCGTGATGGTGGAGCCGCCCTGCGGATCACCCCGCAGCGTCAGCACCACCGACGATGCCGTGCGCCGCCAGTCCAGCCCGAAGTGCTCGTAAAAGCGGTGGTCTTCGGTGGCGATGAGGGCCTTCACCACGTTGGGCGAAATCTGATTCAGCTCCACCCAGTCGCGGTTGGCCCAGCGGTATTCGGCCAGCAGCTTGCCATCGGCCGACAGGAGCTGCGCCGGCAGCTCGCTCTTGGCCTTGCGGATGTCACCAATGGACGGCGTGAATGGCACCAGCACCAGCGCATACAGCAGCAGGGCCAGCGGCAAGGCGGCCAGCAGCCAGGCCAGGCTGTGCAGCGACAGCAGCCGCTCGGGCCGGCGCAGCAGCCGCGCGAACGCGGCGCGCAGGGTCATCAGGGAGAGCATGGAAAATTGGAGTAAAAAGTGCCTCTGGCGCTTACTGGTAAAGCGCTAGCGGCTATGAAAGAAATAGCTTCATGCCATGAAACGCCGCAGCTGCGGCAGTGCAGCCCGAGCGGCGCGGCGGCCTTCCTCGATGGCTTCGGCGGCGCGGTGAAAGTCCAGCAGCCCCAGGTGCCCCAGCGCGGGCGCCACCACCACCTCGGGCGGGTCGCCCGCCATGCGGCTGCGGGTGATGCGCATCTGCATGATGTTGACGCTGGTCATCACCACGTCCAGCATCGAAGGCACGCGCGGCACGGGCGCCGCCGCAGCGTCACCAGCCCCCGGACTCCAGAACTTCAGGCGGCGCATCCAGTCGCCATTGCGTGCAGGTTCGGGCTCGGGCGCTGCAGGGCCGGCGCCAACCGCCTCCGGTGCATCGGCCTGCGGCTCACGTACAACGGCCAGGGGGTGCATGTTGCGGTGCAGGATGTCGCTGTTCAGGTCCACCGCGATCACGATGTCCGCCCCCATGGCGCGCGCGAGCGACGCGGGCACGGGGTTGACCAGGCCGCCATCCACCAGCAGCCGCCCGTCGTCCTGCACCACCGGCGTGAACAGACCCGGCAGCGCGATGGAGGCACGCACCGCATTGGCAATCGAGCCATGGCGCAGCCAGACCTCGGCGCCCGAATGCAGATCGGTGGCCACGGCGCCAAAGGACATCGGCGCGGCCTCGATGTCAAAGTCCGCGAAATTGCGGCGCCAAAAGGCAATCAGCTTCTCGCCCTTGAGCATGCCGCCCGAGAGGTTGAAGTCCATGAAACCGAACACATCGCGCATGCCCAGGCCCTGCACCCAGTCGGAAAAGCGATCGAGCTCCCCCCCGGCATAGGCCGCGCCCACCAGCGCGCCGATGGACGAGCCGCACACGATGTCGGGCCGCACGCCTTCTTCGGCCAGTGCCTGCAGCACGCCGATGTGCGCCCAGCCGCGTGCCGAGCCGCTGCCCAGCGCCAGGCCCAAGCGGGGTGCGCGCCGCGCCAGTGCCATCAGCCCGCACCCTCGGCCGCTGCGCCCGCGTGCAGCAGCGCCAGCATGCCGGCCTCGTCGAGCACGGGCACGCCCAGCTCCAAGGCCTTGGCCAGCTTGCTGCCGGCCTCTTCGCCCGCCACCACGTAGCTGGTTTTCTTGCTGACCGAGCCGGCTACCTTGGCACCGGCGGCTTCGAGCAGGTCCTTGGCGGCATCGCGGCCCAGGGTGGGCAAGGTGCCCGTCAGCACCACGGTCTTGCCGGCAAGAATCTGCGGTGCGCGCTCGGCGGGGGCACCTTCGGGCCAGGTCACGCCGCAGGCGCGCAGCTGCTCGACGACCTCGCGGTTGTGCGCTTGCTGAAAGAAGGTGTGCAGGCTTTGTGCCACCACGGGGCCCACGTCATTCACCTGCAGCAGCTGCTCGACGCTGGCATCCATGATCGCGTCGAGCGTGCCGAAATGCCGCGCCAGGTCCTTGGCCGTGGCTTCGCCCACATGGCGCAGCCCCAGGCCGAACAGAAAACGCGGCAAGGTGGTCTGCTTGGATCTTTCGAGCGCGGCCAGCACGTTCTGGGCCGATTTGTCGGCCATGCGCTCCAGCGCGACCAGCGAGGTCAGGCCCAGCCGGTACAGGTCGGGCAGCGTGCGGATCACGTTGGCGTCCACGAGCTGGTCCACCAGCTTGTCGCCCAGGCCTTCGATGTCCATGGCGCGGCGCGCGGCAAAGTGCAGGATGGCCTCCTTGCGCTGGGCAGCGCAGAACAGGCCACCCGTGCAGCGGTGGTTGGCCTCGCCCTTTTCGCGCACCACGTCGCTGCCGCACACGGGGCAGGCATTGGGCATGCGGAAGTTGGGCACGTAGCCGGCGCGGGTGCCAGGCATGACCCCGCCGCCGGGCCGCCCCAAGGCGGGGTCAGCCCCCCTGGGGGGCAGCGAGGACACGTCAGTGCCGAGCGTGGGGGCAATTACGCCCACCACTTCGGGGATCACATCGCCCGCGCGGCGCACGATGACGGTGTCGCCCACACGCACGCCCTTCTTGCGGATCTCGAACAGGTTGTGCAGCGTGGCGTTGGTGACGGTCACGCCGCCCACGAACACCGGCGCCAGGCGTGCGACGGGTGTGATCTTGCCGGTGCGGCCCACCTGCACGTCGATGGCTTCGACCTTGGTGGCCATTTCCTGCGCCGGGTACTTGTGCGCCACGGCCCAGCGCGGCTCGCGCGTCTTGAAGCCCAGGTCGCGCTGCAGCTGCAGCGAATTCACCTTGTAGACCACGCCGTCGATGTCGTAGGGCAGCGCATCGCGGCTGGCGCCCACCTGCCGGTGAAATGTGACCAATTCAGCAGCACCCACCGCAATCCGTACCTGCGCTGCGACTGGAAAGCCCCATGATTTCAGGGTCTGCAGCATCTCGTAATGGGTGCGAAACACCGGCCCGCCCTCGCCGAGCGGCGTGATGGCGCCCAGGCCATAGGCAAAAAAGCTCAGCGGGCGCTGGGCCGTGATGCCCGAATCGAGCTGGCGTACCGCACCGGCGGCCGCATTGCGCGGGTTGACGAAGGTCTTGCCACCCTGCTCGCGCTGGCGCTCGTTGAGCGCATCGAAGTCGGCCCGACGCATGTAGACCTCGCCGCGCACCTCCAGCAAAGGCGGCACATCACCGGGCAGTGTGAGGGGAATCTGCCGGATCGTGCGGATGTTGTGCGTCACGTCCTCGCCCACCTCCCCATCGCCGCGCGTGGCGGCCTGCACCAGGCGGCCGTTTTCGTAGCGCAGGCTCATGGCCAGGCCGTCAAACTTGGGCTCGGCCACGTATTCGATGGCGGGGTCGGCATCCGACAGGCCCAGTTCGCGGCGCACGCGGGCGTCGAACGCCTGCGCGCCCGTGGCCTCGGTGTCGGTTTCGGTGTGGATGCTGAGCATGGGCACCGCGTGGCGCACGGGCACCAGGCCATCCATCACCGCGCCAATCACGCGCTGCGTGGGCGAATCGGGGGTGACCAGGTCGGGATGCGCGGCTTCCAGCGCCTGCAGCTCGCGGTATACGCGGTCGTATTCGGCGTCGGGCACGGTGGGCGCGTCCAGCACGTAGTACTGGTGCGCCCAGTGGTTGAGCTGGTCGCGCAGCGCCTTGATTCTGATGGCTGGCTGCGCTGGATCCACGGGCGCTGGAGCCGAAAACAGGTCCAAATTCTCGGTCATGACCGCACCAGCGCTCAACTGAAGAGACGCCGCGCCAGCACCGACCCGGCCGACAGATCACGCCCATCGAGCTGGTCGTACAACAGCTCCAGGTCGGCGGCAATCGGGTCCATGGCCATGGCGGGCAGTAGCTGGCCATTCTGGTCGCACAGCACACCGTCCATGGCCTGGCACAGGGCGGCAGCCACGTCGCGCAGGCGGGCAAAGGGCTGTTCGCTGCGGTGCACCTGGGCGACATCCAGGCTCAGCGTGAGGTCACGGATGGCGGATTGCTCGGGGTCTTCGGCCAGGGCGGCCTGCGTGTCGTAGCCCAGCGTGAGCACGGGCGGCAGGCCCTGGGTGCCGGCCGGCAGCACCAGGCGGCCGGGCATGGCGCCGGCCACAAAGCCCAGACGGGCGGCGTTCTGCTGCACATAACCGGGGCTCCACGCGGCCTGGCGGGCGCGCAGCATGAACATGAGCTGGGCGTCGTGGTCGCTGGCGAACTGGTCCAGCTCGCGGGCGCGGGCCACTTCCTGCAGCATGTCGGGAAAGTCGGGCGCGGCATTGATGGCATCGGCGAAGGCCTGCGCCTTGACCACGAATTCCGAAAACTCGATCTCGTTGAGCGCGCCCGTGCGGTTGGCCAGTTGCACGCCGGCCTGAAAGCTCTGGTAGCGCTGCCCGGACGCAGGGGTTTCCCACTGCTGCGTGGCCTCGTTGAGGCCTTCGATGGCAAAAGGCTTGCTGCCCGCACGGCGCGTGGGCGGCAGCGCGGCCAGCGCCGCATCGCCCGACACGGATTGCTCGGGCTGCAGCGTGGCGATGATGTCGATCAGCGGGTCCAGCCCCAGGCGGCGCTCGTGCAGCAGGGGCGGCACCGGCAGCTCCATGGCATCGCTGGCATCCACCGTGTGGCTGGCGGGATCGGGGCCGCGGTCCAGGCCATGGAACGCGCCGCCATCCACCGGCGCGGCCGCATCGGCATCGAAGGCGGGCTCCTGGCGCAGCACCGGTTCGGCCGTGCGCTCGGGCTCTTGCGGCAAGGCGCGCTTGGGCGCATTGCGCCGGGAGGTCCAGGTGTTGTAGGCCACGATCAGGGCCAGCACCAGACCGCCGATGATGGCCAGACTCAGTTGCAATGTACTCATAGAAAATATTGTCGGCTATCCGTTGCGCTGCGCACACCCAGCTGCGCATGAAACTGGCGCAGCCCATGCCAGGGACGCCGCACAAGGGCCGCCCCGCAGTGAGGGCGTCGTCCCCTGGAGGGGGAAGGCGCGAAGCGACACAGGGGGTGCTTCATACATTCGCCATGGAAAGGGCGCTTTCCATATCGACGGCCACGATGCGCGAGACGCCCTGCTCCTGCATGGTCACGCCAATCAGCTGTTCGGCCATTTCCATGGCGATCTTGTTGTGGCTGATGAACAGGAACTGGGTCTCGCGGCTCATGCTGGAGACCAGCTTGGCATAGCGTTCGGTGTTGGCGTCGTCCAGCGGCGCGTCCACCTCATCGAGCAGGCAGAACGGCGCGGGGTTGAGCTGGAAGATGGCAAACACCAGCGCGATCGCCGTCAGGGCCTTCTCGCCGCCCGACAGCAGGTGGATGGTCTGGTTCTTCTTGCCGGGTGGTTGCGCCATCACCTGCACGCCCGAATCGAGAATTTCGTCGCCCGTGATGATGAGCTTGGCCTGCCCGCCCCCGAACAGTTCGGGGAACATGCGGCCAAAGTGTGCGTTGACGGTGTCGAAGGTGCCCGACAGCAGCTGGCGCGTTTCACCGTCGATCTTGCGGATCGCGTCTTCCAGCGTGTTCATGGCCTCGGTGAGGTCGGCCGTCTGCGCATCTAGGAACACCTTGCGTTCGCTGGCGAGTTTCAGCTCGTCGAGTGCCGCCAGGTTCACCGCACCCAGGGCGGCGATCTCGCGGTGCAGGCGGTCGATTTCTCCTTGCAGGCCGCCCACGCGCACATTGCCGTCGGCGATCGACTGGGCCACGGCCTGCAGGTCGGCCTGGGCATCGGCCAGCAGCGTGGTGTATTGCTCCAGGCCCAGGCGCGCGGCCTGTTCCTTGAGCTGGAATTCGGTGATGCGCGCGCGCAGCGGATCGAGCGCACGTTCGAGCTGCATGCGGCGCTCGTCGCTGGCGCGCAGCTTGGCCGTGAGGTCGTCGTATTCGCTGCGCTGGGCTGAAAGGGCCTTTTCGCGCTCCATCTTCATGTCGAGCGCCTGCTGCAGGCCGCCCTGCGCGGCGGCGTCGGACAGGCGGGCCAGCTCATCGCGCGCACGCTGCTGCTCGTCGGTCAGCGCCGTGGCCTGCTGGGTGGCGGTTTCGATCGATCGGGACAGCTCCCCCCGGCGCGCCTCCACACTGCGCTGCGAGAACGTGGCTTCCTGCGCCTGGCGCTCCAGCGTGCGCTGCTGCTCGCGGCAGGCGGTGAGCTTGCGCTCGGCTTCGATCACCTTGTCGCCCAGTTGGGCCTCGCGCTCCTGGCTATCGGCCAGCTGCATGTCGAATTCTTCAAAACGCGCCTCGGCGGACACGCGGCGCTCCTGCAGGTCGGCCAGCTGGGCCTCGACCTCGGCCAGGTCGCCGTCGATCTGCTGGCTGCGCGCGCGGGTCTGTTCGGCCAGCTGCGTGAGGCGCAGGGTTTCGACCTGCAGCTCGTGCGCGCGGCTCTGGGTTTCGGTGGCTTCGCGGCGTGCGGACACCAGGCGCTGCGAGGCGTCGGCATACACGGCCTCGGCACGGACCAGGGCGGTGCGCGATTCTTCGGCAATCAATGCCTGGGCGCGCAGCTCCTTTTCGAGGTGCTCAATTTCCTGCGCGCGGGCCAGCATGCCTGACTGCTCGGAGTCCTGCGCGTAAAAACTCACGCTGTGGGCGCTGACGGCATGGCCGGTGGGCACGAACACCATCTCGCCGGGTTGCAGCTGGCTGCGGCGGGCCAGGGCCTCGTCCAGCGTGGGCGCGGTGGTGCAGCCCTGCAGCCAGTCGGTGAGCACGGCACGCAGGCCGGCATCGTGAAGGCGCAGCAGGTCCGACAGACGGGCGTGGGGTGAGGATGTTTCGGGGTGGCCGGCAGCGGGGGCGCTGTAGAAGGCCAGCCGCGCGGGCGGGGCATCGGCGCCACCCGACCCGAGGAAACCGCGCACCATGTCCAGGCGCCCTACTTCCAGCGCGCCCAGGCGCTCGCGCAGCGCGGCTTCCAGCGCGTTTTCCCAGCCGGGTTCGATGTGAATGCGGCTCCACAGGCCTTGCAGGCCATCGAGCCCGTGTTTGGCCAGCCAGGGACGCAGCTTGCCGTCGGTCTTGACCTTTTCCTGCAGCGCCTTGAGCGCTTCCATGCGCGCGGACAGGTCGGTCTGGCGGGCACTTTCGGTGTTCACGGCCTGCTGGCGCGCACGGCGGTCGTCGTCGAGCTGGGGCACGGATTCCTGCAGCTCGTGCAGGCGGGCCTCGGTGGTCTCGGCGATTTCCTGGGCCTCTTCCAATTGCTCGCGCAGGTTGGCCAGGCGGGCTTCGTCGGGCGCTGCCAGCGCATTGCGGTCGGTGCGCAGGCGTTCAAAGCGGGCGTCGAGCTGGCGGCTTTGCTCGTCAAAGCTGCGCTGCTCGGCGGCCAGCACGCCAATCTGCTGCTGCACCTGCACGACGCTGCTGCGCTGCTCGGCCGTGCGGCTTTGCGCCTGGCGCAGGGCTTCTTCCAGGTCGGGCAGCTGCATGGCCTGCTCTTCGACCTGGGCGGCCAGCATCTCGGCGCGCTCTTCGGCGTCCACGCCGGCACCCGCGAGGTTTTCGAGCTCGATGTCGGCCTCTTCCTTGCGGGTTTGCCACTGGGCGACCTGCTCGGCCAGGGTGACGAGGCGCTGCTCCACGCGCTGGCGGCCTTCGACCACGTAGCGGATCTCGGCTTCGAGCTTGCCCACCTCCGCCGTGGCCTCATACAACTTGCCCTGGGCCTGGTTGACCTGGTCGCCAGCGGCGTAATGCGCCTGGCGGATGGTTTCGAGGTCGGACTCCACGGCACGCAGGTCGGCCATGCGCGATTCGAGGTCGTTCACGGCCTGCAGGCCGTCCAGGCGCACCTTGGCCTGGTCGGCTTCAGCGTCGGCGCGCTTGAGGAACCACAGCTGGTGCTGCTTGAGTGTGGCGTCGGCCTGCAGCGCGTTGTATCTGGCGGCCACCTCGGCCTGTTTTTCGAGCTTTTCGAGGTTGGCGTTGAGCTCGCGCAGGATGTCTTCGACCCGCGTGAGGTTCTCGCGCGTGTCGTGCAGGCGGTTCTCGGTCTCGCGGCGGCGCTCCTTGTATTTGGAAACGCCGGCGGCCTCTTCGAGGAACAGGCGCAGTTCCTCGGGGCGGCTTTCGATGATGCGGCTGATGGTGCCCTGGCCGATGATGGCGTAGGCGCGCGGCCCCAGGCCCGTGCCCAGGAACACGTCCTGCACGTCGCGGCGGCGCACGGGCTGGTTGTTGAGGTAATAGCTGCTGGTGCCGTCGCGCGTGAGCACGCGGCGCACGGCCACCTCGCCGTACTGGCCCCATTGGCCGCCCGCACGGTGGTCGGAGTTGTCGAACACCAGCTCGACGCTGGCGCGGCTGGCCTGCTTGCGCGTGGTGGTGCCGGAAAAGATCACGTCCTGCATGGACTCGCCACGCAGCTCGCTGGCCTTGCTTTCGCCCAGAACCCAGCGCACCGCATCCATGATGTTGGACTTGCCGCAGCCGTTCGGCCCCACCACGCCGACCAGTTGACCGGGCAGCATGAAATTGGTGGGTTCAGCAAACGACTTGAAGCCGGAGAGTTTGATGGAATTGAGACGCACGAATCACCTGTAACACCGCACCGCTGACAAAGCGCCAGGGCCGGTCGGCAGTCGCCGCCGGGCGCGCTGGCGTGCCGGGCGGTTCGAAGGGTGAATGTTAACTGAGGTGGTTGGCTGGCCGCGCAGCGTGGGCAGGGCCATCGCCTGCGCGGCCTGGGAATGCAAAGCAACCCCCCGCGCGCCTGCCCATGGGCCCGGGGGCTACCCAGCCCCTGTTTGTCGACTTTTTTTACACCCTATCCAATGGTCTGTGAAATTGGGATACGAAGTGTTTGATTTTGTTATCTATTTTTTGACTGGCATACATCATGCTTTCTGGTGGCGCATCCCTGCAAGCAAATTCAAAGGAAGTCCCCCATGCATCTCAAGAAACTTCTTCACACCGTTGCCCTTTGCGGCGGATTGATGGGAATGGGCAGCAGCCATGCTGCGGCCATGATCTTCGACAACGTGGCCGACACGGGTTCGATTCTGTATTCGGCAACCCAGGATGGCGCCACGCTTTCCGCAACGGTGAAGTTCACACTCAACTCTTTGACTGCAGCGCAAGCCATCTTTGAAGTGGAGGTGTTGAACAACTCCTTCGGTCCGGGGACCAACCGGCTGATGTCGTTTGGCATCGACATCGTGAGCCCCACATTGAATTTCGCGTCCGCCAACGCAGGCTGGGATGCCACACGCAACACCAACTTTCCGTCTTTTCAAACCGTAGACCTTTGCATTTGGGATGGCAGCAGCTGTTCCGGCGGGGGCAACCAGGGCGTTGGCGAGGCGCAGACGGATATCTTTGCGCTGACACTGGGAACCGCCGGGAACTTCCTCACGAATGGGGTTTCATTCACCAGCCCTTATGCCGCCAAGTTTCAAGACGCTGGAACCCAGGGCAGTTCCGTTGAACTCGCCGGCTGCATCGTGGGTACGCCCCCTTGCGATCCCACCCAAGTTCCCGAGCCGGCCTCGATCGCACTGGTGGGTTTGGGCCTGCTTGGCGCCGCACTGGCCCGCCGCCGCAAGGCTTGAACGCACGGCGATGTCCGGGAATAGGCCGGATATCTTGCCGGCTCCCGTAAAAAGCGCTCACCGAGCGCTTTTTTCATGGACGCTTCCTGCCCGTTGGTCAGCGACCGGTTCTCCATACCCTGTCAGGGCGGACTCGCGGGCAAACCGGTCCTGTTTTTTAAAGGGCCAATTCAGTCCTGGCGTTTAGAGAAAACGCTGACAGCCATCAATTCTGATGAAAGCAGGCTGAGAGCAGCGCAACGGATGCAGCTTCGCCTACGTCTGCCGCAGGTGCGGGCCATTGGTGTGCAGCACCAGCGCCTCGAACTCGGCCGCCGGCAGTGGTGGACACAGCAAAAAGCCCTGCCAAGTGTGGCAATGGTTGCGGGCCAGGAACTCGCGCTGCGCTTCGGTTTCCACGCCATAGGCCAGCGTGTCAGCGTGGCGCACCTGATGGCAGCTTTTCCGGCGGCGCCGGGTTGGGCGCAGCGGTGGTGTCGGCGATGCGCACCTGGTTGCCGCCGCTTTTCTTGGACTGGTACATCGCGGCGTCGGCATGGCTGAGCAGCAGGCTTTCGTTGCTACCGTGGTTCGGGTAGATGGAAATGCCGATGCTGGGCCACATGGGCACCTGGTTGCCATCCAGATCAAAGGGTTTGTGGAATGCCGCCAGGATCTTTTCTGCCACCGCGGTTGCATGTTCGACCGCATGGCTGCTTTCGACCAGCAAGACAAACTCGTCGCCGCCCAGGCGTGCCACCGTGTCCGAGGCACGCACGCATTCCAGCAGGCGCTGTGCCACGCGCTGCAGCAGCAAGTCTCCTATCGCGTGGCCCAGTGTGTCGTTCACCTGTTTGAAGCGGTCCAGGTCCACAAACAGCAGCGACAGCAAGGTTTGGTCGCGCTGCGCCCGGGTCAGTGCGGTTTTCAGGCGGTCAAGAAACAGCTGGCGGTTGGGCAGGTGCGTGAGCTGGTCGTATTGCGCCATCTGCAGCAGGCGCTTGCGCATCTGGGTGCGTTCTATGGCAGACGCCACCTGGGTCGAGATGAATTGCAGCAGCTCCTCGTCCCGCTCGGAGTAACGCGCTTCCTCGGAGTAGCCTTGCAGCACCAATGCGCCCATCACGCCCGCCGGTGTGTGCAGCGGAACACCCAGCCAGTAAAGCGGCCGGGGGGCGGTTGACATGTGCGGCGTTGCGGGGGGCAGGCTGTCGGGCGTGAGCAGCAGGGTCTGGCCCTTGCGGATGACGTGGGAGCACAGCGTTTCGGCATCCAGTGGGCGCGGTGCGGGTGCCGGATGGCGCTCGTTCACGTGGTAGGGAAAGCTGACCGTGTCGTCCAGGCGGTCATGCAGCGCCACCGAAAAATTGGAGGCGGGCAAGAGCGTGCCGATGGTCTGGTGGATGTGCGCAAACAGCGAGACCAGGTCTTCTGCTGCATGCGCAGCCTCCGAGATGGAATAGATGGCCGACTGTAGCGACTCGGTGCGCTTGCGCTCGGTAATGTCGTGGGCCACCGCCAGGCGCACCTGCTGGTCTTCCACCCAGCGCGCCGTCCAGCGGACGTGGGCGATCTGCCCATCCTTGCGCACATAGCGGTTCTCGAAATGCAGCTGGAGCTGGCCTTCGGTCACTTGCTGGGCTTGGCCCAGGGTGGCGGCGAGATCTTCCGGGTGCACCATGTCCAGCATGCGCTTGCCGATGACCTCTTCGGGGGCATAGCCAAAGATTCGCTCGAATGCCGGACTGACATACACGATGGAACTGTCGGTCTTGACGATGCATACGGCGTCAAGCAGCAGGTCCACGATGTTCGGGGGGGCAAGGGCCTTCATCGCAAAAACAGAAAATTCCGGCAAGCCGGATGAAAAGCGGGCATGGGGCTCTGGGTGCTGCGAATGACGACTCCATTGTGCCTGCGCATGAGGCTGGTGGGAGCTGCAGGACGGGGAGGCACAGACAATGCCTTGTACGTTGCTTTGTGCCACTGCAGCAGGTTCTGGCCAGAAATTACCGCTATTCTTGGGGACCGTTTCCTTGCGTTTTTTTCGTTGTCGCCCCATCACCCGTCTGTCGTCCTGCAACGCGTCCCCCTTTAAGAGTCTCCACCGGTAACTCGATCCACCAGCGGCATTGGCTGCTCGGCATCTCCGTCGCTGTGGTGGGGCTTTTGACGACCTTGTTGCTGGCGCAGCAGCAGGCGCGCGGTCGGTGGCAACGATTTCCGAGGCCCGCTTCCTGCAGGAAACGCGGGCGTTTTCGGGCGCGCTGGCCCCGCGCATGGCCACGCACACCGAAATTGTCAATAGTCTGCGCAGCCTGTTTATGGTCAACCCCGTGCTCAGCCGCGCCGAGTTCGAGCGTGCCGCTCCGCGAACTGAATGTAAGCCAGCGCTACCCCAGTGTGCGCAACCTTTCGTTCACCCGCTATGTGACTGCCGAACAGCGCACCGCGTTCGAGGCGCGTGTGCGGGCCGACACGTCGATCAACCCACAGGGGCTGCCCGACTTTGCCATCCACCCTGCGGGTGCGCGCCCCGAATATTTTGTGGCTGAGTACCTGTGGCCCGAGGAGGGCTGCACAGGCGTGCTGGGCCTGGACATCAGTGTCCAACCCGCCAATCTGTCGGCCATGCATTACAGCCGCGACACTGGTAAAACGGTGGTATCCGCGCCTTTTGACTTGATGCAAGAAAAAGACCATCGCACGGCCTTTGTGTTGCGGGCGCCGGTTTTTGGCCCCGCTCCGCCGGGCGGTACACCGCTTTTTCTGGGCGCGGTGGCTTCCACCAGCGCAAGGCCGACGAAGAAGAAATCCGCTACCTCGCTTTTTACGATCCGCTCACGCGCCTGCCCAATCGCCGGTTACTCAGGGCGTCCAGCTGCAACCGTTTCCCCCCCCAATACGTAATGCAGTAATGCGCAACAATGCCGTTACGCCGCAATACCCCACGGCTTGTGAGCCCAGCGCACCGCACCCATGCTGCACAGCCGGTAATCCAGTATTTTCAGCCTTCCCCTATCCTTCATGAGCCCCGCACCATGCTTTACGCCAGCCTGAAACTGATCCACCTCCTGTCCATCATCGTCTGGATCGGCGGCATGGTCTTTGCCCACTTTTTCCTGCGCCCCGCAGCCCAGGCGCTGGAGCCCGCCGCGCGCGTGCGGCTCATGCACCAGGTGCTGCAGCGCTTTTTTGCCGCCGTGCTGGTGGCCGTGGTGCTGGTGCTGGCCAGCGGGTTGTGGATGATCGGCCAGTCGGCGCGCGAGGCCGCGCAATCGGGTGGCCGCTTTGCCATGCCCATGGCCTGGACCGTGATGGCCACGCTCGGGCTGTTGATGGTGGCCATCTTCGGCCATATCCGGCTCATCCTGTTCAAGCGCCTGCAGCGCGCCGTGGCCGCGTCCGACTGGCCCGTCGGCGGCAAGGCGCTGGCCGGCATCCGCACCTGGGTGGGCGTCAACCTGGTGCTGGGTGTTCTGACCTTGGTGGTGGCGCTGCTGGGGTAGGCCAGGGGTTTCACGCCGCCATCGCCCATGCGGTGTCGCCGATTCAGTGGCTTGGCTGCGCAGACCACGACGTTATCCATTCTCCGCAACAAAATCCCAGGCTGCGCAATAACCCTGTCGGGACATCTATCTTCAATGATTGCCGAGACAATGATTGTCTAGTCAATTAAATTCGCGGCATGTCTGATTTGCCCGAAAAACCTGGCGCCCAGGGCTTCTACCACCCCGATCACATGCAGCCCGCCGACAGCGTGGGCTACCTGATGCGCAAGGTGACATCGTCCATCCGCTCGCAAGCCGATGGCCAGCTCGCCTGCCACGACCTGACCTATGCACAGTGGTTGCCGCTGTACAAGATGAGGCTCTGCGAAAACGCCACGCTGGCCAGCATGGCGCGTGATCTGGAGACCGACCCGGCCTCCATGACGCGCACGCTGGACCGCCTGGAAGCCAAGGGGCTGGTGCGGCGTGAGCGCTCTACCGCCGACCGCCGCGTGGTGCACCTCACGCTCACCGACGAAGGCCAGGTGGTGGCCGCCAAGGTGCCGCGCGTGCTGGCCGACGTGCTCAACGGCCACCTGGTCGGCTTCACCCATGACGAATGGCAGTTGCTGCTGAACATGCTGCGCCGCATGCTGGCCAATGGCGATGCCCTGCGGCAACAGACCCCACCGCCCGACACGGCGGCCGGGTAAGCCAGGTCCTCCACTTTCTTCGAACACCCCCTCCATGCACCGTTCTGTCTTTTCACGATGGGCTGGCGCGCCAGGCCACCCTGCCCCCCTGGCCGTTGCGCTGGCCTGTGCGCTTTTCATCACCGGGTGTGCCAGCCCGGGCGCATTGCATACACCACTGACCCCGACCACGCCCGCCGCGCTGGGCCTGGCCGAAGCGCCATCGGCAGCACAGACCGCAGTCCCTGCGCGATGGTGGACGGCACTGGGGGACGGGCAGCTCGACACCTTGGTCGACCAGGCCCTGCAAGGCAACCCCAGCCTGGCCGTGAGCCGCGCCCGGCTGGAGCAGGCCGTGGCCCTGAGCCAGGCGCGCGAAGCCACCCATGGCCCGCAAGCCACCCTGGGTGTGGACGCCGCGCGCCAGCGCTATTCCGCCAACGGCCTGGTGCCCGCACCCATTGCCGGCAACACCTACAACAGCGGCACGGTGCAGGCATCGCTGAGCTGGTCGCCCGACTTTTTTGGCCAGCATGCGGCCGAACTGCAGGCCGCGCTGGGCCAGGCCCGCGCTGCGCAGGCCGATGCCGCCGCTGCCGCCAACGCGCTGGCCGCCCAGGTAGGCCGCAGCTATGTGGCGCTGGCCCGGCTGGTGGCGCAGCGCGACGTGGCTGCCCGGGCACTGGAGCAGCGTGAAGAGCAACGCCAGCTGACGCAAGAGCGCACCGCCGCCGGCCTGGACAGCCAGGTCGAACTCACCCAGGCCCAGGCCGCCGTGCCCGACGCACGCACCCAGATCGAGGCGCTTCAGGAACAGATCACCCTGGCCCGCCGCCAGCTGGCGGTGCTCACCGGCCAGGCGCCCGGTGCGCTGCCCGCCCTCACGCCCCGGCTCACTGCGCTGCAACCCGCCACCGTGCCCGAGGTGCTGGGCGCCGACCTGCTGGGCCGCCG
>JANJSZ010000251.1 GCA_024711405.1 Acidovorax sp.
CACCGGCCCGCTGCATGGTGATTGGCGCAGGCCTGGCAGGCGCCGCCACGGCAGCCAGCCTGGCGCGGCGCGGCTGGCAGGTGCAGGTGCTGGACATGGGGGATGCACCGGCGGCGGGGGCCTCCGGACTGCCGGTGGGCCTGTTCGCCCCCCATCTGTCACCGGACGACAACGTTTTTTCGCGCGTGTCGCGCAGTGGCGTGCGCGCCATGCTGCAGCAGTCGAAGGCGCTGTTGCAGCAGGGCGTGGACTGGAATCCTTGCGGCGTGCTGGAACGCCGGCCCGAGCGGAACCTGGGTCTGCCCGAAGGCTGGCAACAAGGCCCGGGTGCCGACTGGAGCCAGACAGCCAGTGCGCCCATTCTGCAAGCCGCCGGCCTGGCGCAAGACACCCCCGCCTGCTGGCATGCGAAAGCGGGCTGGGTGCAACCCGCGCGCCTGGTCCGCGCATTGTTGGCGCAGCCCGGCATCGAGTGGCGCCCCGGTACGCCGGTAGCGCGCCTACAGCGCAACCCGGGGACAGACGGCTCCGCCACCGGGCAGTGGCAGGCACTGGATAAACACGGCCACGCCATTGCCAAGGCTGAATGCGTGGTGCTGGCTGCAGGCCCTGCCTGCAATGCGTTGCTCGCGGCTTCGTCGGCGCCCGCCCTTGCGCTGCAGTCCGTGCGTGGCCAGTTGTCGTGGGGATTGCAAGACGCGGGTGCTACTGCCCTGCCCCCTTTTCCGGTCAACGGAAATGGCGGCCTGGTCGCCCATGTTCCGCGAGAGGTGGGCCTTGCCTGGCACATGGGCTCCACCTTTGAACGGGATGTGGACGCCTTGCCGCTGACTCCCGCAGAAGCGGCTTCGGCCCATGCCACCAACTGGCGGCGCCTGCAGGAATTGCTGCCCGGCGCAGCGCCCACGCTGCAGGCGGCGTTTGCCGGCACATCGCCCTCGGATGCCGCAGCCGTGCGCGCCTGGGCCAGCGTGCGCTGCACCTCGACCGACCGCCTGCCCATCGTTGGCCCCGTCGATACCCAGTCCCTGCCCGGCCTGTGGGTGTGCACCGCCATGGGCGCGCGCGGGCTCACCCGGGCCGTGCTGTGCGGCGAGCTGCTGGCCGCGCTGTTGAATGCAGAGCCGCTGCCGCTGGATGCGCGCCTGGCACGCGCCATGGGCACGGAGCGGCTGGAGAAGTGAACAGGGTGCTGCGCGCCTCCGCACAACCACCAGGGGCCAGGAGCCAGGAGCAGACCAGCCCTTCAAGCGCCGTCAAGCCCGCACAGGCAGGGCGGCCCATGCACGGAGGCTGCTGGCCCGGGCCGGAGAGAAAACAAGGCCCGCAGCGGCATCAAACCCTCGCAAACCGCACCACAGCTTGTGCATAAGCTTATTCGCATAAGGGCAGCACAAAACAATCGTTTGTTTTCATAAGCTGCGCCTCTACAGTCGCAGCCATGCATGATTTCGCGTTTGTTTTTGCGGGCTTTGCCGTCGGGCTCATCGTGGGCCTGACCGGTGTGGGCGGCGGCTCGCTGATGACGCCCGTGCTGATCTTCTTCTTTGGCGTGAAACCCCACCTGGCCATTGGCACCGACCTGCTGTTCGCGGCTTTCACCAAGATGGGTGGCACCGTGAGCATGGCCCGCCAGCGCCTGGTGCCCTGGCGCGTGGTGGGCCTGCTGTGCGCAGGCAGCATTCCGGCGGCACTGGCGGCGCTGTGGCTGCTGCACCGCATGGGGCCGGCCACGGCGCAGGCGCAGCACCTCATGACCAGCACGCTGGGCATTGCCCTGCTGCTCACGGCCGCCGCCACCGCCTACAAGGTGTTGGTGTTCTCGGCCCAGCGCCAGGCTGCCGAACTGGCTGCCCGCCGCGCCAACGCAGCCAATGCCGCAAAGCCCCGCCACTGGAGCCTGCCGGTGCTGCTGGGCGCCGTCATCGGCACGCTGGTCACCTTCACTTCGGTGGGCGCCGGCGCCATCGGCGTCACCGTGCTGCTGCTGGTGTTTCCGCACCTGCCGCTGCCGCGTATCATCGCCGCCGACATCGCCTACGCCGTGCCGCTCACGCTGGTGGCGGGCCTGGGCCATGCGTCGCTGGGCTCGGTGGACTGGCCCCTGCTGCTGCAGTTGCTGGCCGGCTCGCTGCCCGGCATCTGGCTGGGCTCACGCCTGGTTTCACGCACCCCCGAGCGCCTCATCCGCTCGGCCCTTTCCGTGCTGCTCGCCTGGGCGGGCGCCAAACTCGTTTTGATTTAAGAGGCTCGTTGCCCCATGTACCAATACACCCCATTCGACAAGCAATTCGTCAAACTGCGCGCCGAGCAGTTCCGCGACCAGATCGAACGCTGGCAGCGCGGTGAACTGACCGACGAGCAGCGTTTGCCGCTGCGCCTGCAACACGGCTGGTACATCCAGCGCTACGCGCCCATGGCGCGCATTGCCGTGCCCTACGGCGAAATCAGCAGCACGCAGTTGCGCACGCTGGCCCACATCGCGCGCGAGTACGACCAACCCGCGCCGGAGCTGCTGGCGCATGCCCAGGCCACGCAAGACGCGTTGCAGGACGCGCAGCCCGGCACCACGCTGCCCGCAGCGCCGTTGCGCTATGGCTATGGGCACTTCACCACGCGCACCAACGTGCAGTTCAACTGGATTCCCATCACCCGCGCCGCCGATGTGATGGACCTGCTGGCCAGCGTGAGCATGCACGGCATCCAGACCAGCGGCAACGACCTCCGCAACATCACCTGCGACGCGCTCGAAGGCATCGCCGAGGACAGCATCGTCGATACCCGCCCGTTTGCCGAAATCACGCGCCAGTGGAGCTCGCTGCACCCCGAGTTCAGCTACCTGCCGCGCAAGTTCAAGATCGCCTTCAATGGCGCCGAGGAAGACCGCGCCGCCACCGGCTGGTACGACATCGGCCTGCAGGCGCGCCGCGCCGACGACGGCAGCATGGGGTTCACGGTGAAAGTGGGCGGCGGCATGGGCCGCACGCCCATCATCGGCAGCGTGGTGCGCGAATTCCTCCCCTGGGACCAGTTGCTCAACTACATCGAAGCCGTGGTGCGCACCTACAACAGCTACGGCCGCCGCGACAACAAGTGGAAGGCGCGCATCAAGATCCTCGTCAAGAGCGAAGGCCAGAATTTCATCGACGCGGTGGAGAAGGAATACAGGGACATCGTGGAACTCGATGGCGCGCCCCACACCATCACGCAGGTCGAACTCGACCGGGTGACCGCCAATTTCGTGGTGCCCGCACTGCAAGCCGCGAACCTGCCGTCCAAGGTCAACACGCAGGGCCAGCTGTACCAGCGCTGGCTGCAGCAAAACGTGCGCGGCCACCGGCTGCCGGGCCTGAAAACCGTCACCCTGTCGTTCAAGCGCCCTGGCTTTGCCACCGGCGACGCCGACGCCACCACGCTGGAAGCCCTGGCGCAGCTGGCCGAGCAGTTCAGCGCCGCCGAGGCGCGCCTGACGCACGAGCAGAACCTGATGCTGCCCTGGGTGCATGAAAGCGACCTGCCCGCGCTGTACGACGCGGCACGCGCACTGGGCCTGGCGCAGCCCAACATCGGCCTGCTCACCGACATGATCATTTGCCCCGGCGGCGACTTCTGCTCGCTGGCCAATGCACGCTCGCTGCACATCGGCGCGGCCGTCACCGAGCGCTACCAAGACCTGGACGAGCTGTTCGACCTCGGCCCCATCGACCTGCACATGAGCGGCTGCATCAACTCCTGCGGCCACCACCACAGCGGCCACATCGGCATTCTGGGTGTCGACAAGGACGGCAAGGAGTGGTACCAGATCACGCTCGGCGGCTCCGACGGCACCACGCTGTCCGGCCCCGCGATTGGCGGCAAGGTCGTCGGCCCTTCGTTCACGGCCGCCGAAGTGCCCGACGTGATCGAGGCCCTGCTCGCCACCTTCCGCGCGCTGCGCAAGCCGGGCGAGCTGTTCATCGACGCGCTGCGCCGCATTGGCCACGAGCCCTTCAAGCAGGCCGCCAACGCCGCGCGCCACCCCAAGGCCGACCAGGAAGCCCTGGCAGAACAAGACTGAGAGCGATGATGACCATGAAAATAATAGCTGCTGGTGCTTTATCTACAGGCGCTGAGGCCGAAAAAACCTTGCAAATCACCAACGATGCCGATCTGGCCGAACTGGTGGCCAGCGGTGCCCTCGAAGGCGTGCAGCGCATCGAGCTGCAGTTCCCCAAGTTCACCGACGGCCGCGCCTACAGCCAGGCCTTGCTGCTGCGCCGGCGCTACCGCTTCGCGGGCGACATCCGCGCCACGGGCGATGTGCTGATCGACCAGCTGGTGCACATGCACCGCAGTGGTTTCAGCAGCGCCGTGCTGGCCGAGGGGGTGGACGCCGCTGCGGCCGAGCGCCAGTTCGCGCGTTTTGGCGGTTTCTACCAGGGCGATGTGAACGAGCCGCGCCCCCTGTTTGCACGGGAGGCGGCATGAGCGCTTCCGGGAACAGCAGCATCGACCTCGCGCAGGTCAACGCCACATTCGGCCACGACGCCCCCGGCCTGGTGGCATGGGCGCTGGGCCTGGGCCAGTCTTCCATCGTCACCACCAACTTCCGCCCGTTCGAGGCGGTGATCCTGCACCTCGTCACGCGCGTGCAGCCCGATGTGCCGGTGGTCTGGATGGACAACGGCTACAACACCGAAGCCACCTACCGCTTTGCCGACGAAGTGACGAAGCAGTTGGGTCTGAACCTGCAGATCTACCTGCCGCGCCGCTCGCGTGCGCACCGCGAGGCAGTCGATGGTGCCACGCCCGCGCTCGACGACCCGCGCCACGCCGCCTTCACCGAAGAAGTGAAGCTCGAACCTTTCACCCGCGCCCTGCGCGAGACGGCGCCCAGGGTGTGGTTCACCGCGCTGCACGCCACCGACACCGCCGTGCGCGCGCAGATGGAGCCGGTGAGCATCAATCCGGACGGGCTCATCAAGGTGGCGCCGCTGCTGCACTGGTCGTCCAGGGACCTGCACGAATACTGCGTGAAGCACGGCCTGCCCAACAACTTCGATTACGTGGACCCGACCAAGGGTGAAGACAACCGCGAGTGCGGCCTGCACATTGCCCACTGACCCGCCACGGAGCCGACCATGAACGCCCGCACCGACGCTGCGCTGCTGCAGAAGAACGAAAACAGCCCCATGAGCTACCACCTCAACAACTCGCATCTCGACGCCCTGGAAGAAGAAACCATCTTCATCCTGCGCGAAGTCGCCGCCGCCTTCGAGCGCCCCACCCTGCTGTTCTCGGGCGGCAAGGATTCGCTGGTCATGCTCAAGTGCGCCGAAAAAGCCTTTGGCGCGGGCCGCATCCCCTACCCGCTGCTCATGATCGACACGGGCCACAACTTCCCCGAGGTCACGGACTTCCGCGACTTCCGCGCGAAGGAACTGGGCGCCGACCTTATCGTGCGCAGCGTCGAGGATTCGATGGCACGCGGCACCGTGCGCCTGGCCCACCCCGGCGAATCGCGCAACGTGC
>JANJSZ010000289.1 GCA_024711405.1 Acidovorax sp.
GGCCAGCCAGCTGGCGCTGGAGGCCTTCACCGCCGCGCTGCCCGAGCTGCTGGGCGGCAGCGCCGACCTGACCGGCTCCAACCTGACCAACACCAAGAGCACGCCCGCGCTGCGCTTTGATGACGAAGGCAAGGTGGTCAAGACCGAGGCCGGTCAGATTGGCCGCCACATCAACTACGGCGTGCGCGAATTCGGCATGGCCGCCATCATGAACGGCGTGGCGCTGCATGGCGGTTTCATTCCCTACGGCGGTACCTTCCTGACCTTCAGCGACTACAGCCGCAACGCCATCCGCATGGCCGCGCTGATGAAGCAGCGCGTGATCCATGTCTTCACGCACGACTCCATCGGCCTGGGGGAAGACGGCCCCACGCACCAGTCGGTGGAGCACGCCGCCAGCCTGCGCCTGATCCCCAACCTCGACGTGTGGCGCCCCGCCGACACGGCCGAGACCGCCGTGGCCTGGAGCGTGGCCCTGTCCAACCGCAACAAGCCCACCGCCCTGCTGCTGAGCCGCCAAAACCTGCCCTATGCCCCCAAGCGCGACCTGGGCGACATCAGCCGCGGCGCCTATGTGCTCAGCGAGCCATCGGACGTGGGCCTCAAGAAAAAGCCCGTGGCGGTGATCATCGCCACCGGCTCTGAAGTGCAGCTGGCTCTGAAGGCCCAGCGCCTGCTGGCCGACAAGAAGGTGGCCGTGCGCGTGGTCTCCATGCCCAGCACCACCACCTTCGATCGCGAAGATACCAAGTACAAGAGCAGCGTGCTGCCCGCTGGCGTGCCCCGTGTGGCCGTGGAAATGGGCGTGACCGACGGCTGGTGGAAGTACGGCTGCGCCGCCGTGGTGGGCATCGACACCTACGGTGAGTCGGCCCCCGCACCCGTGCTGTTCAAGCACTTCGGTTTCACCGAAGAAAACGTGGCCGACACAGTGTTGGTCGCCATCGGCGCCGCCCGCCTGAAGCCCGCCAAAAAGGCCCGCTGACATTCCTCCTGCCCGCTGCGCACCGCTGCCAGCGGGCGCGGGGCGGCAGGTTCCTGATTTCGACTTTGCAACCTTGGAGAGACTACTAGCTATGACGATCAAGATTGGTATCAACGGCTTCGGCCGCATCGGCCGCAACGTGCTGCGCTCGGCCATCCAGAACTTCAGCGACATCGAAGTCGTGGGCATCAACGACCTGCTGGAGCCCGACTACCTGGCCTACATGCTGCAGTACGACTCCGTGCACGGCCGCTTCCAGGGCACCGTTTCGGTCGAGGGCAACACCCTGATCGTCAACGGCAAGAAGATCCGCCTGACGCAAGAGCGCGATCCGGCCAACCTGAAGTGGAACGAAGTCGGCGCCGACGTGGTGATCGAATCCACCGGCCTGTTCCTGGACAAGGCCTCGGCCCAGAAGCACATTGATGCGGGCGCCAAGAAGGTGCTGATGTCCGCCCCCTCCAAGGACGACACGCCCATGTTCGTGTTCGGCGTGAACCACACCACCTACGCCGGCCAGGCCATCATCTCCAACGCCTCGTGCACCACCAACTGCCTGGCCCCCGTGGCCATGGTGCTGAACAACAAGTGGGGCATCAAGCGCGGCCTGATGACCACCGTGCACGCTGCCACCGCCACGCAAAAGACCGTGGACAGTCCGAGCAACAAGGACTGGCGCGGCGGCCGCGGCATCCTGGAAAACATCATTCCTTCGAGCACCGGCGCTGCCAAGGCCGTGGGCGTGGTGATCCCGGCCCTCAACAAGAAGCTGACCGGCATGTCCTTCCGCGTGCCCACGTCCGACGTGTCGGTGGTCGACCTGACGGTGGAGCTGGAAAAGGCTGCCACCTACGACGAAATCAAGGCCGAGATGAAGGCCCAGTCCGAAGGCGCCCTGAAGGGCGTGCTGGGCTACACCGAAGACAAGGTGGTGGCCACCGACTTCCGTGGCGACACCCGCACCTCCATCTTTGATGCCGACGCCGGCATTGCGCTCGATGGCACCTTCGTGAAGATCGTCAGCTGGTACGACAACGAGTGGGGTTACTCGAACAAGTGCCTGGAAATGGTGCGCGTGGTGTCCGCCAAGTAAACGCTGCTGCCCCATGAGAAACGCGCCTTTCGGCGCGTTTTTTTATGCCCTGCCCAGACAGACCGGGCTCAGCGAGCCGTGCAACGGCGCTTATTCCTGCGCGTCGCGGATGGTGTCGCGCCCGTGGCGGTCCTTCGCCCGGCCCAGGTCGGCGTCCAGCGCGCGCGTGAGCTTGTCCACGGCGCTGATGAAGGCAGCGGCCATCTTGTCGGCTTCGGCGGTCACGGTCACCGGCTGGCGGCTGGCCACGCGGGCCTCGATGCGGCAGCGCTTGTCCTCCGCGCCCGACTTGCCGGCGTCCACGTCGGTCAGAAACACCTCCACGCGCGTGATGTGGTCCCGAAGCCGCGCGAGCCGGGTGCCAGCCTCGTCCTGGATCCATTGCGCCAGCGACTCTCCACCCTGGATGTGGTCGTCGGTGTGTACTTGTACTTGCATAGGGCACTCCTTGTGAAAATGAAGCGGCATGGCGACAGGCCATGACCAACCGCGTGCCTTCATCATGCACGCAAGCGCAGGCCGCGACTTGACATCCGTCAATGGCAGTTCGCCATCCGGGGAAACAGCGCCACGGCGCGCGCACCCGGCTCCAGTGCCGGAACAGGCATGCACGACACTTTCCTACAGACGCAGCCTGGGTGTGGTGCTACAAACATATTGGCAAAATTCTCTCGCACAGTCTTGCCGCGCACTGCGCCTGTTCCCCATCGGAGCCTCTTCATGCCCGCTTCCCGCCGCCTCAAGATTGGCCTGTCGGCCTGTTTTCAGCATGCCGACCCCACCCGCCCGTTGTTCACTGGCAAGACCCTGCAGTACGTCGAGCAATCGATTGCCCACTGGCTCATGTCGGCCGGTGCCATGGTGGTCATGGTGCCCTGCCCCACGGGCGAGACGGCACGCGGCGACGTCACACTGGACCACTATGCCGAATGGCTCGACGGCATCGTCATGCACGGTGGCGCCGATGTGTGGCCCGGCAGCTACGGCGAGGAACCCCTGCGCGAAGAATGGGTGGGCGACCGCGTGCGCGACCTGTACGACCTGGCCCTGGTGAAAGCGTTTGCTCAGGCCGGCAAACCCATTTTTGGTGTCTGCCGGGGCCTGCAATTGATCAACGTGGCGTTTGGCGGAGCGCTTTACCAGGATCTGCAGACCCAGCATCCGGGTGCGCTGCAACACCGCAATGCCACCACATACGACCAGCATTTCCACGGCATCCACATCGTGCCCGGCACACATCTGGCGCAGCTGTACCCGGGAAAGCCGCGCGCGCGCGTCAACAGCATCCACCACCAGGGCATCAAGCGGATGGCTCCGGATTTTGTGGTTGAGGCCCTCAGCGAACCCGACGGCGTGCCCGAAGCGATCCGCCTGCAAGCGGCACCCGGGCGCGGCTACATCGCCGCCACGCAGTGGCACCCCGAGTTTCACCAGATCGGCTCGGAAACCCTGGACGACACCGCGATCCTCAACGACTTTCTGGCCGCCTGCAGCGCCAGCAAGATGCGCCCGGCAGCGCCCGGCCCCGGTCCGCTGCACCTGCGCGCCGCACGCTTGCTGCGCCAGGCGCTGCGGCGGCGCCATTGACGATCTCCGGCGCGAGCCTCTAGTGTCCCGAGCTGGAAGTTCGTTGAAGAAATAAAGATGCCGAAATCGCTGCCAGGCAAGGCACAAACCACAGCGATAGCTATAGCTATCGCGAGGATTTGCAACGCAGCATGGCTGCGATTTTCGGCATCTTTATGAAACGAATCTCCAACTCGGGACACTAGCGGCCCGCCGGCATCAATGCTGGTGGCCGTGCGCCCCGTGCACGTGGCGGTGGGCGATCTCTTCGGCGCTTGCAGCGCGCACCTCGGTCACCTTGCAACTGAACTTCAGTGCCTGGCCCGCCAGCGGATGGTTGCCATCCAGGTGCACTTCGGGGCCCTTGATCTTGACCACGTTGAACACCTGCGGCTGGCCATCGGCGCCCGCGCCCTGCAACTGACCGCCCACCTTCACGCCCGGGGGAAACTCGGCCTTGGGGATGGTGCGCACCAGGCTTTCATCGCGGGCGCCAAAGGCGTCTTCCTGAGACAGTTGCAGCGTGGTGGCAAAGCCCACGGCCTGCCCTTCCAGTGCGGCCTCGACCTTGGGGAAGATGTTCTCGTAGCCGCCGTGCAGGTAGGCCAGGCTGCCGCCGTCCAGCGGCTTGCCTTCGGGCGTGGTTACCTTGTAGCTGATGGTGACGGCAGTGTCCTTGGTGATATGCATGAAAGAGGTTCCAAAGAGGGCGGCAAACGGCGAGAGGCCTTCGCGGACCCCTGCAACGCGCTGCGGCAGCGCGGCCAAAGCGCCATTGTCGCCGAGCCTCAGTCCAGCTTCACCCCCGTGGTCTTGACCACATTGCGCCACTTGTCGACGTCGGCGCTGATCTGCCTGGCGAACACGTCGGGCATGTTTGCCACAGGCTCGGCGCCCAGGTCTTGCAACTGCTTGGTGACTTCAGGCGTCTTGACAGCCTGGGCCACGGCCTGCTGCAGCAACGACAGGATGTCCTTGGGCGTTCCGGCCGGAGCCAGCAAGCCAAACCAGCCGGACACCTCATAGCCCGGCACTCCGCTTTCCGCCACCGTCGGAATGTCCTTGGTCCCTGGCCAGCGCTGCGCGGTGGTCACGGCAAGGGCACGGAGCTTGCCGCTGCGCACAAAGCCGATGGTGGACGGCAGGTTGTCGAAACCCACCCCGATCTGGCCGCCCATCAGGTCGGTGAGCATGGGCGTCGCACCCTTGTAGGGCACGTGGGTCATGTCCACCCCGGCCATCATCTTGAGGAGTTCGGCGCTCATGTGCGGCGATCCGCCAGGGCTGGTGGAGCCGAAATTGATCTTGCCCGGCTGCGCCTTGGCGAGGGACAGCAGCTCGCCCAGCGTCTTGGCCGGCACGCTCGGGTGCACCACGATGATGTTGGGCGTGCTGGCCACCACGGTGATGGGCGCGAAGTCCTTCACAGCGTCGTACGACAAATTCTTCTGCAGCGCCGAGTTGATGCCGTGTGAGCTGGCCGTTGCCATCACCAGCGTGTACCCATCCGGTGCGGCCTGCGCCACGGCTACCGAGCCGATGGCGCCGCTCGCGCCCGCCCGGTTCTCCACCACGAAGGGCTGCTTGAGGCGTTCGGACAGCTGCATGGCGGTGATGCGGGCAATGATGTCCGTGGTGCCTCCGGCAGGGTACGGAACGATGATGCGCACCGGCTTGGTGGGGTATGCCTGTGCGTGGGCGGCAGCGCCCATCGCCACGAGCAGTGCGGCCCCGAGCCAGCACCGAAGGATCTTGTGTGTATTGCTGTACATGCTTGTCTCCATATTCTGTGTCGATTTTTACGGCCGCGCGGCGGCTACTTCTTCACCAGGGTGCATTTGCTGGCCGACAGCGGCTGGAAGGCCTGGTCCGCTGGCACCTTCGCCTTGATGTGCAGGTAGTCCCAGGGGTACTTGGATTCCCCGGGCTTCTTGACCTGCGCCAGGTACATCGGGTGGACCATGGCGCCATCGGGGCGGATCCAGCCCTCGCCGGTAAAGACGCCGTCGTTCACCGGCAGCTCACGCATCTTGGCCATCACAGCCTGTGTGCCGTCCGTGCCCGCAGCCTCCACGGACTTGAGGTAGTGGATGACGGCCGAGTACTCGCCCGCCTGCGCCGACGTGGGCATGCGCTTGTGGCGCTCAAAGAACCGCTTGGACCAGGCACGGGTCTTTTCGTCCAGATCCCAGTAGAAGCCTTCGGTCAGCACCATCCCCTGGGCGGTCTTCAAACCGAGTGCGTGCACGTCGCTGATGTACATCAGCAGCGCTGCGATGGACTGCTTGCCCGACCGTCCCAGCCCGAACGCGTTGGCCTCCTTGATGGCGCTGATGGTGTCGGTGCCCGCATTCGCCAGACCGATCACCTTCGCCTGCGACGCCTGCGCCTGCACGATGTAGGACGAGAAATCGCTTGCATTCAGTGGATGGCGTGCCGATCCCAGCACCTTGCCGCCAGCGGCCTTGACGGTGTCGGCGGTGTCCTGCTCCAGCGACTGCCCGAAGGTGTAGTCGGCCGTGACGAAGTACCACGTGTCGGCACCGGCCTTGGTCAGCGCATTGGCCGTCACGCTGGCCAGCGTGTAGGTGTTGTAGGTCCAGTGGATGCTGATGTTGCTGCAGTCTTCGTTGGTCAGGCGGCTGGAGCCCCCGGCCGCGGCGGCAATCAGCACCGGCTTGTTCTTGTCCTTGCCCACGTTGACCACCGCGATCGACGTGGCGCTGGAGGCCACATCGGTGATGGCGTCGACCTTCTGGGTATCGAACCACTCGCGCGCCTTCGTGGAGGCGATGTCGGGTTTGTTCTGGTGGTCCGCGTACACCACCTCGACGGGCTTGCCAAGCACCTTGCCGCCAAAGTCCTCAACGGCCATGCGCGCAGCCAGCACGGAGCCGGCTCCGCCGATATCGGAGTAAGGGCCCGACATGTCCAGCAGCAGCCCGATGCGGACCACCCCATCGGAGATGCCCTGCTGCGCGCCGGCGGCGCCCGCCGTGAGCAGCAAAACTGCGCACGCGGCGCGGGAAAAGCGAAAACCTTTTTTCATGTCTGTCTCCTGTTTGTAGTGGGTACCGGTTGCAATCGATAGAAACGCGCAGCCGTGTCGTGAAAGAGCGCATCCTTCTCGCGCTGCGATGCACCGCGGGTAATGCGCTTGAATGCGTTCCACAGCACCGCGTAGCTGCACATGCCTTTGTCCACCGGAAAGTTGCTCTCGAACATGCAGCGGTCCACGCCGAAGAGTTCGATGCAGTTCTCAATGTACGGACGCCACTGCTGCGCAAGCTGTTCGGACGCTGGCGGCAGGGGCTGTTCGTGAAAGTCGAACCCCACCAGAGCCATCGCCAGTCCACCGAGCTTGATGCTCACGTTGGGCCGCCGCGCCAGCTCCGCCATGGCAGAGCGCCAAGCGGCAAAGACCTCTGCGCGCGCCGCCCGGTAGCTGCCCACTCCCAGCGGCGTGCCCAGGTGGTCGAGCACGATGGCCGTGTCGGGAAACGCCGAGGCCAGGCTCGCCAGCTCGTCGATCTGGGGGTGAAAAAGCCATGCGTCGAACGACAGCCCCAGCGGCTGCAGTCGTGCAAAACCCTGGCGGAATGCCGCGTCGGCCAGCAGGTGGAGTGCCAGGGGCGGCAGATGCGTGCGCACGGCCGTATCGGTGGCGCTCAGGCGGCGCACGCCCCGAAACCGGCCTTGTCCGGCCTCGATGTGGGCCATCAGCACTTCGTCCACCGCGGCACCCAACTGCAGATCCGCGAACCCCACGATGCCTGCGCACACTTGCGTGCGGCAGCCGGACGCGAGGGCCTCGTTCGCCATGCGCACCGCGAATTCGGTTTCTCCCACAGGCCGCAACGCATCGGGGCCTGCGCCGCGATAGCCGTGGTGGCATTGCACGTGCACCGTGGCCTCCACCCGGTGGCCGGCACCCAGGTCCTCCATCAGTTCGCGGGCAAAGTAGCCGCCGGACCGCTCCCACAGATGGTGGTGCGGATCGATGATGGGCTGGTCCGGTTCCAGAATGTCTTCCTGCCGCAAGGCAAGCCATTCAGGCGCCACGTGCGGATGCGTCACCATCACGCCCGTCCCCTGGCTCACAGCAGTGACTGGCCGCGCAGCAGCGGTCGCAGCGTATCGGGCACGTCCATCACAAAACCCAGCACGGCCGCAGACAGCGCCTTGCCGTAGTTGTCGACCGACAGGCTACGCGATACGCCGCCGCCCAGGGCGCCATGCGCCACGAAGTTCAGCGCCTCGATATTGTCCACCTCGTAGCGCAGTACCTCGCCGGTGATGGCCTCGCCGTAGAACGCCTTGAAGCGCTCGGCAGTGAGCTGTTCCTTGAGCAAGGGATAGAAAGCCGGCTCGTAGGCGAAAACGGCGATGTTGGAGGTGTTGCCCTTGTCGCCCGAACGCGCATGGGCCAGATGTTGCAGCATTACTTGCATGGAAATTCCTGCTCAGCTCTGGAAGTAGTCGATGTGCGCCGGCACTTGTTCACGCGGCACAAGGGCGGACCAGACGCCGATCACCTCGCGCGTTCGCTCCTGGTGCGGCACGCGTTTGCCGGTGTGGGCGATACCGGAGACCGCCATGCCGTCCACCTCGCGGCCCACCTTGGCAGCTTCCTCGCGGGTGCGGGTCCGGGCCGCCACGCGGACCGCAATCTCGTACGGCTCGGAAGCGTTATCTGGAGTGGCCGCGCCATGCACGGCATTGATGCCCAGAAAATCGATGCGCGTCTCTTCGGCGTCGAGCTTCACGATCTTGAAGCGCTCCTGCAGCACCTTCCTGGCCAGCTCGGCGCGCCGCAAGGCGCCCGGGCCGGCATAGAAGAACATGTCCTCGCCGATGAAGCCTTCCGTGCAGCCCATGGACACCTTGAGCGTGGGCGTTCGCGGCTTGCCTGTCAGGCCCGTGACGCGCACCCGGTCCGGCCCCACCTGCGTGAGGTGCGCCTGCGTGAAGTCGGCCACCACGTCGGGCGTGAGGTAGTTGGCAGGGTCGTGCACCTCGTACAGCATCTGCTCCTTCACCGTCTGCAGCGTGATCGCACCGCCCGTGCCGGCCACCTTGGACAGGGTCACTGCGCCGCTGGGCTCCACGTCGGCAATCGGAAAAGCGAAGTTCCACGGATCGGGAACGTCCTTGAAGCCCGGGTCAGCAAAGTAGCCGCCGGTGACCTGCGCGCCGCACTCCAGCAGATGGCCGATGCCCGTGCCCGCGCCAATCTTCTCGTGGTCCAGCGGGTCCCAGCCGAACTCGAACATCAGGGGCGCCAGGAACAGCGAAGGGTCGGCAACGCGCCCTGTGACCACGATCTGCGCACCGGCGCGCAGCGCCTCCACGATAGGTTCGGCGCCCATGTACGCCTCGGCCGAGATCAGTGTCGATTGCAGCGTGCGCGTGGGCTGGCCGTTTTCCAGAATGGTGTCGGCCAGCTCCAGCACGTGGTCGGTGATCAGACTGCCGCCCACGGCAGCCACCTTCACGCCAGTGATGCCAAGCTCGCGCAGCAGCGCCACGATGCGCTCTGCCGCGCCCTTGGGGTTGATCCAGCCCTGGTTGGTGACGATGCGCGTTCCCTGCCGCATGCAGGCCGGCAGCACCGCACGCATGCGGTCATCGAGGTAGGTGTCGTAGCCGGGAAAGGACGGGTCGCGCCGTGCGCGCACCTGGGCAGCCGAGACCGTGGCCTCGGCCATGGTCTCAAAGCACAGGTAGTCGAGTTCTCCGCGCTCGGCGTTGAGGGCGGCCGGCTCCACGCGGTCGCCCCACCAGGCGGCGCCCGAGCCGATGCGCACCAGGGTCTTGGTCATGTGCCTTGTCTCCGTTGAGTGGTCTTTGTTCAGGGTGTCCTGCACATCGCTGTGCAAGGCCTTCGTGGCCATTCTGTACAGTCAGTGCCCCAGAGACAACGCACGGCCAGGCACAGGGCGTGTGAACCGATTTCACAGCATCACCCCCAGACCTATGGATAAATTTGGCGAACTGACCGTATTCCTGCGCGTCGTGGAGGAAGGCAGCTTCTCGGGCGCGGGGCGCAAGCTGGAGCTCTCGCCTTCGGCCGTGAGCAAGCTCATCGCGCGGCTGGAAACCCGGCTGAATGTGCGCTTATTCGAGCGCATCGCAGGGGCCATTCGCCTCACGCAGGAGGGTGAGAAATTCCGCATGGCCAGCCAGCGCGTGGTGGAGGCCATGGCCGAAGCCGAGAACGCCGTGAATGCGGCGGATGCCGAAGTGTCGGGCGTGGTGCGCATCCACACCGCACTCACCACGGCCAAGTACCTGATCGCACCGCACCTGCCCGCCTTGCTGGACAAGCACCCCCAGCTGCGGCTGGAGTTCCTGCTGGGCACCGAGCGCGGCGACTTCGCCAAACAGGGGATCGACGTGGCGATCCACAGCGGCCGGCCTACCGAGCTGTCACTGGTCGGCCGCCCCCTGATGCGGCGCCCGTGGGTGATTGCCGCCTCGCCCGACTATCTAAGCCGGCACGGCACGCCGCAGGTACCCGACGACCTGCTGCGCCACCGTTGCCTGAACTTCACGATCCGCATGCACTGGAACGCATGGACCTTCCACGAGGACGATGCGCTCAAGACGATCGACATTCCGAACCACGTGGGCGCCAATCAGGGCGAGCTGCTGCGCACGCTGGCCCTGGTGGGTCTGGGGGTGGTTCGGCTGGCCAACTTCCACATCGCTGCGGACCTGGCGGCCGGTACCCTGGTGTCGTTGCTGGCCGACTTCCAGGAGCGATCGGACGAAGACCGCTTCTACCTGCTGTACCCGGGTGGCCGGGGGCTGGCGCCGCGCGTGCGTGCCGTCGTCGACTTCCTCGCCGAGCACCTGGCGTACTGACTCACACAGGCGCGGGCACCTCGTCTGCATCCGCACCAGGGTAGCGCGCAAACCGCCGTGACTCGGTGCCATGCACCGGGTCCTGCTCGGGCCAGGGCCAGCCGCCAAACTGGGTGCGGCGGTAGTCGTTCATGGCCTGCATGATCTCGGCCTGCGTGTTCATCACGAAGGGGCCGTACTGCGCCACGGGCTCGCCAATCGGCTGGCCCTGCAGCAGCAGGCATTCGACGGCGCTGGTGCCGGTGTTGGTCAGCAGCCAGTCGTGGCCGGCTACCACCTCCAGCGCGGCGTGGCGGTCCACGTCCTGCGGCCCCACGCGCAGGCTGTCGCCCACGAAGAAGTACAGCATGCGGCGCGTGCCCTGGCCTTGTGCCGCGGGCAGCGTCCACTGCGCGCCGGGCGCCAGGTGCAGCGTCCAGATGGCCACGTCGCCCTCGGGCTGCGAGGCCCACGATTCGGGCGGCGGCGCCAGCGGTGCAGGCGCGCCGGGCAAGGCCCCCGCCACCACCGTCACCGTGGTGGCACGGCCTGCGGCATCCTGGTGCACCAGGCGCGGGATGCGCTCGTTCCACAGCATGGTGAAGTGCGGCGCCACCATCTTGTTCTTCGCCGGCAGGTTCAGCCAGATCTGAAAGAGTTCGAGCGGGTTGGGCGCGGTGGCGTTGAGCAGCGGAAACATCTCCGAATGCACGATGCCCTTGCCGGCCGTGACCCACTGCACATCGCCACCACCAAAGCGCGCGGCCGCGCCCAGCGAGTCGGAGTGGTCGATGAGCCCCTTGCGCACCAGCGTGACGGTTTCAAAACCGCGGTGCGGGTGGCCCGGAAAACCGGGCACGGTATCGCCGTGGTACATGCTCCAGCCGTCCTTGCGGCTGAAGTCGCTGCCGATCTGGCGGTCTTCCAGCGACACGGCGGGCGCAAAGGCGCCGTTGCCTGCCGGGTAGGCATCGTCATGGTGGGCGCAGAACAGGAACGGGTCCATCGTGGGCCACAGCGGGCCCAGCGCCTGGGCCTGCACGATGGGCAGGGTGGCGGTGGTTGGGGACGACGGCATCAGGGACTCCTTGGCAGATGAGCCACCACGATGGGGCGGCAGATGGGTGAAATATGGGGCCAACGCTGCCACGCGAAAGTGCGCCGGATGGAACACTGCGGTGCACTGTGCAGGACGGTGGCAGGGGCCCCTTTGGACATCGTGCAAGGCGCACAGCCTCTCTGGACAGCATGTTTTGGATGAAATACACCAAAAGTGCTTGTGTATCAAGCGCCAACAGCGATCAAAACAGAAGCATTACGCACCGCAGCGGATTCAAGGCTGCTGGCGCACAAAGGCCACCGTCAGCCCCTTGGCCGTCACCGTGATGGGTCCCGGCTGCAGCCCCAGGCCGTCGAACACGGCCGTGTCCTGCGGGCGCAGCTGGTGCAGGGTGACTTCGCGCAGCGCCTGCTCGGCCAGCACCGGGCCGTAGGCGTTGAGGAGTTCGGTGACGGCGGGCTTGAGGGTGGGGAAATCCAGCGGCCCCAGCCGGATCTGGTGGGCGCGCAGGCTGCGGTCGCTGGCCTCGTAGCGCAGCGCAAACTCCACATCGAAACTGCCCGCATGGCTGCGCCGCAGCGCGGGGCCTGCCGCATCCACCGCCATGGCCGCGCCCAGGCGGTTCACCTCGGGCAGCAGGCGCAGGCGCGGCGCCTGCACCGTCAAATCCAGCAGCCCCTGCACCGGCAGGCTGCGCGGAAACTTCTGCCCCACCATCTCCTGCAACTGTGCCAGCGGCACGGTGTAGCTGGGCTGGGCCTGCGCTCCGCGCACCCCCAGCAGCGCCGCACCCCCCAGGGCCATGGCGCGGGTGGTGGCGGTCAGAAATCGTCGGCGATGCAGCATGGGTGGTCTCCTGGAATGCAGGTGGGACACGGATGCGGTGAAAAGGTGCCGCATCTGCGGTGCGGTGTAGTTACTGAAAATTTCTTCGCGCAGCGCTGCATGCGATTCACCGGGACCTGCGCCAGGGTTCCAAACGATGGAAAACTTCAACCAGAATGGCCACCAGCGCTTATCCATCCAGCGCTGGCAGCCATGGTTTTCAAGTACCTCTGCCTTGGAACCCGTGCAGGGTCTCGCAGGGGTCGTGCACAGGTTCTCAGCGCCCCACCACCGACCAGCCGGCCTTCTGGTTGGTCTTGTCGTTCTCGTACTCCCAGGCTGTGCCGCAGCGGTCGCACACATAGCGGGTGATGGTCACTTCACCGTGGTCGCGGTTTTCCTTGCGGTTGCCGCGCTGCACCAGTTCGGCGTGGCCGGGCGCCTTGCGCCAGTTGCGCTGGATGCCCTGGCAGGGCTCACACAGGGCCATGGGTTTGAGTTCGTTCTGTCGTGCCAGGTCTTTGGTCATGGGGGGGGGAGCCCTGGGGGCTGGTGTGTTGGGGGTGGGCCTGGCTTGCAGCCAGCAGGGCGGCTACTGTAAGGCACCGGCGCCCTGCGCGCGCAGGCTCAGGCCATTGTGCTCACATCGCGCAGGCGCTGGTGCAGCACATCGCCCTCGTCCACGGGCAGCTGGTTCTTGGCCTGCAGGTAGTGGTGGGTGAACACGTCGAGGTAAGCCTCCAGCGTCTGCGCCGCGCGGGTCTCGCCGGCCAGTTCGAGGCACAGGGCCGCCACCTCGCAGGTGCACAGGTGGTCATCGTGCGGGGTGTGGCGCAGGCGGTAGCGTGAGCGTTGCCCGGGCTGCAGGCGGAGCACGGGCAGGCGATCCAGATAGGGGCTTTTGCGAAACATCCGGCGCGCCTCGGGCCAGGTGCCGTCCAGCAAGATGAACAGCGGGCGCTTGCCGTTAGTGCCGCGCGGGGCTTCGGTG